>NZ_MKIE01000001.1:0-300000 GCF_001855385.1 Andreesenia angusta | reverse complement strand
AAGTACAGTTCTTTTGTCGGCATGGGAGAGCTTATGAAGCACGGGTGCACCACTTGCTTTGACCACCACTATGTATTTCCTAGAGATACAAGCGGGGAGCTTATAGACATTCAGTTTGAGGCTGCAAAAGAGCTTGGAATCAGGATGCATGCGTCAAGAGGGAGTATGTCGCTTAGCAAGAAAGACGGAGGACTTCCGCCGGACTCGGTAGTACAGACTGTAGACGAGATACTGGCAGATTCAGAGAGACTTATAAAGAAATACCACGATTCAAGCCGAAACTCTATGACTCAGATTGCCCTTGCACCATGCTCTCCTTTTAGTGTTACAGGGGATCTTATGAAAGAGTCCGCAGTGCTTGCCAGAAAATACGGTGTAAGGCTACACACTCATCTCGCAGAGACATTGGATGAAGAATCTTTTACTGTTGAAAAATTTGGAATGAGACCACTAGACTATATGGAAAGCTTGGGGTGGATAGGTGAAGACGTCTGGTTTGCACATGGAATTCACTTCAACGACGAAGAGCTCAAGAGGCTTGCCAAGACCAAGACAGGAGTGGCCCACTGTCCTATATCCAATATGAAGCTTTCATCGGGGATAGCCAGGATTTCAGAGATGATAGATATGGACATACCTGTAGGGCTGGCTGTAGATGGAAGCGCAAGCAACGACGGATCAAATATGCTGGAGGAAATAAGGGTTGCGTACCTCCTTCACAGACTTAGTTCGAGCGACAAGGCTCCGACTGGATACGATATACTGAAGCTCGCCACAAGAGGAGGAGCTAGAGTTCTTGGAAGAAACGATATAGGCATTTTAGAAGAGGGGAAAGCGGGAGATCTGTTTATGATAGACTCCAACAAGCTTAGTCATGTCGGAACTCAGTACGATCCAAAGTCACTCCTAGGAACTGTTGGAATTACTGGGGAGGTTGACTGCACTGTTGTAAACGGCAGAATAGTTGTAAAAGATGGAAAGCTGGTTGGAGTTGACGAAGAGCTTGTTGTAGCCAAGGCAAATGAAGAAGTTGAGAAGTTGATAAGTCGTTAAAATTTTGTGAGATAAGCATATAGAAGCAAATAAGCTTAAGGGAGAAGGAAATGAGCAAAGTGGGTATTAAAAAGGTAAGCAAAATGACTACAGTCCAAAAGATACTTGAAAGTCTGAGGGACTATATAAACAGTACAGAGAGGCCCGTGCTGCCCAATGAAGATGAGCTTGCAAAGCAGCTGGGAGTGAGCAGGCTCACTGTAAGAGAGGCTATAACAGTGCTTGAAAGAGAGGGTTCGGTTTCGAGGGTTCAGGGAAAAGGAACGCTTGTGAACTCATTTGTGACAAAGCTGGAAAACAGAGTGGACCTTGGAAGCGATATAGAAGGCGTGCTGAGAAACCACGGATATGATGTGAAGTTTGAAGTGGCAGATTTTGAATTTAGAGTGGCAGATGATGCTGAGGTTTCAAAGCTGAACCTTGAAGAGGGAGATGAAATCTTAGTTGTAAAGAAGCTTCTCTACGCAAACGACATAGTTGCAGCTGTGTATATAGATAGGGTTCCTGAAAAACTGCTAAATACAAAGGATATAGATAAAAAGAGGTTCGAGCCAAGCATCTTCCCTGTGGTGGAAGAGCTCTGCGGTTGCAGCATAACACACGACGTTTTGGAAATATCCCCTGCAGTGGCGGACAAGGAACTTTCAAATCTATTCAAGGTTTCTGAGAATACACCATTGCTTGCCTTTGACGTATTGGAGTATACAAAAGATAGCGTTGCACTTATGTACAACACAGAGTACTATACTGCGGAGTTCATATCATTTACACTCTGTAGGAACGTGGCCTATAAGGCCTAAGAGAAGGAAAATTCAAATGCAATATAAAGCCAGGCTATTCCCATACCGTGCTAATAAGTTCGTATGGAAAACTGCCTGGCTTAGTTTTTTTATATGATGTAAAAATATGTATTGGAATGTATTTTATCGGCAAGCTGTGTCCTTCTAATATAAATAGGGTATCTATATCCTAATGTATTTCGAGGTTATATGTACGTTAAAATCAAAGTTTATTATAAGCTTAATTCACATATTTAAGGAGCGATAGCTATGAAAATTAAATTTTTAGGTGCAGCAATGTCTGTTACAGGATCGTGTCATCTAGTTACCACTGATAAATACAAGTTTCTATTGGACTGTGGCCAGTTTCAAGGTGATAAAATACTAGAGCAGTTGAATTTTAAAGATCTTGAGTTTGATCCAGCAGAACTTGACTTTATGGTTTTAAGCCATGCTCATGTTGACCACTGCGGAAGGATACCTCTACTGACAAACTTGGGATTTAAGGGGAAGATATACTGCACTCATGCCACTTCAGATTTAACAGAGATCATGCTTAAAGACAGCGGACATATTCACGAGGTGGAAGCTGAGTGGGCCAATAAAAAGGCAATGCGACAAGGAAGAAACACTGTAGTACCGCTTTTTACAGTGGAAGATGCAATCAGGTCACTTCAACACCTATCCCCAATCGGGTATGACAAGAGTATAGATATAAACCAGGACATAACCATAAGACTTCAGGATGCGGGGCATATACTAGGGTCATCTATAGTGGAGCTGTGGGTCAAAGAGGGTGAAAAGAGCTCTAAACTTGTATTTTCAGGTGACTTGGGAACCAAAGACAAGCCAATACTAAGAGATCCTGTGAAAATAGAAGAAGCTGACTACTTAATTATGGAAACAACATATGGAAACAGAGTCCACGAACCAAGCAAGCAAAGCTTGGATAAGCTTATAAAGATTATACTCAAGACAATAAGAAGAGGCGGAACTGTTGTAATTCCTTCCTTTGCTGTAGGAAGAACACAGGAGCTGGTATACCATCTAAACAGATACTACGATCAAGATGAGGAATGCAAGCGTGTATTGAGAGATGTAATGGTTTATGTTGACAGCCCAATGGCCACCAATGCCACTGAAGTGTTCAGGAAACACGCAGAGGTATTTGATGAGGAGACTAAGAATTTAATCTTGTCAGGCGACAATCCTCTTGATTTCAAGAATCTTAGGTTTACAAGGTCGAGTGAAGAATCTAGGCAACTCAATTATACAAAAGAACCGAAGATAATTATATCAGCAAGCGGGATGTGCGATGAAGGCAGGATAAAGCATCATTTGAAGCATAACCTCTGGAATCCTAAGTCAAGCATAATAATCATAGGGTACCAGGCGGAAGGTACACTTGGAAAATTTATTTTAGATGGAAATAAAGATGTCCGAATATTTGGAGAAAACATACACATAAAAGCCGAAATTCACAACTTGGAAGGTTTCTCTGGCCATGCAGATAGAGACGATTTGCTGGAGTGGCTTTCGGGCTTCAAATCCATGCCTAAGAAGGTTTTTCTTTTGCACGGGGAAGAGGAAGCAAAACACGCATTTGCGGATACTGTCAAACAAGCTCTTTTGTACGAATGCACAGTTGTGGAAGATGTATCGGAATATGATCTTGAGTCGGATGTCAGACTGAGCATCAAAGATACAAGAAGTAAAGCTTCTATTGGTTCTCAGATAATTAAGGCCAAGGACAAGCTCTATAGTATCCACAATGACTTTGAAGACATAATTAATCTTGCTACAGAAAAAACAATGAATGATGAGAAGATGAACGAGGCTTCAAATATGATTTTAAGAATTGAAGAGATGGTATTAAAGCTTAAATCACTTATGGGCGAAGGGGATTAGTAGCTAAGCAAGGCAATGCATGCAGCTACAACTGGAGGAATTACTTCTATGTCAAAGAAACTTAAGAATAATTTGAAGTTTATATTCATAACAATCACCATAGGAATTGTCCTATATGAAGGACGGATGGAGCTGGCTTCAATAAGGGCAGCAGAAATTGGTTCAGTATTAAAGTCCTTGCCTATGAAGAAAATAATTTTTTTCATGGCAGGGGGACTTTTGACTGTGGCCATTTCATACATACGAGAGATTATTATCTCAAGAGAGCTTAGTATAGAGCTTAAAGGGATTAAAGTTTTCAAAATAGCCTTTATTTCGAATGCCATAAACAATATTTCAGGTGGATTTTCTAGCGCTGGCGTAAGAATGCTGTTCTACTCTAAAGAAGGAGTTCCAGCAAAGGAAGCTGCTTATTACAACATATTGGCCGTAGCTTCTTTTTCAACGGGACTATCTGCATTGATTTGGACAGCCTTATTAAATCTGAAGAATATACGACTTATTTTTGAAAGGTATGAGTATGTTCTAATTGCTGTAGCAGTGCTGATTCTATATACGCCTCTTTTTTTTATGATAAATAAATTTAAATGGCTTAAGAAAAAACTGCTCGGGAAAATTGGCGATGAAGAAATAGACTACAGTCTTTTGAAAAATCTATTTATGTCTTCGATACTTGAATGGACAGTATCAGCGATGTTCTTTTCAGCTATATCATTATATTTTAGTCCGCATTCAAGTTTTATGGATATATTCAGTATTTTCATAGTTTCTTCAGCGGTAGGAGTGGCAAGTCTTGTGCCGGGAGCGATTGGAACTTTTGACGTAACTCTTTTGCTGGGGATGTCGTTGATAAATGTGGATACCCACAACGCCATCGTTTCTCTTATTATGTTTAGACTGTTTTATCACATAATACCCGTGGCAGTAGCTTTAGTTTTGACAGGCTCACTTTTCTTGGAAAGGCTTAAAAGTAAGCGTCGTACATTGTCTATAGGAGGAATTACAATGACGGATAAAGATAGTATTAAATACTGGAGTATACCTTTGGAAAAAGTTTTGAAATATCTTGGTTCGCATGAGAGTGGACTAACATCTGAGGAGGCTAAAATCCGACTAGAAAAGGATGGCTATAACTCTCTGGAAAAGCAAAACAAGACTTCTCAGCTTATGCTGTTTACAAGCCAATTTAAAAATCCTATTATAGTGATTCTGCTTATTGCCACAGTCATTTCATGGGTTACAGGGGAGTGGATAGATGCTCTTATTATTTTGCTGATAGTCTTGGCAAGCTCTATAATGAGCTTTTTGCAGGAGTATAGCGCCAGCAATGCAATAGAAGAGTTGCGAGCAAAAGTTCAAGCTACTTCGATAGTAGTTCGTGACAAAAAACCTCTTAGCATACCTTCAAGTGAAGTTGTTTCTGGGGACATAGTAAATCTTTCGACAGGAAGCCTCATACCAGCAGATGGCATTCTGTTGAAAAGCGATGACTTCTTTGTAAACCAGTCAATATTGACAGGGGAGTCGCTCCCAGTCAGAAAGCAAGAAGGAACAGCAGTTGAAGTCTCAAGCATTGAAGAACGTAAAAACTGTGTTTTCATGGGTACAAACGTTCAAAGTGGAAATGCAGTTATGCTGGTCGTAAAGACTGGGCAGGATACTGAGTTTGGACAGATAGCTAAAAAGCTTTCGCTGCGCTCACCGGAAACTGAATTTGAAAAAGGAGTGCGTCATTTCGGCTATTTGCTGACGCAGATAATGCTTATTCTGACCTTGAGCGTTTTTGCCATAAACGTAATCTTCAAAAGGCCTGCCATTGAGTCGTTGCTGTTTTCAGTAGCCCTGGCAGTGGGAATAACGCCTCAGCTTTTGCCGGCTATAATCAGCATAACTCTATCTAAGGGATCTAGAACTATGGCAAAGGAAGGAGTTATAGTCCGCAGGTTGGCTGCAATCGAAAACTTTGGCAGCATGGATGTGCTGTGTACAGATAAAACAGGGACATTGACAGAAGGCGTAATAAAGCTAGATGACACGGTAGATATCAGCGGGAATCACTCTGAAGCTGTATTCAGACTGGCCTATATAAACGCTGCAATGCAATCAGGCATGGTAAATTCTCTCGATAGCACTATTACAAGCTCTCGAGCCATGGACATAGGCAATATAAAGAAAATTGGGGAGATCCCTTTCGACTTCACCCGTGAAAGACTCAGTGTAATTGTAGGTGAAGAAGACGAGTGTACTATGATTGTGAAAGGTGCATTCAGTAAAGTTTTGGAGATATGCAGTCACTTTGAGATTGAAGGCGTCCAGAGAAAAATGGATGACTCGACGCTAAAAGAGATTCACAGCCTTTACTCAGATTGGAGCAACAGTGGAATCCGTGTTCTGGGAGTAGCAAAAAAGCCTGTTTCAATTAAGACAGACTATGTAGTAGAAGATGAAAAAGATATGATCTTTAAAGGATTTATACTTCTAATAGACCATCCAAAGCCCGATGTGGCAAATACGATTGAAGACCTCCAGTCGAAAGGAGTCAGCCTGAGAGTGATCACTGGCGACAACAAGCTTATTGCTATGCATACAGCCGAATCAGTTGGATTGAAAATCACAGGAGTTATAACGGGGTCAGAGCTGATATCATTAAGTGACGAGGCTCTTTGGAGCAAGGTTGAGAGTGTAAATCTGTTTGCAGAAGTTGATCCTAATCAAAAAGAGCGTATTATTCTGGCTTTAAAGAAAAACAGTCATGTAGTCGGATATATGGGAGACGGTATAAACGACGTTCCAGCGCTCCATGCAGCCGATGTAAGCATCTCTGTCGACAATGCCGTAGATGTCGCAAAAGAGTCTGCAGATTTTGTACTTATGGAAAATAGCTTAAAGGTGTTAAAACGCGGAATAGAGCTTGGACGGACAACATTTACTAATACTTTAAAGTATATTTTGGTTACGACGAGTGCCAACTTTGGAAACATGTTCAGTATGGCGGGGCTGTCGCTTTTCTTGCCATTTCTTCCGCTTCTTCCAAAACAAATACTTATGATAAATTTTTTAAGTGATTTTCCGGCAATTATGATTGCAAATGATTCTGTTGATCGTGATATGTTGGACAAGCCTAGAAAATGGGATATAAGGTTTATTCGAAGCTTCATGTTTACTTTCGGGATAATCAGCTCTATATTTGACTACCTGACATTTGCGGTTTTGTTTATTGGCTTCAAAGCCCAACAAGAAGTCTTTCAGAGCAGCTGGTTTGTACTTTCGATTTTAACTGAGCTATTGATACTTATAGTCATGAGGACACAAAAGCCATTTTTCAAAAGCAAGCCGGCTCCATCACTGCTCTACGCATCAATTATTGTAGGGGCTATTTCAATAGCTTTGCCTTACACCCCGATAGGAGGACTTCTAAGCTTAAGTCCTATCAGTCCGACAATACTTGCTTCACTGATTGTAATAGCATTTCTCTACATCTTAGTTACTGAAATTGCAAAGCGCTATTTTTATAGAATACACAATAAAGATTAAAGACAGTTGTAAACTCCAAGGACTCTTTTGGGGATAAAAGCATTGAAATCAACAAAAAATGAGTCAAAACTAAAAATATAGAGAAGAGGTGACTAGAATATGTACTTCAAGAGAATTTTCACACCAGGACTTTCACACTACTCCTATATGGTGGGAGATGGAGGCGAAATCGCAGTCATAGATCCCATGAGAGATGTGGGAGTTTATATAGAAGAGGCCAGAAAGGCCAACAAGAAAATAACTCATATATTTGAAACGCACAGAAACGAAGACTATATATCCGGCTCTATGGAGCTTTCGGAAAAAACAGGAGCCGAGATATACATATCTAAATACGAAGATCTAGGACACGTATATGGGGAGAAAATCGGTGAAGATGACGAGTTCAGAATAGGCAAGCTGAGGATAGCGCCAATCCATACACCAGGTCACACACTGGGACATCTGTCCTATGTGCTGTACATGGGAGATGTGCCTTATATGGCGTTTGTGGGAGACACCCTCTTCTGGGGAGACCTAGGCAGGACAGACTTCTACGGGGAAGACAGGCTGGTAGAGATGACTGCTCATCTTTACGACAGTATATTTGAGAAGCTGTTTTCACTTGGAGACCATGTGCTTATGATGCCAGCCCATGGAGCTGGATCTGCCTGCGGAGGGGCGATAGAGGAAAGAGATTGCTCCACTTTAGGCTATGAGAGAAAGGAAAACCCGGCGCTTCAGGTTGATTCAAAAGAGGAGTTTGTAGAGAAGCACAGCTATATGAGGCTTAAAGCCCCTTATTTTGAGAAGATGGAATTGTGCAATGTAGAGGGTGCTGCATATTTACCTGGAGAAGTGATTTCAAACGTTTTAAGTCTTGAGGATATACAGCGAGAAGACTATACTGTAGTGGATATAAGAAGCAGAGAAGCCTATTCCGGAAAACATATAGAGAGAAGCATATTTACAAGTACGAAGATACTCAGCGCATACCTTGGATGGATTGTAGATACAGAGGATCCTATAGTGCTTCTTGTAGATGGGCTGAAAGATGAAGAATTGAAAACGGCCTACTGGACAGCCAGAAGAATGGGGTATGACAATATAGTGGGAATACTTGGTGAAGGCACTGTTAAAAGCTTGGAGATAGAAGATACAGGGCTTAAATCGACAAAGGAAATTGGAGCCAAGGAGTACCTTGAAATGCACAGAGAGATGCTGGTGCTTGACGTAAGACGAGAAGAGGAAGTCGAAGAGGATTACCCTTATATGAATAGATTGAATATACCGCTTCAGCTGCTTAAAGAGAGAGTGGGCGAACTGAGCAGCGAGAAGGAAATAGCAGTTATATGTGGATCGGGAGAGCGCGCGACAGTGGCATGTTCTATAATGGAGAGAGCTGGAATAGACGGAACAGTCGTGGCTGGAGGTGTGAAGGGCATAGCTTCGCAGCTTAAAGACAGAGATTGAAGGGGAGATAAGATTGAGAGTGTCAGAAAAATTAGAGATTTTGAGAACTGAGATGAAAAAATATGGAGTGGACGCCTATATAGCGCCCACTTCAGACCCGCATCAGAGCGAGTATCTGCCGGAGCACTGGAAGATAAGGGAATGGCTTTCAGGCTTTACAGGCTCGGCTGGGAATCTGGTCGTGACATCTAAAAGTGCAGGACTCTGGACAGATGGCAGGTACTTCATACAGGCTGAGAGAGAGCTTGAAGGGAGTGGAATAGAGCTTTTCAGATCAGGAGAGCCGAGGGTTCCGGCTATGTTCGACTGGATTGCCGAAACACTTGAAAACGGAAGCACACTCGGGATTGACGGAAGGCTTTTTTCAGCAAAGCAAGTTGCCGGGATAAGTCGGAAGATGAATGGAAGAGGGATAAAACTCAAGCTGGACTGTGAACTGGTGGACGGATTGTGGACAGGCCGGCCAGAGCTTCCTAGCCGAAAGGCTTTTATACACAGCTTGGAATATTCGGGTGAGAGCCGTGAATCCAAGCTTGAAAGAGTGCGGGGCGAGATGGCCAAAGTGGGGGCAGACACCTACATAATATCTTCACTGGACGACATAGCCTGGCTCTACAATATAAGGGGAAGGGATATAGAGTGCAACCCCGTAGTCCTGTCTTATGCTTCTGTGGAAAGAGAGAATGCACTGCTATTTGTGGATAGCTCCAAGCTGGAAGAGGACGCAAGGCTTGAGCTTGAAGACTCGGGAGTTGAGATAAGAGACTACCAAGACATAGAGCATTACGTTTCGTCACTGGGAGATTCTAAAGTGTATCTGGACAGCTCCAAGCTAAACAGTCGAATATACAATTTCATACCGGAATGTGTAAGAAAGCTTGAAGGAGACGATATAGTGGAGAGGCTTAAGGCCGTGAAAAACCCTGTGCAGCTTAAGAACTACAAGGACTGCCAGGAGCGGGATGGCGTTGCCATGGTGAAGTTCCTCTGCTGGCTTGAAGGGGCTCTTTACGAGGAACGAGTCACAGAGATAAATGTTGCAGAGAAGATAGAGGAGTACAGACGAATGTCGGGGTTTTACATAGAGCCGAGCTTTGAGACTATAGCAGGCTACAAGGACCATGGGGCCATAGTCCACTACAAGGCTACGGAGGATTCTGCCTACGAGCTGAAGAGAGAGGGACTTCTGCTTGTGGACACAGGCGGACAGTATCTAGACGGGACAACGGATATAACCAGGACGATTTCACTCGGAAATCCGACAGCGGACGAGAAACGGGACTATACGCTTGTGTTGAAAGGTCATATAGCTCTTTCGGAGGCCGTTTTTCCGCATGGAACTACTGGCTCTAAATTGGACTCTATAGCTAGGCTTCCGCTCTGGAAAGACGGCAAAGACTACAGACACGGTACAGGCCATGGCGTGGGATATCTGCTGAGCGTCCACGAAGGACCACAGCGAATCTCACCGCTGCACAACGAGGTGGTGCTGGAGGAGGGTATGCTGATTACAAATGAGCCTGGATACTACAAGGAAGGGCATTACGGCATAAGGATAGAGAATATACTGGCCGTGAAGCTTGAAAGAGAGACAGAGTACGGAAAGTACTTCAGGTTCAAGGTGATGACCCACTGCCCTCTTGAGCTTGACTTGGTGGAGACAAGCCTTCTAGACGGGAAAGAGCGAAGCTGGATAAACCACTACCACAGGGAGGTCTACAGAAAGATATCGCCTTATTTGGAAGATGGGGAGAGATTCTGGCTTAGGAGAAAGACGAGAGAAATTTAAATAGGTTTAAAAAATGAAAAATGCTCTCCATAGATTATAGTGGCGAGCATTTTTCAGCGATTTTTCTCCCTGTAGTTTCTGATGGCTGCATGAACAGCCTGAATTCCAAGATTGGAGCAGTGCTCTTTGTCCTCAGGAAGTCCTCCAAGGGCTTCGACCACGTCATGGTCCGTAAGCTTCAGCACATCTTCTATAGACTTGCCCACTATCATAGTTGAGGCCATACTGCTTGTAGCTATAGAGCCGGCGCATCCGAACACAAGGTATTTCACGTCGGTTATGATTTCGTCAGCTACTTTTATAAACATCATAAGAGTGTCGCCGCAGCTTGGGTCACCCACCATTCCTATAGAGTCGGCATCGTCCATCTTTCCTACATTCCGAGGGTTTTTAAAATGTTCTAGCGTTATTTCTGAATACATTTGAGCACCTCTTTCGAACTATTTATTTTCAAGATAATTTTATTCCTATAGAGTGAGATTGTCAAATGCCAAAAATAAAAAACAAAAAAGAGTTATTGGCGTTTGACAATAACTCTTGATTTGTTTTATAATCAGATTAGAAATTATCATATGCTAATTACAGATAGGGAGTGGTATCGTGTCAGAATGTCAATCATGTTCATCTAATGGAAACTGCGACGGAGTGGAATCTTGCACTATGGTCAAAAATACAGACAGCAATATAGGAAAGATAATAGGAGTTATGAGTGGAAAAGGAGGAGTTGGAAAGTCAACTGTATCTGCACTGCTTGCAAAAGAGCTTAGCAGCCAAGGATACAGAGTTGGAGTGCTAGATGCCGACATAACAGGTCCTAGCATACCTAGACTTCTTGGAATAAGTGGAGAGAGGGTCTACACCAGAGACGAGAAGTTGATCCCGGGCGAGACGGCTGAAGGGATAAAGGTTATGTCCCTGAACCTGATGGTCAAGGAGGAGAGCGACCCTGTGATATGGAGAGGACCTATGATAGGGGAGATGGTGAAGCAGTTCTATACGGATGTACATTGGGGAGAGCTAGACTACCTTGTTATGGACATGCCTCCTGGAACAGGAGACGTGGCGCTTACAACTATGCAGTCCATACCGCTTAGTGGTGTAGTTATGGTTTCCATACCTCAGGACCTTGTGTCTATGATAGTGGCCAAGGCCGTTAACATGGCCAGAAAGATGAATGTAGAGGTGCTGGGGCTTGTGCAGAACATGAGCTACATACTTTGCCCAGATTGTAGCACAGAGATAAGGATGTTCGAGAGCGAAGAAGCCGATGAGTTTCTAGAGTCGATGGACTTGAAGCTCCTAGGAGAGCTTCCTATGACAAGAGACTTAAACAGGATAAGTGATGGAAAACTAAGCGAAAAGATAGGCGAGACTGTAACAGGGTTGACTAAATCTGTGCTGTCTCAGCTAGAAAAATAGGAGGAATAGAGATGAAAATAGCCGTATCGTCATTTGGAGTAGACAGCAAAGAAAAGATGGATCCTAGGTTTGGAAGATGTGAATACTTCCAGATATACGACACTGAATCAGGAGAATATACTGCAGTTGAGAACGCAGCGAAAGACTCGCCTCAGGGAGCGGGGATCGCCGCATCTCAGGACATTATAGACAGAGGGGTAGATGTACTCGTGACAGGTAAGCTTGGACCGAACGCATATGAGCTTCTGAACGAATCAGATATAAGACTCTATACTTCGGAGAGCGTATCTGTAGAGGAAGTCGTATCTCTATATACAGACGGAAAGCTTGGAGTGATATCCAGTCCAGGAGTCGGACATGCAGGTTTAAAATCCTCAGGAAGCGGTAGAAATAGATATAGATAGAAACTGAGGAGGGATTATATGAATATAGGAGTCTTAAGCGGAAAGGGCGGTACAGGAAAGACTCTGATCTCTACAAATATGGCGGTTGTAATGGCGGGAAACTACATCGACTGTGATGTTGAGGAGCCGAATGGATTTATATTTCTTCAACCTGAAGAGGTAGTGACCGAAGAGGTTTCGGTCAAGAACCCAGTGGTGGATACAGACAAATGCACTCTCTGTGGGAAATGCGTGGAAGCTTGCAATTTCAACGCCTTAGCCAAGACCAAGAAGATAGTACTCTTTGAAAAACTATGCCATAGCTGCGGGGCCTGCAAGCTTGTATGCCCAGAAGGAGCCATAAGCTATGAAAAGCGTGCCATAGGGATCATAGATAGAGGCAGAAGTGAGGGGATAAACTGTGTACAAGGCAAGCTGAACGTAGGAGAGGCCATGGCCGTGCCTGTGATAAAGGCTGTGCTAAAATCTCTTCCAAAGGAGCTAAACATAGTGGACTGCGCACCTGGAACTTCATGCAACGTGGTGAATACGCTTGAACATATGGACAAGGCTGTGCTTGTGACAGAGCCGACCAAGTTCGGGCTTCATGACCTGGAAAGAGCAGTGGAGCTCTGCAGAAGAGAGGATATACCATACGGGATAGTCATAAACAGGGTAGTGGAGAAGGAAAACCTGATAGAGAGCTACTGCAAGGAGAATTCCATAGTGGTGCTTGGTAGAATACCCTATGAGAGGGAGATAGCCGAGATCTACTCTAGGGGGGAGCTTTTGATAAAGCACGAAAAATACAGAAAGCTGCTTGAAGGCATAGAAGCAGAGATAGGGAGGCTGTAGCCATGGAGATAGTTGTTTTAAGCGGAAAAGGCGGAACAGGTAAAACCACTGTAGCTATAGCACTCTCGGAGCTTATGGACAAAGTTACAAGAGTGGACTGCGATGTGGATGCAGCCAATATGTACATGTACTACGAAGGAAAGCTTGTAGAAAAAAAGCCCTATATGGGAAATCTAGTCGCCTTTGTGGACTACGACAAATGCAATAGATGCGGGCTCTGCACCGGGTACTGTGAATTCGACAGCATCGAAATAGGGGATGTGGACAAGATGACTTGCGAGGGCTGCGGCGTATGCGCCATAGTGTGCCCACAGAAGGCCATAGAGCTGAAGCCCATAAAGACAGCAGAGATGACCGTGAGGGAAGTACACAATGGGAAGATAGTCAGCGCAGAGATGCATATAGGGAGCGAAGGTTCAGGTAAGCTTATAGCCAAGCTGAAAAAGCTGGCCAAGGAGCACACCAAAGAGGGTGAAGACATAATTATAGACGGCTCTCCCGGAATAGGATGCCCCGTAATATCCTCCGTGACAGGAAGCGACCTTGCGCTTATGGTGGTGGAGCCCACAAAGTCGGGACTTAGCGATTACCTGAGGGTGCAGGACCTCTGCGACCACTTCGACATTCAGACTATGGTCTGCATAAATAAATACGACATAAATCTGGAAATTTCAAATGAGATAGAGGCTTTCTGCAAGAGAAACGATATAGCGCTAGTGGGCAAGATACCGTTTGATGACACAGTGCTTAAGTCGATAGAGGAGCTTAAGCCACTTGTGCAATACCCGGAAAGTTCTGCCGCCAAAGCGGTGGTGGAGATGTGGGAGAATATAAAGAGAAAACTGGAGGAATAAAGATGAAAATAGCAATAGCTTGTGATGGAAACAATGTAAGTGGACATTTCGGACACTGCGAGGGCTTTACTGTATATGACATATTCGACGGAAAAGTGAAAGAAGCCTCTTTCCTTGAAAACCCAGGGCATAAGCCAGGATTTTTACCTGTGTTTCTGGGGGAAAAAGGAATAAACGCCATAATAGCAGGTGGAATGGGCGAGATGGCTCAGACGCTGTTTGGACAGAACAACATAGAGGTTGTAGTCGGAGCAAGCGGAGATATAGACGATGTAATAGCTTCTTACCTGAGTGGAAGCCTTGTATCAGCTGGCGGAGTATGCGAAGGGCATGAGCACGCAGGAAGCTGCGGAGGACACTAGAAAAAAATCAGAACAATACAAAGAAAGGGTCTGAACCAATCCGGTTCAGACCTTTTGCTATTTGCTCTTTTTGTTTGCGAAATGCTGTCCAAGCACAGCGGCGCCTATGGCTCCATTTAGCTGTGAGTAGCTGTTGGTGACAACTTCTCTTCCAAGCTTCTGCTCTATTATCCTTGTGAGCTCTGAACTCTTTGCAAGTCCGCCTGTAAACATCACCTTGTTCTCGATTCCTACCCTAGATGCCAGAGTCGATATCTTACCAGCTATAGAGTGGAGTATCCCGGAAGCGACCGCTTCTTTAGAAGACCCTCCAGCCAGCATGCTGACAACCTCGGACTCGGCAAACACAGTGCACATGCTGTTTATCTTCTCAGGCTCGGCTCCTCTTGTCAGAGAGTCCAGATCCTCTATATCAGCTCCGAGCAAGCTCACCATCACCTGAAGGAACCTTCCGGTCCCGGCCGCGCATTTGTCGTTCATAATGAAGTCGGCTATATTCCCGTCACGGTCGAGCTTTATCACCTTGCTGTCTTGACCGCCGATGTCCAGAATAGTTCTGACGTCGCTGTCAAGGTAGTGCGCGCCCTTGCCGTGGCAGGTTATCTCAGTCAGTGTCTTGTCTGCAAAGTCAGTGGCGACACGTCCATAACCTGTAGCCACTACATAGACGTCATCTGCATTCAAGCTGTTTCTAGCCAGCAGAGACTCGAACACCTCACTGCAGGCGTTCTTAGGGCTCCAGCCGGTGGGGATAAGAACTGTGTCCATTATCCTATCCTTGAAGAGCACGGCCTTTGTAGCCACAGACCCTGAATCTATTCCTATAGAGTACAATTTGTCCACCTTCTTAAAGCATCTCTATAAATGCAGCGACTCTAGTTTTGATCTGACCTACGTCAGACTGAGAGTAGTCTGTTTCTATGCTTATATAAGGAGTTTCGTTCACTCCGTTTACAACTTTTTTCATAGTGTGAGTTTCAACGCCGTAAGTATGGCAGGCTTGAAGCACCATATCTACAACACCATCTATCTTGTATTCCTTTATAAGTCTCTCTAGCATTTCGCCTCTCTTATTGTTAGGAGTCATAACAGAACAAGGTATGTTCAGATATTTCTCTGTAAGAGCGTCGAAAGGATCTTTGCTTTCGTCCACAGGGTCTTCTACAGATTTTATGCCTATGCAGTTTTCAAAGCAAACCACAGTTCCGCCGTTCTCCTCTATAGCGGCAACCAGCTTTTGAGTAGCGCCTGCAAGAGGACATCCAGTTATAAGGATTCTCTTCTTGTCTTCTGAAACTTTTCTGTTTCCAGCTTCGTAGTCTTTTAAAGTATTTTCTCTTATCTCTTCAAGAGAGCTTGTTATAGCCTCAGAAGTGAACTTGAATCCAGCTCCGTAAAGTACACTCAGCAGCTCTGAACCAGTGAAAGGTGGCGGAACCATCTTTCCAAGCTCATAGAAAGCTTTAAGAGCTTTTCTCTCGTTGTTTCTCTCCACTATGGCAGACTTAACATCTTCGTCTGAGATACTTACGTTGAAGTCGTTTTCAAGTCTCTCCTTGAATCTAACTATCTCGCTCTTCCATAGGTTGAAAGACTGCTCTCCTTCAGAAGTCTGAGGAAGTTGCATTACATGCACAGGCTTTATGTCGTCCATAAGCTCGTACATCTTCTTTTTCCCGTCACAAGTAGTCTCTCCAAGTATAAGGTCTGAGAAGTAGAAATAAGGACAAGTGTCTGTAAGCGCAAATCCGTAGCTGGCCTTTATAAGCGGACATAGGTTTCTAGGAAGGTGCTTTTCAGCTTCCTCTATAGGCTCGTCGCTCATGGCGCAAAGTCCAACTGGGACAGCTCCCGCCGCCTTTATTATCTCTGTAGGGCTGTAAGTGCAGAAAGTCCCCACAACTTTTTTTCCCGACTCTTTAAGCTCTTTCATAGCTATAAAGGAATTCTGTCTAGCCTCGTCAAAATCCTTAAATGCCTTTGGTAAATCAAAACTCATGTTTATCACCTAACCCTTTCGTAAGTTTGCCTCTGATAGTTATTTTATAGTCAAATGTCACAAGATGCTAATAGAGAAAAACTATAGAAAAAATAAAACAAATAGAAAAAAGCTATAGGCATAACCTATAGCATCTCTAGAAAAGCGGAAATCCTGGTTTGTAGTTGGCCCGAGTCCACAGAGGAGTAGTCGGTCTCCAAGTGAAGGTAGGGAACTTCTTTTTCAGACTCAACGAATCGCTTCACGCTGTAGGACTCTATATTGTAGGTGTGGCAGGACTGCAGCACGACCTCTATGACGCCGTCCACGCTGTAGTCGTCCACAAGCTCGTCTAGGAGCTCAAATCTCTTCTTGTTGTTGTGCATGCAAGAGCAGGGTATGCCCAGGTACTTTTCCGCCAGAGCATCCACAGGGTGGATATCCTCCCGCACATTTTCATACACGCTCTTTATGCCACCGCATGTCTCGAAGCAGACAACCGTTCCACCGAACTCTTCTATAGTAGAGATTATCTTCTCTGTAGCCCCTCCTATAGGGGAGCCTGTGATGAGAATCCGCTTTCTGTCGGCTGGAATAGAGCTGAGCCCCATATCGTACTCGTCCAAAATATGTTCCTTGAACCGCTCTATATTGCGAGCCTGCGCCAGCTTGTCGGGGCTGAACCCAGCACCGTTTAGGACCTGAAGCATCTCGTATCCAGATATAGGTGGAGGGATAAGTCTTCCAAGCTCGTGGAAGGACTTGAGGGAGTCTCTGAACTTGTTTCTAGCGTAAATAGCACGCCTGAGGTCGTCATCAGTTATAGAGACATCCAGCTTCGCTTCTATAAAATCCACAAGGCTGTCAAGCTCGGACTTCCAGAGCTCAAGAGAAGCAGCGCTTTCATAGTCATTTGGAAGCTGCATCACATGTGTAGTCTTGATCTTCCCAAGCAGCTCGTACATCTTCTTCTTGCCGTCGCATGTAGTCTCGCCTATTATAAGGTCTGAAAAATAGAAGTAAGGACAGCTGTCGTCAAGTGCGTGGCCGTAGCTTGACTTGACGAGAGGACAGAGGTTTCTAGGCAGATGGGCCTCGGCTGAAGGTATGGGAGCTTCGTCAGTTCCACAGAGACTTACAGATATGGCTCCCACGGCGTCCATTACCTCTACAGGAGTGTAGGCGCAGAAGATGCCGACTATGCTGTGGCCGGAGTCCTTAAGATTCTTTATATCTATGAAAGATTGTTTTTTGTTTTCTGAAAATTCCTCAAAGTTGGCAGGAAGCTTTGTCAATTTAAATCACCTCATTATAAAAGTCTATAGACAATCTTAAATCAACAGGGGGAATAATGATAATAGAAAAAAGCTATTTAAAAAAAAGGAACGATAGGAAAAGAAAAAGCGCCAGCAAGAGCTAGCGCACAGTTTCTGATATATCTACGAGCAGAGACTTGGCTCCAGGGTATCCTGAAATAGGGTCTAGTGATGTGTCGCTCGAAAGAAGAGCCATGTAAGACGGGCAGTTTTGGATATACAGGGTGTTTGGACATATATCCTCGGACTCGTGAAGTATGGCCTTGAAATTGCCCCTGTCTGTAGAGATATCTACAAGCTCTCTGTCATGAAAATGGTATTTTTTGAATACAGCTGAGTGTGCAAACACCACAGGAAGTCCGTCTTCTGTGATAGGCTCTTCAAGCTCTGAATTTCCAAAAGTGGTCGTGAAGATATGGACGCTGTTTGGAGGGTTTGTAAGCATGCTCTCCTCCACCTCCATATAAGCGGGAATAGAGTCATATCCATGAGAAGAGAGTATGTCAGACTTGAACTCCACTTTTCCCGAAGGTGTGTCAAAGCCCTTTGAGATATAGCTCTTCTCGCTCCAGCTGCCATAGCAGTATCCGTTCGGCATAGCGCTTAGCTTGTTGCAGTCTAAATCTAGAGCTGAAAGCCTGTAGTCAAGAGCTTCTATCCCAGAACTCCAAGGGAAGTCCGAGGAAAGCCCCATCTCCTTGGCGAGCTTCAGCAGAAACTCAAGCTCATTAAGACTAGGTCCGTCGCTTGAAAGCTTTGGAGAGAAGAGCAGTTTAGACTTATCGCCAGAAAGTACTTCTACAAGCTCGTCTCTTTCTTCTGGGAGCGAAAGCGGAAGCACTATGTCTGCAAAAGAAGATGTAAGCGTTACGGAGCTGTCGAAGGCCACCAGAAAGTCCAGCTCTTGAAGAGCTTGGTAGGTCCTGCTGGAGTTCGGCCAGCTAGAGAGCGCATCGTTTCCAAGCACCATCATGGCCTTTATGGAATTTGGCTCGCCACTTAAGATAGATGAGGCAAAAAGATTGCTTTGAGCTTCCCCGGAAAAGCCGCAGAAGACAGGAAATCTTTCACAGCCGATAGGCTTAAGAGAATTATCTTTTCCGAGAGAAAGCGATTTAAGTTCAGGTTTCGCTACAAACTTAACACCGCCATCAACGTCCAGGTTGCCCAAAATCGTCTCAAGAGAGGCTATAGCCCTCAGCGTCTGGATGCCGTTTGTCTGAAGCTCAAGGGATTTTCCTGTAAGCGTGCAGACTCTAGAAGAGCTCCTGTATATCTCAGCCAGCTTCACCACATCTTCCGAGGGAACCCAGGTTATCATCTCCACTCTTTCAGGGCTGAAAGCTGAAACGTACTCCCTGAAATCCTCGAAACCTTTAGTGAAAATATCCACAAATTCTCTGTCGTAGTCCCCGCTCTGTATAATGGAGTTTAGAATCCCAAGCGCCAGAGCACCATCCGAGCCAGGCCTTATCTGTACGTATAGATCAGACTCTTTTGCAAAAGAGTTTTTAAACGGATCCACCACTACAAGCTTCTTGCCTTCTAAAGCCGAACTGTCCAGCTTGAAAGAGTCCGGGCTGGCACCCCAGAGAACTACTGTGTCGCTGTTTTCAAAGTCCAATACAGGACGACTCTGGCCGTACACAAGCTTGCGGGCAAGTTCTGAAGCATAGCCGCTATAGCTTTTGTAGCTTGAAAAGTTGGGCGTGCCTAGAGACTCGCAAAACCTCTTGTAGAATTCAGAAGTCTGGCTGTCTACATCAGAGCCTATGTGAACTGCTATAGACTCAGCTCCGAAAGAGGAGATTACACTTCCAAGCTTGTCCTTTATTTCGGATACAGCCTGGCTCCAAGATATCTCTGAAAATTTGCCGTTGTCATTCTTTTTCATAGGGGAAATAAGTCTGTCGAATTTCTCTTCTTTCAAAACAATCACTCCTTAAATTAGCATATGCTATATTATACAGCAAAATGTCTCTGAAAAAACAGCAAAAAAAACACCTGATGAGAAAAGGGGATTAACTCATCAGGCTCCCATCAAAATCTAAAAGGGGTATTTCAATGGGATAAAGATACAAAGAGATTTTGAGACATGAGCGGATTCCAGATCCACTCATAGCTATTTATATCCACTCTGGAAAGTTTAAATCACAAAGTGGACAAAAGTTTCAACTTGAGTGCATTAATATGTTAGGATATACTAAATAGAAAAAGTAGGGGAGATAATAGATGGCGAAAAAAAGGGGCTGTGGCTCTTTTCTTGATAGCGCTATTTTTGGCTTTAGGGATATTTGCAGGAAAGTATATAGAGGGGACTTTCTTCAGAAAGCCTATGGTGGAGTTCAAGTCTGAAAAGGGGCTGCAGTATCTAGAATACGAGACACCAGTATTTCAGGACAAGAGCTATAAAAGCAGCATAGTCGGAACTATATCGCCTCGTGAGGTGGACGTGTTGGAGACTTACAAAGGCTGGCGGATGGTGGAGAGCGAGCACGGAGTCTACTGGATACCTCCTACGGGGATAGTGTACAACTTCGGAAGCGCTGTAATGCTGGACGTGCCTGCCAGAAACCAGTTTCCGGAGCTGAAAAACGGATGTGAAGCTGTAGCTGCGCAGATGATGCTTGAAAAATACGGAATAACTCTAGACAAGCTGGAGTTTGCAGGTGAAATTCCAAAAGACGACACCCAAATGCAGAAGGCTGGAGAAGACATAACAGTCTGGGGAGATCCTGAAAAGGGATTTGTAGGCGACATAACAGGCCAAAGCTACGGCTACTCTATTTACCCCAAACCGCTTAGCAAGTTTTTGAGAAATTACGTGGAAAACCCGGTGGACCTTACAGGCGTGGAGCCTCAGACGCTTGAAAAGTATATAAGAGGGGGGAATCCTGTTGTAGCTTGGGTGACGGTGAACTTCAAAGATAGGGATTCAAACGAGATATGGATGACGCCATCTGGCAAGATGGTCAAGGGCTCTTTCAACACCCATGCCATGACCATGGTGGGGTTCGATGAAAACCACTATTACTTCAACGACCCCTATACAGGGGCTAAAAACTACAAAGTGACAAAGCAGAGGTTTTACGAAGTCTGGAGCGCGATGGGCAAAAAGGCAATTTCAATAGAATAGAGAATAGAAGAAAATAGAAGAAAAATAAACTGGGAAAAACAATGTCCCAGTCTATTTTTTGCAGAGCAGATCTGATATATCCACTGTAGGATGGCTTGGGTAGTCCATTACCCTTCCTTCCCAAGTTCTGATCTTTATGGTGTGCTTGCCCCTAGAGACAAGGTACTGAGGCATTATAGGGGTTTTCCCGTATCCTCCTGGAGCGTTTACAATGTACTGCGGTATGGCCATTCCAGAAGTATACCCTCTTAGATACTCCATGATCTCGATGCCATCGTCTATCGAGGTGTTGAAGTGCATAGTGCCTTTCACCTTCTTGGCATGGAAGATGTAGTATGGTCTAACTCTGCATTTCAATAGCTCATGGTTCAAAAGGCGCATCACAAATTTGTCGTTGTTGATGCCGTTTAGCAGCACAGCCTGGTTTCCAAGAGGAACTCCGGCTTCGGCAAGCTTGTCACAGGCCCTTTTAGACTCCTCCGTTATCTCAGAAGGGTGGTTGAAATGGGTGTTTATATAGATCGGCGCATGCTTTTTAAGTATAGATATCAAGCTGTCTGTAACCCTCTGCGGAACCGTCACAAGCATCCTGCTTCCAAGACGGATATAGTCCACAGTCGGAATGCTGGAGAGTTCTCCAAGCAGCCAGTCCAGCTCTTCATCAGGGAGTGCCAGTGCATCGCCACCTGTCACAAGCACATCTCTTATCTCGGGGTTGTTTCTGATATACTCTATGCTTTCCATAAGCACTTCTCTTGAAGTGTGTTTGTCCTGTCCGCCGATATGTCTTCTTCGCTGGCAGTGCCTGCAGTACATGGCGCACTCGTTCGTAGCATAGATTATAAGCCTGTCAGGATACCTTCTGGTGATGCTTCCAGCAGGGTTTGTGAACTCCTCACCCATTGGGTCAAGCTTTCCTTCTTCTGAAAGTTCAAGATGTGTAGGAACACACTGAAGCTTTATAGGGTCGAATCTGTCTGAGTCGTCTATAAGCGACAGATAATACGGTGAAACCGCCCATCTGTACTTGGACCCTACCTTTCTGATATCTTCAATTTCCTCTGAATCAAGATTTAGAAGATCTGAAAGCGTGTCTGCATCTGAAATCCTGCACTCAAGCTGCCACTCCCAATCGTTCCAGTCGTCCTCGGTCGCACCGAAGTACTCAAGTATTCGAGTTTTTCTGGCCTTAAACCTGGCCTTGGACACTTCATCCATGCCTCTAGGTATGCTCTCCCTAGCATCTAAATAGTCTGAAATTTTAGATTTAAGCTCAGCGGCTCGCTCAAGCGATATTTCTCTTTTACTCATAGTTTCTCTCATACGTCGTAACCTCCTTTTGGTTTGGTATACTCTTCTGATAGCTCTATTTCTTTAAGAGAATAGTATAATGGCACTAAATGCCTAAAATAATTATAACATAAAATCAGAATATGTAGTTTTCAGACAGGGGAGAAGTCTGATAAGATAGTCAGTATGGAAACGATAGGAGGAGAGCGAATTTGGTAAAGAAAAATCAGGAAGTAGAGCTGTATATAGATAAGACGGAATTCCCGAACAAGGGGAAGGCAGTCTGCGAAGGCAAGACTGTCACAGTAAAAGGTGGGCTTGAAGGGCAGACAGTGCTTGCAAAGGTAATAAAGAACAGGAGAAACAAAGTCGAGGCTAGAATAATAGAAGTGCTGGAAAAATCACCGCTTGAGACCGAGCCAAAGTGCACGCATTTCGGGATATGCGGAGGATGTAGCTACCAGAACGTGCCTTACGAGAACCAGCTTGCGCTCAAGAAAAAGCAGGTTAAGGAAATAATAGACAAGGCGGACATAGGCGAGTACGAATACCTGGACATAGTTTCAAGCCCTGTGACTGAAGGGTATAGAAATAAGATGGAATACTCCTTCGGGGATACAGAAAAGGACGGCCCGCTGGCCCTGGGACTTCACCAGAAGGGCAGGTTCTACGAGATAGAGATAACGGAGAACTGCAATATAGTGGACTCGGATTTCAGGGAAGTGCTTATGGCAACTCTTAACTACTTCAGAGAGAAGAAGACTCCTTACTACAACAAGAGACAGCATGCAGGAGTGCTTCGCCACCTTGTGGTCAGAAAGGCCATAAACGGGGGCGAGATGCTGGTGAATCTTGTTACAAGCTCGCAAGGCGAGATAAACTCACAGGAATTTGTGGAACTGTTGACAAGTCTAGAGCTTAAAGCAGAGCTTAAGGGAATAATCCACACTGTAAACGACTCGCTTGCAGACGTGGTTCAAAGCGACGAGACCAGAATGCTCTATGGAAGCGACATAATAACGGAGGAGCTGCTGGGGCTTAAGTTCAACATATCGCCGTTCTCGTTCTTCCAGACAAACACAAAGGGCGCCGAAGTGCTCTACTCCAAGGTAAGGGAGTTTATAGGGGAGACTGACGACAAAACTATATTCGACCTTTACTGTGGAACAGGCACTATAGCTCAGATACTGGCGCCAGTGGCAAAGAAGGTTTACGGAATAGAGATAGTGGAGGAAGCGGTTGAAGCGGCAAAAGAGAATGCGGTTATAAATGGGCTTGAAAATTGCGAGTTTATAGCTGGGGACGTTATGGAGAAGGTGAACGAGCTATCCGACAAGCCGGATATAATAGTGCTGGACCCTCCAAGGGACGGAATACACCCTAAGGCCATACACAAGATAATAGACTTCAAGCCTGAGACTTTTGTATACGTTTCATGCAAGCCTAGTTCTCTTGAGCGTGACCTTCCAGTGTTCAAAGAGAGAGGCTACAAGGCGGAGAAAGTGCAGTGCGTGGACATGTTCCCAATGACACCGCATGTTGAGACTGTGGTAAAGCTATATAAGGCTTAAGTGATTGGAAAGACTGAAGTTGAAGAGATAAGGACTATGTTCCCTGAGACAGCGAAGTAGGGAGAGGGCTGTTTAGGGGAAAATGAAAAGAGGATATATTGGTATGATAAAGGGCATCTGCTGAGAGGTAGGTGTCTTTTGTTATGCTTGGATATTGGATAATATTGACTACATAGCTTTACAAGCAAATACTATAGGTATATAGTTGTATAATAGGTGCTTTAAGCATTAAATCAATATACATAAGGAGATTGCAAATGGGCTATGTACATAAACTTTCGTCTTTAAATTCAAAAGACATAGGGAAAATGATGTTTCCGGTCTTTTTTTGTTTGGAGAAAACCAAGGTAGAGGATTTTCTAGAGTGTTATGAAGAAGTTAGCTTGAATAGAGTTTTATCAGAGCGATTGCTTGCTTTTGAAAAAGAAAAAAGGGCAATACACATATTAAATGAGATTGAAGAAATTTTCAATAATTCAGGGGAGTTAATATTTATAACGGATTTTGAAATGCTATTTAATCCTGATTATAAAATTGATATTTTGAAGCTCTTTATAAAATTGAGCAGAAAAAAGAAGGTTATGGTATTGTGGCCAGGTGTTTATGAGAATGAAGCGTTGAAATTTGCAGAATTGGGATATCAAGATTATAAATCATATAGAATCAAAGACTATGATATAACGTGTATAAATTAAGGAGTAAAGGGGAGAATTTAGATTGAAATATTCAGACTTAATTAATTTTAGTCCTATAGACAGTATAATTCAGATAAATGAAGCAGATGATAAAGAGAAGGCGATTAGCCTTACAAAGAGCTATGTGATGTCGGACGATATGGCTGAAAAGCTCGAAAAAAGCATTATTAGCGAACTTCAACTTGAGGAAGTAGTGGACAACAAGGGAGTTCTTCTAGTAGGTAACTACGGTACAGGTAAGTCACACTTAATGTCTGTAATATCTGCTATTGCTTCAGACAGTGAGTATTTGAAGTATGTACAGAATGAGAAGTTTGCAAAAGATATGGAGTGCGTTGCTGGAAAGTTTGAAGTGCTTAGAATCGAGATAGGATCTACGACTATGTCTCTGAGAAATATAATACTCAGCAAGGTCGAGCAGGATTTTGCCAAAAGAGGACTGTCTTTTTCATTTCCTAAAGAGGAAGAGATTATAAACAACAAAGACGTATTAGAGGAAATGATGGAGATATTCTCGTCGAAATATTTTGACAAAGGATATCTTATAGTTGTAGATGAGTTTCTCGACTATCTAGGTGGAAGAAAAGAGCAGGAGATAAAGCTGGACTTGGGCTTTATGAGAGAGCTTGGAGAGATGGTAAAGAGGTCTAGGCTTAGGGTAATATTTGGAATGCAAGAAAAGCTGTTCGAAAACCCTAATTTTTCGTTTGTGTCAGAGACACTTAATAGGGTAAAGGATAGATTTGAACAGGCGATAATCAGAAAAGAAGATACAGCATATGTAGTATCGGAACGTATACTGAAGAAAACTCCGGAGCAGAAAGCAAAAATCAGAGAGCATCTTCAGCAGTTCTGCAATCTATACACTAATATGTCAGAGCAACTTGAAAACTATGTAGAGCTGTTTCCAATACATCCGGCTTATATAGACGTATTCAATAAAATATACATCATAGAGAACAGACATATCCTAAAAAACATATCTGAAATAATAGAAAACATAATGGATGAGCCTGTTACGGATGAAGCGCCAGGTATTGTTTCTTTTGACAGCTACTGGACTTTCATTAAAGAAAACTACAGCTACAGAACAGATGTAAACATAAAGGAAGTCGTGGAGAAAAGCGAAATTCTAGAAGACATAATAAAGCGATCTTTTCCCAAGAAGCAATACAAGGATGTAGCTCTCCAGATGATATATGCGCTTAGCGTGCATAGGCTTACTACTGGAGATATAAGCATAAGATCCGGACTGACTTCAGAAAATCTTAGAGACGATCTATGTATTTATCTTAAAGGGATGCCAGAACTGGATTCCGAATTTCTACAGAATATAGTTCAAAGAGTTCTTAAAGACACAATGACGACAGTAAGCGGTCAATTTATAGAATATAACGAAGAGAATGGACAGTACTTCCTAGACCTTACTAAAAATATAGACTTCGATGAAAAGATAACTCAGAAAGCAGCAATGCTGGATGATGATACTTTGAATCGCAGCTTTTTTGATGTAGTCTATAGCTGCTTGCACTGGGATCAAACTGAGCATGTTACAAACTTTAAAATATATGAGCATACACTGAATTGGGAGAGTCGTAACATTTTCAGAAGAGGATATCTATTTATGGGTATACCGGAAAATCGTTCAACAGCCCAGCCACCCGAGGACTACTATCTATATGTACTGCCTCCATATGGAGACATAGAGTATAAGGAAGAAAAGAAAGTAGATGAAGTGTTTTTTGAGTTCAAGCAGGATGAAGAATTCAATAACAATCTTAGACTTTACGCGGCATCCATCTCTATGAAAGAGCTTGCCGAAGAGAAAAATAAAAAAGCATATCAGGACAAGGCAAATAGCTACAAAAAGAAATTGACCAATTATTTAGGTGAGAATAGGAATACTTGCTTCGAAGTAATATACAAAGGATCAAAAAAGCAGCTTATAGAAGTCTTAAAAGGAAAATACAATAGAGATTTTGAATTTAAAGAAACTATAGATACAGCTGCGTCCATATGCTTGGAAGACTACTTCACTGGCAAATATCCGAACATGCCGGCATTCAAGACTAAAATAACAGTAAACAACCAGGCGGCTATAATTAGAGCTGGGATAGATCACTTTGCAGGAAGAAAGAACCAGCAGTCTAAAGCATTGCTTGAAAGCTTTGGTCTTTTAGACGGAGATAAGATAAGTACGAAGAACTCGAAATACGCTTCTTATTTTGCGAATAAGCTTTCGAAACTAGCTCAAAAATCGGTCATAAACTTCAGCGATATATATGAACCAAAGTTCGCAGACTACTTAGACAGTGAATTTAAAATCAATTACGAGTTGCTTTCAATAGTGCTTCTGGCGTTAATCCACACAGGGGACACCGTTATGGAACTGAAAAATGGCAAAACTCTTACAGCTTCAAACTTGGATGAACTGCCTAAGACAAATGCAATGGATATATATGAATTCAAGTATATTTCAAAGCCAAAAGATATGGCTCTTAAGGAACTGATAAGACTGTTTGAAGTGCTGGAACTTCCTGCTGGACTTATAAACAACCCTAATGAAAGAGAAAAAGGTATAGAGAAGCTAATTGAAGTTACATCGGATTATGCTTCTAAAGCGGTTAAGGCTTCTTCCAAACTGAATGACGAGTTCAGGCTTTGGGGAGAAGAGCTTATAGCAGAGCATGTAGTGAAGGACTATAAAAGCTCCATAAGAAATATAGTGGACGAATTCAGCAACTTTGGAAGCAAGTATAATACTGTGGCAAAGCTCAACAACTTTAATCTTTCGATGGAACAGGTAGAGGCGCTGGGAAAAGATATTGAGATACTCAAAATAGTAGACGGATACGAAGTGTTTAGAAGAGAATGTGCAGACAGTATAGGATATATAATGAATTTGGAGTTGATAGAGCTTGGAGAAGACTTCAAATCTAAACTTGAAGACTTCAAACTGCTGTTTAGAAAAGTACGAGATGAAATACCAGCTGTAAAAGATGGAGAAGCTTCAGCGACTAAGGTAAATAAAGAAGCTTCAAAGCTAAAGAGTGAATATATAGACATATACTTTGAAGAGCACCAGAAGAGAAGACTTGGCATAAGCGAAGAAAAGCAAAGGTGGGAGATTATAAATTCACCTAAAATGTCCAAGTTAAACAGATTAAAGTCAATAAGTATTTTATCTAAGACAAAGTTTGATTTGATAGAGAAGGTACTGAGTGGCTTAAAAGTATGCTATGAACTGACATCAGCCGATTTGAAGTCGACTCATGTCTGTCCGCATTGTAAGTTTATGCTTGGAGAGAAAAGCAAGGCAGTATCTGGACAACTTGATAATATAGAGAGCAATATAGATGCACTGCTTGGAGAGTGGACGAATACACTTTTAAATACGATTTCAGACCCACTGGTACTGGAAAACAAGGAATATCTAGATGAAGCCCAACAAAAAGTCATAGAGAAGTTCTTAGAAGACAAGCAGCTTCCAAATACAGTAGATAGCTTTTTTATAAACAGCATAGTGGCATTGCTAGAAGGGTTTGACCCGGTGGAAATAGATACGGACGATCTGATGCATAAAATAGATGAAATCGGACCTTGCGATGTAGATACTTTCAATAAAAAGCTTATAGATATTATTTCAGAATACACAGCTGGAAAAGACAAAGAGAGACTTAGAATAGTTGTAAAACGATAGGGGAGATAAGATGAAACTGACAAAAGAAGACCTGGACAAGGTAAGGCATATAGAAGGATTCCCAATCGGGGAAGATGAGGACATTATAGCGCTTTCAAATCCTCCTCACTATACAGCCTGTCCGAATCCTTTTATAGAAGAATTTATAAAAGAGCATGGCAAGCTATATGACGAAGAGACGGATGACTACCATAGAGAGCCGTTTGCGGCGGATGTAAGTGAGGGGAAAAATGATCCTATTTACAGGGCACATACCTATCATACAAAGGTGCCTTACAAAGCGATAATGCGCTATATTTTACACTATACAAAAGTGGGAGATATTGTTTTTGACGGTTTTTGTGGTACTGGAATGACAGGTGTTGCTGCACAAATGTGCGGTAATCCTGACTCTGACTTGGAATTTAAACTTAGGCTTGAGCAGGAAATGCCGGATTTAAATTGGGGAGAAAGAAAAGCAATAATGAGTGACTTAGCTCCTATGGCTCAATATATTGCATATAATTACAACAGTAAGCTGCAAATCATATCATTTTTAGAAGAAGGCAATAGAATTTTAGCTGAGGTTGAAAAAGAGTGTGGTTGGATGTATGAAACAAATCATACAGACAAGTCAGGAAATAGTTTTTTAGGGACATTGAAAGAAAAAGGACGAATTAATTATACGGTTTGGTCAGATGTTTTTATTTGTCCTCACTGTGGCGAAGATATTGTATATTGGAATTCTGCAGTTGACCCTAAAACAAAAGCTGTAGCAAGTTCTTTTATATGTAAAAATTGTGGAATGAAATTAAGCAAACGTAGCTGCAAGAATGCTATGACTACTTATTACGACCAAAATCTACAAACAGTACAAAGTATTAGTAAGCAAGTCCCTGTATTGATTTCCTATTTTTATGGTGGGAAGCGTTTTGAGAAAACACCTGATGAAGATGATATAAGACTTGTGGAGAAGATAGACTCTTTAAACATTCCGTATTGGTACCCAACGGATAGAATGTGTGAAGGCTCTGAAAGTCGCAGAAATGATAAATATGGTATAACACACACTCACCATTTTTATACAAAGAGGAACCTATATATTCTTTCAAGCTTATATGAAAAAGCAAAGCACTCAAGATTTAAGATAGTATTACAGTCAGTAAATCCAACACTTATATCAAAATTGGTGAGATATAACATGGGAAAGCGAGGCAATGGTGTTTTGAGTGGAACTCTATACCTTCCATCGTTAAGTGCAGAAGGTGATATCGTGAAAATCGTGCGCGGAAAGCTAGATGATTTTGCTAAGGTTTTTTCTTCTATATCATCTTTCGATAGTTGTATACTTAACAATGCATCTTCCACGGACTTAAGCAATATTCTGGATAATTCTGTAGATTATATTTTCACCGATCCCCCTTTTGGAGACAATTTAAACTATTCTGAATTAAGTTATATTTGGGAATGCTGGTTAAAGATAAAAACAAATACCACTACAGAAGCAATAGTAAATGCTGTTCAGAAAAAGGGTATTGCTGAATATCAGTCTCTTATGACGACTTGCTTTACAGAGTTTTTTAGAATATTAAAGCCTAATAGATGGATGACTGTTGAATTTCATAATTCAAAAAACTCGGTTTGGAACGCAATACAGGAATCATTAAGTAGAGCAGGATTTATAATTGCTGATGTCAGAACACTTGATAAAAAGCAAGGTAGCTTTAAGCAGGTTACGACGACATCTGCCGTGAAACAGGACCTTGTAATATCAGCATATAAACCAAAAGAAAGCTTTAAGCGGGAGTTTCTTTCGCATGCCGGAAGTGAAGAGACAGCATGGGATTTTGTACGCCAGCACCTAGAGAATCTGCCTGTTGTAGTCAAAAAAGGCGACTGGATAGAAAGTGTTGCAGAACGCCAGGCATTCCTTCTATTTGACCGAATGGTGGCTTACCATATAATGAACGGCATAGCTATACCGCTTGATGCTTCAGATTTTTATAAAGGGCTTGACGCAAAGTTCCTAAAGCGAGATGGAATGTACTTCCTTCATGACCAGGTGAACGAGTACGATACAGCAAGAATAACAACAGATATAGAGAATGTTCAGATGGAGATGTTTGTATCCGATGAAAAATCAGCCATAGCTTGGCTATATAATCAACTGGAAACTCCGCAGACTTATGCTGAAATTCAGCCTAAGTTTATGAAGGAAGTCAGGTCGCTGGAGAAACATGAGAAGCTTCCTGAACTGTCAGTACTGCTGGAGGAGAACTTCCTTCAAGACGAGGCTGGAAAATGGTTTATTCCAGATGTAACAAAGTCGGGGGATATTATAAAGCTTCGTGAGAAGAGACTTGTAAAAGAGTTCGAGGAATATTTGGACAGCAAAGGCAAGCTGAAGCAGTTTAGGACAGAGGCTGTACGTGCTGGATTTGCTAAGCTTTGGAAAGAGAAAAAATATGATCTAATAGTAAAAACTGCGGAAAGACTTCCGGAGAAGGTAATTCAGGAAGACGACAAGCTGCTTATGTACTATGATGTCAGCTTGGATAGAATAGAGTAATTGCAATAAGGGGAAGGGGACTGAAAAGTGTACAATATAGGGGAAACTGTTTATGATACGATAAAGAATGAAAAAGTTCAGATACTGGACAAGCTAGAGGCTTGGGGATTTATTTCATACAAGGTATACAATCCATCTGAAGATTCGGTGTACAAGCTATCGTCAGATCAAATAAGCGCTGAAGATAGAGACGTGGATAATATAAATGTGGACTATATAAAGTATATTTCGCTACTTTCAAAAATAAAGAACGAGCTTTCTAGCGGGCTTCTTTCGAGTCTTTCAAACGGAATAATCCCCCTTCCTCATCAGTTGCATGTGCTGAATCGGGCTGTCTCGAACAACAATATAAGATATATATTGGCTGATGAAGTTGGACTAGGAAAGACTATAGAGGCTGGCCTTATAATAAAGGAACTCAAGGCCAGAGGACTTATAAAGAGAGTGCTTGTAGTTTGTCCAAAGGGACTGGTGACGCAGTGGAAGTTGGAGATGGAAGAGAAATTTGACGAAAAGTTTCATATAATACTTCCAGAAGACTTTGGAACTATAAAGAAAATAAGCGAAAGCGACGATGTATACGGTCAATTCGACCAAGTCATATCTCCGATGGACTCGATAAAGCCACTGGAAAAGAGGGCGGGATGGACTGAAGAGAAAATAGCTGAGTACAATGAAGACAGGATATACTCCATAATAAACAGCGGATGGGATCTTGTAATAATAGACGAGGCTCATCGTGTTGCTGGAAGCTCCGGAGAAGTTGCGAGATACAAGCTCGGAAATTTGCTGGCATCTTCAAGTCCATATCTGCTTCTGCTTACAGCTACTCCACACAATGGAAAGACTGAGCCATTTCTAAGACTTATAAGGCTTATAGATGAAAAGGCGTTTCCAAACTTCAAGGCCATAGTAAAGGAGCAAGTCGCTCCGTACATAATAAGAACAGAAAAACGAGATGCAATAGACAACAACGGAAATAAACTATTCAAAGACAGGGTAACCCAAGTTGTAGAAGTGACTTGGGACGATCGCCATACAATGCAGAGAGAACTTTACGAACTCACCTCAAAATACGTGTCAAAAGGCTACAATAGGGCAATGAGGGCAAGGGGAAAGAATATGTGGGTAATATTTCTGCTCATAATGATGCAAAGGCTGGTGACCAGTAGTACAAGTGCTATCCGCAAGAGTCTTGAGAAACGTATAGAAGTACTAAAAGAGCAGAATTTCAGAATAAACAACTTAACACAAGAGGAATTTGCTGAAATGGAACTTGAGGAGAATATGGAGGAGGCATTGAGCGCTATTTCATTCGACATGGAAGATGAGCTTAAAGAGCTTTCGGCAATCGTTAACGTAGCAAAGCAGGCGGAATTTCAGTACTTGGATGCTAAAATAGAGCCATTCATAGATATAGTAGAGAGCTTGTTTGCAGAGGATAGGAACCGTAAAATTATAGTATTTACTGAATTTGTGGCAACACAAGACTATTTGAGCACCTTGCTTATAAAGAGAGGTTATACGACATCGCTACTCAACGGGTCTATGAGCATAGAAGAAAGAAACATACTTCTGGAGGAGTTCAAGACAAAAACAAATATCTTGATATCTACAGATGCAGGAGGAGAGGGGCTTAATCTCCAATTTTCAAATGTAGTAATAAACTTTGATTTGCCATGGAATCCAATGAAGATAGAGCAGAGAATAGGTAGGGTCGACCGTATAGGGCAGCAGAGAGATGTGCATATATATAATTTCATACTGGCGGAGACTGTTGAAAAAAGAGTCAAGGATGTGCTGGAGGAAAAGCTGTCTTTAATACTGAAAGAAATAGGGGTAGACAAGTATTCAGATGTTTTGGACAGTGAATTTTCAGAAATGAGCTTTACAGATGCCTATATGAACTCTGTAAGAAACCCAAAAGAAGTAGAGCATTATATAAGCCCGATAGAAGAAGATCTTAGGGTGCAAGTAAAAAATGCCAATAAATTTAGGGAGATAATGCATGAAGAGAAAAATCTTGCAGACTTCATAGGAGCAGAAACCAGCTTTGATGTGGAGTCAGCACTTAAGCATATGGTGACATACTATGAAAATTACAAGGGTAATCCATATTTCCCGCTTGAAAGCTTGAGCATAAATGACAGCCAAATAATAAAGCATTTAAATAAAGAGATAGAGTTCAGTGCAAAAGATGGAGTCATGGCGATTGAAATCAAAGACTTTCCTAATGAGAGTGGATATTTTGGACTTTGGGAAATATCATTGTCTGAAGATATACACTCTAAAAAGATAATTCCTATTTTTATAAATGACAAGTTCATTCTAAGGCCAATGGCAGGCAAGAAGATACTAGATGAAATAGTAAAAAAGAGCTCTCTATTGAACTATAGAAGCATGATTGATTTAGAAGAGGCTGAATATGATCGAATAAAGGATATGACCAAAGAGTTTGTTTATGACACGTTTTTAGATATGAAGTCTGAATTTGAAAAGAAAAATGAAGAAAATTATCGGAAATATCTATATGCAATAGAGTTAAGGATAGAAGCGGCCAAGAACATAGGTATAGAGAACATAAAGCAGCATAAGCTAAAAAATCTTTTCAGGGAAAGAGAAATGGTAGAAGCAGAGTATAAGATGGGGAAAGCGGTCTGTCCAGAATTCAGACCTATACTGATGGTTTATTTGGAGGAGTAGAATGTTTAAAGATCATATGATTAAAATGCTATCCATAGATTATGAGAGTAGAATACTCGTATTTGACTATGATGATATGGAGAGTAAATATGGATATAATGAGATTCTAGTGGAAAATGGCTTTAGAATCATAAAATATGAGGATCCCACTGAATTTAGATTTATATATGAGAGCGAAATAAAGCACAGCGATGAAAAGTTTGCAGTTATAGTTAAGACAGAGGGTTATGTTCCATACGATATAATAAAAAGCTTTTACTCTGTAGAGTTAAGATTGGAAGATATATTTCCGAGGCTAAATAAAGATGCGCTCATAGGTGAAAGTGACATAGACATCGATCTAGTATACGAAGCCTATGGTGATTCATACGAGGATATGACCACTTATGAAAAAACCAGTAGATATATAGATGAAAAAGTATATGGAAAAGAGAATATAGCGAAGTATGTGGAAGACATAAAGAACGATATACTGTCTAGTTTTTCACAAGATATAAGAGACTATAAAGAATGGATTCAGATTGCCAAGAAAAAAGGAAAGGCAGAGTATCTAGCTGCCATGAAGAATATTAGTGTAGATTTTTCATTTATAGACGATAGATTTAAAGAATTTATATTCAGGGAATATAAGATGCTTTCGGGAAATGTAAATAAAAAGAGTCCAATTATGGTAAACAGGGTTATGGACTTTATAACCAAAGAAAAAAGCAAAGTGGCCCTTATAGTTCTGGACGGTATGTCTATATTTGATTTCAATATAATTTCATCAGAGTTCAAAAACATAGAATATGAGGAAGACTATATATATGCTATGATTCCGACGATGACTTCAATATCGAGACAAAGCTTATTGTCCGGAAAACTTCCCAAAATGTTGGAGAATCCATTTAAACTGACAGACGAGCAGAAAGAGTTTAAGTCGAAAGCAAAGTCGGAAGGGTATTTAGAGAATCAAATACTATATGCGCGGGGATATGATTTTGATATTGGACATAGCGTGAAATGCGTAGCTGTTATTTTGAATGACATAGACGACCTTGTACATGCTCAGCTTCAGGGAAGAACGGGTATGTACAATGATATCAGCTACTTGGCAAAGTCAAAAAGAATACAGAAACTAATTCATAGATTAAGTGAAACTGGATTTGATATATATATAACTTCTGACCACGGAAATACTCTTTGTAGAGGGTTAGGAAGAAAGCGAACTGGAGTTGAAGTGGAGACTAAGTCCAAGCGGATGATTGTAATGAAGGACTTTGCAGAAAAAGAGGCTGAAGAATTCTTGGAAAACTATGGAATGATAAAATATCCCGGATACTATATGAGTGACGAATACACTTATCTAGTGTGTGATACAGGGACTTCGTTCGATGATTTAAATTCGATGGTTATGACTCATGGTGGGGTTTCGATAGAAGAGATTATAGTTCCATTTATAAAAGTAAAGGCGGTGCATCATGGCTAAAATGATAGGAATGTCGAGAGGGATTAAACTAGAGTGGCTCGACAAGACAGTTGACTTGATTATAGAAGGTAAAAATGAAGAAGATATAAAGAGTGAATTGAATGAATACTTGTCTTTTGAAATAAAGAGCGCTACCAATCTTCGTAAGTCTAGAGAAATACTTATGAATATATGGGTAAGAACAGCAGACGATGTAGAAGAAATAAAGGAGTTTGCAATAGAATTATGCAAGCGTGAATGCTCCAGTAGAAGAGTTGCACATTGGTGCATGATGCTAATAACCTATCCTGTTTTTTCAGATGTATGTAGTTTGATAGGAAAAATAACAGATATGCAGGAAAAGTTTAAAACAGGCTGGTTGAAGCAAAAATTGTTTGATTTTTGGGGAGAAAGTTCAACACTGCTACACTCTACAGATAAGATACTTCAGACACTAAAACAGTTTGGAGCTATTGAGAGCTTGGAAAAGGGAGAATATAAAGCGAAGACTTATGAAGTAAAAAGCGAGGCAGAAGAGAGTCTAATAGCGATGACTATAATAGCTTTAAATGATAAAGCATATTATGAAGTGTCAGAACTATCAAGCATACCACAGATGTTCCCTTTCAGATACAGCATATCGCATGAGATGCTCCATAATTCTGAGCTATTTGCATTAAATAATTTTGGAGGGAAAGTTGTCGTGACTGGGAAAGATTAAGATACAGCTTTGTTTAATATAAATAAACGGAGAAAACCTAAATCCCCAACCGGAGATTTACAGAAAAACAGAAACGGAATTCAGGGCATTAGATATAACTCATATCTAGTGCCTTTGCTTTAGTGTCATAGGACTTCGCTCCGCTTGTCCTATGCCCTTTTCTTGAAGGTTCTACATACTCAAAAATAAAAAGGGGGAGAGCTCATGAGTGGAATCAGGAATATAGAAGTATTAAAGCTTACACAGAAGAATTTAAGTGATGGAAAGGTAGTGGATATAACGGACAACAATATTACAGAGGTCAGCAGCTATAGCTTCTTGGTCAAGATGCTAGAAGCTTACAACAAACGAGCGTTCAAGCCAAACGAGAGAATTGCAGAGTACATAAAGCTGAACCTGTCTTTAGACGAAGAAAAGGCCAAGTCTCAGTGGTTTGACGGAGCGTTCAGTTAGTCAATAAATGTCGCAAATTTTATGCTTAATTATCCGACATTATATAGCCTTCTTTTTTCATAAGTAGCTTTCTTGATAGCCAATCTTATTTCAAGAATCAGGATATCTCTACCCGTATGCTTGTCTTGTGGCGAGACCATTCCTATGCCTGTATGGTAGTGCTCATAATTGTACCAGTTGAAAAATTCCTCAAAGTAGCTTTCAGCCTCGCTTAGACTGCTGAAACGCTCCGGATAGCCCGGTGCATACTTGACAGTGCTGAACAAAGCTTCAATCTTGGGATTGTCATTTGGCGTTCTAGGCCTTGAAAACAGCTGCTTTACTCCCAAAGAAGTCATAAACAGCTTAGTGCTGACTGAACGCATTTGTGTTCCCCTGTCACTCAAAGAGCGAGGTTTTTCGCTGTTTAAAAGACCTTCAGCTAGTATTCCTTTGTCCCAAAGGGTCAAAGCTTCCTCGCTGGCCAAAGACTCACTCAGATGCCAAGATATCACTTTGCGGCTGAACCAATCTTGAAGCACATAAAGGTAGTAGTGACTGTATCTTGTAGTTGTCTTCACGTGCGTGATATCCCAGCTCCAGAGCTTATTGGGCTCTTGTACATCACCTATGTCCGGTTTTGTATGCTTGTTCCTTCGATTTGCATAGATGCCCCTTGGACCGTTGATTCCTTTGGACTTCATATACTCCCAGAACGTGACATGGGATATGTATATGCCGAATTCTTCTAGCGCTTTAATGCTAAGCACCCGACAGCTGTCATTGGCATATTTCTTGTCTCCAATCATTTTCTGAACAAGCTCTAGTTCATCTGGAGTCAGCGCATTGTATGGACGACTTTTGCGTTCTGATTGCTTTCTCTCGAGAGTTTCGCTGTTCTGCCAACGCTGTATGCGCTTTCTACAAATCTGAAGAAGCTGACAGATTCTGACCAGAGGCATACCTTGTGATTGGCCCCACGAAACAATGTCTAGAAGCTGTTGACGTTCAATGCCATATACATGCTTATTCTTGAACGAACCTTTGAAGCCTACTTGTCGTTTTTTTTAGAATCAAATATTCCACAGTCAAGTCTGCAAGTGCTTTCTCCTTGCGGTCCAGCTCTTTGGCTAGCTCCTGGTATTCCTCAAAAGAAACTTCTTCAAGGACCTTTGTCTTGACACTTTTTGTCTTCAGACGATCTACAGCCCCTGCTTCTACAAGTTCTTCAATCTCCCTAAGGTCACTTAGGTGAATTCCGTATTCGCGCAGAACTTCCCCTACGTTGCTTTCATCTCTAGTCTTGATGTAGATTTCAAATTTGGTTTTCGTAGTCAGTCTTCTTCTCTTTGTTGTCATCGTGATCACTCTCCATTTTTCTATTTTAATCATATCACGTTTGCCAACATTTATTGCTAGTGACTGCAACATTTTCTAGCTTAACATATCGGATTTGAGATACAGATGCTGCTTGAGGACTATGAGTGCAAGTCAAATCAGTACAATGAAGTAATGGAATTGATAGAAGAACTGTGTAGCGAGATACCGGAAGTCAAAGAACTCTTGGAAATCAAGGGAGTGGGACTGGCTACAGTGTCTGGATTTCTGGCAGAGGTAGGGGACATAAGACGCTTCAAGTCGCCTAAGCAGATACAGAAACTGGCGGGATTGGCACTTAGGGAAAACAGCTCAGGAAAGCATAAAGGACAAACTCGGATAAGCAAGCGAGGAAGAGGGGGCTTGAGGGCGACGTTGTTCCAAGGGGTGATGCCACTGGTGTCAAGAAACGCTGAATTCAGAGAGATACACAGATACTATACAACGAGAAGTGAAAATCCGTTGAGGAAGAAGCAGTCGCTGATAGCGATAAGCTGTAAGCTGATACGGGTGTTCTACGCGATACTGACTAAGGGGATAAAGTATGACGGGACAAAGCTGATGTCTGACATCAAGCGCCCATCAGAACCATTGGCAGCGTAAAAGCAATAACGACGAACTCAGGAAAGCGTCCGCTGAAACTAGCGCTGAGGTAGTCAAATACAGATATTCAAAGGACAAGAAGAGCCGGTAGTCAGCAGAAATTATTACCGTTAGAGCAGGAATGACTCGGAAAAGGAGCTGAGCTGACACCCAGCTTATGGACAGTCAGAACGAAGGAATTTAGGGCATAGGACCCTGTTAGACATGGGAGGTTTGAAGCCATAAGGAAATTGGGGAAATTGCAGGCCAAAAAAAGGAAACAACTAAGACGTTTTCTTTGGCGTACCCAAAAACCTTGTAGCTAGGCACTAGATGCGAACTCCGTCCAGCATTGCTCTTCTTAGGACTTTGAATAACTGAGAAAAAAAGAGCATTAAAGAGAAATATTAAGATTAGATAGGGAGGTTTATATGGAAAGACACGTTGGAACATGGTTTAAAGAGAAAGAACCTGAAAAAAAAGAAGTTGCGGAATTGCTTATTGATGGTAATAGTATAGAATTTTATAGCCGATTTCATGGTGAAGTATTTCCTACTACATTTATAGGTAGTGACGGTGAGTATAGATATAAAGTATTTGTAAATGGATCTACGAAACCGAGTAGTAATCGCTTGCTCGATTATACATCTTCACATCGAGTTTTTTATGTGTTAATGCAAAATTTTAGTTTTTCAAAGGGTATTGATATATCTGGCATTGTTGAGTTTTCATTTTCGATTCCGGAACTTATCGATTGGATAGGCATAAGCACTGTATTTTATGGAAGTACTGATATGGATAAGATGGCAGCAGGTGAGATGCATTTAGAACCAATTATTATCCATTCTGAGAATCCATATGTAGAATTGTACTTCGAATCTAAAAGCTTTAACAGCAGCATACGGGGTGACGACAGAACAGAAATAATTATTAAAAATGAACCGAGAATTAAAGTACAATATACGCAAGAACAGGATATTCAACGTGTCATGGATGATATCGAATGCATAATGCAGTTTTTTGGATTACTGATAGGAACGGTAAGTGTTGCACAGGATATCAGACTGACTATTAAAGATCAGGACTTAAAAAGCTGGTTATACTTCAACAGAGATTTTTCTTATAATACAACAATTAGAGATGTACTAAATAGACCGAGAACATATTGTTATGTTATTGCAGAACATTTACAAAGATATTATTCCAACTGGAGAAAGTTTTATTTTGATGATTCATATTCATTGCTGAGAAGGATATTTTTTTCTGTAAACGGAAAGAAGGATATTTTTGCTGAAGATATTTTTGTTGAATATATGAGAATTCTAGATGGATACCATACTCGCATTTCTGGTGATGAAGTGATAAAGGGAAAAATAAAGGCTACATTAAAAGCGTCAACAAAAGAAATTAAAAAATTAATATTTACGGATGAAGGCAGACCACTATTTGAAGATACAATACAGTCAGTCATTCCTGAATGGAAATATACGTCTAAACATATGGAAGACATTGCGGGGTGGATTGCAGCAGGATTTCTTGCAAAAACATCATTGTCTCATCGTATGCAAGAACTTGACGATCAGCACTTACAGATAATAAGAAAAAATGCTGCCCATATAGAAAAGTTAAGAAGAGATGATTCTATTATAGGAGCAAAGCAAGATGAAGAATTAATACAACTTTATTTTAAGGAATTGGGGGATACTAGGAATTATTATTCCCATTATAAGCTGGATAAAACAGGTGTTTTGGAAAGCGTGCAAATGTCAGATACAATAAATGTATTAAAAGCAACGATTATATCTATATTCATGAGTCATATGGATATTGAAACGGATTTGATTCGAAAAATACTTGAATTTGATAGTGAACTTCATTTTCAGACCATGTGTTTGAGGGAAAAAGACGATCGTCCCTTCGAGCATCCAAATAAAGTTAAAAGTAAGTAATCTGATGATTACAAACTACCATGCAAGAATGGATGATAGTTATGTACTTAAGAGAGAATCATGGTGGAAGGAAACATTGTGTTCGAGAGAACATGGATATAACTCTAATTGATATTGGAGCAGTTGTTCGCACAGGAAACAAGCGAAAAACATAAAATGACATAGTGGATAAAGTGTTCGTACCTAGACGTACTTACTATCACCTCGAGCCATGTTGAAACCGTAGTAAAGCTATATAAGGCGTAATTTGTCACAGAGAAGAAAATTGGGGTATAATCTGATTATAGGGGTGATTGTGATGAATACAGCAAAAGAAATCCTCTTAAAGCTTATAGAGGATATACCTGAAAATCAGATACCTGAAGTGATAGACTTTTTGGGGTATCTCAAAATGAAAAACGAAAAAGAACTGTACAAAGATTTGGAACAGGCGAGCCAGAGCAGCATGGACTTTTGGGACAATGATATAGATGACGAGGTATGGAATGATGTATAGACAGGGAGATATACTGCTTATACCTGTTCCGTTTACTGATTTATCTTCTAGCAAGCGAAGGCCGGTGCTTGTAATATCGAACAATCTATATAACTCTCCATCGGATGATATGGTTGTGGTAGCCATAACTTCTAACTTGGCTTCAAAAAGCCATAGCATATTGATAAAAAGCGATAGTTTGCTGGAAGGCGTCTTGAAAGTGGATTCAAATATAAGAACTGATAAGATATATACTCTTTCTCAGAATATAGTGATGAAAAAATTTGGAACGGTTAAAGAGGATGTTCTATATGATGTTATAGTGGAAATTGGGAAACTGATAAAGAGAGGATAAGAGAAATATTGCAAAAGGCATCTACCTACGGCTGAGACTGTGGTAGTGCTATATAGAGCGTAAGGGATTGGAATATCTGCTTAAATTATGATATAATCAATTCAACAGAACCCGACACGCCTCTTAACAATGCGGACCACGTCGGGTCATTTGATAGCTCTCAACCGTAGGAGGTATTTTCAATGGGAGATAAGGATTTGTTGAAGGCGATTTCGGACATGCTGGACTCTAAGTTGGAGCCAATAAACAGAAGATTGGACAGCATAGACGATAAATTGGGCGGATATAGCGAGACTAAAGGCAAAGTAAATAGGAGTATTGTTGAGGCATCTACCTAAGAGGGTAGGTGCTTTTGTTTTGAATGAAAGCACATTAACTTCCCTGGAAAACTTGAAAGCAAGGGAAATAAAGAATATAATGATAGGGAATATTTAACACTAGGAGAACTGATTAATAAAGTATGAGAATTTTTACACCAAACTTTGTTTTGAACAAAGAAATATGAAGAGCATTAAAGAGAATTATTAAGATTATATAGGGAGGGACCAACAATATGAGCACTTTTTTAAAGCTCGCAATAACTAAAATCGGAGATTTATTGCTGCGAGATAAGATTACAATGGATAAAGACGGTAATCCGATTGCTGGCATCAAATTGGCGATACCAAGTTATCAGCGTCCCTATAAATGGACAGCAAAAAATGCGATTCAACTGCTGGATGACATTATCGATGCCAAAAATGAAAATAAAGAGACATACCGAGTAGGAACACTAATACTCCATCAAGAGGAAGAACACACATACAGCATAGTAGACGGGCAGCAGCGAACTATTACGTTCTCCTTGCTGCTCAAGGCTCTCGGAGCTGAGTCAATAAGCTTTCTAGATCAGCCCCTAGCAGACAATCCTCATAACACTCGCAATATACCTAATAATTTTCGGACACTGGAAAGACGTGCAAATAATATTATCGACGAAAGGGATAGAGTAGCGCTGCTGGATTACGTTGAAAACAACTGCGAGCTTATCGTTGTAATTACAGAGAATATATCTGAAGCATTTCAGTTCTTTGATTCACAAAACGCTCGTGGCAAAAAGCTCTACCCCCATGATCTGCTGAAGGCATATCACCTTCGCGAGATGAACGACTTAGATGCAGCTGAAATTGAGGGAGTTGTTAAAAGTTGGGAGAACTTAGAGCAAAAAGAGCTCGCATCACTGTTCAGTGACTATCTATATCGCTTGAAAGAATGGACAAAAGGGAATAAGGCTTGGGAGCTTAACGAACATAATATACATAAATTCAAGGGCATTACTTGGCAGGACAATTTCCCTTACGCTCAATACTATAAAGGGGCGTTTGCCTATGCCGACACGGTCAATCATTCCACAACACCGTTCGTTTCAGGTATGCGAAAGCTCAAACCGTTTCAGTTGGACACTCCTATTATAGCGGGCAAGCCATTCTTTGATTATGCAAAACATTACTTTAAAATACTTAAAGACATTCAGAACAACGATAAATATGAGGGATATTTTATAAATGATAACGATATTGTAAAAACGCTTGACCTTAGAACATACAAAAATGGTGTCGGCAACAGGATTACCAGACTTCTGTTTGACACTGCTATTTTACTCTATGTCGACAGGTTCTGTCCTGAAAGACCTGAAAAAGTGGACTTGGAAATGCTAGATCAATTTGTGGTATTTGCTTTTGTCTGGGCATATTCGCTTAGGGCGCAGTATCAAAATGTGGGCTGGCTATCGGCGCAAAATTACATTATCGGGAACGACGTTACGAATTCCTTCAACATATATAAAATGATAACTGAATCAGATTCACCGGTGTCGCTTTTAAGCGTGCTTTCCGACAATATAATCCCGCTGTCAATCGGCTCTGTAGTGGCGAAAAAAGATAATCTGGATGATCAGGACGAAGAAGGAATTTATCAAAACTATCTTCACTATTTCAAAACAAACAAATATTTGGAGGATAAAAATGAAAAATAAAGCTTTGCCACTCAAGGAACTGTCCATAGCCCAAATTTATAATGGCGAAAAAGCAACTTATGAAGTTCCTATATACCAGAGAAATTATGCCTGGGAAAAAGATGAGATTTCTGCGCTGATTCAGGATGTCCATGATGCGTACACTGCAAAGAAGCAGACATACTTTATCGGGACGCTTGTATCTTTTCATAAAGGGGACCAGGTATACGAAGTGATTGACGGGCAGCAGCGACTGACGACAATTAATCTTATTCTGAGTGCGTTAGAAGCTCCTCTTCAAAACAAATTGACTTATCGAGCACGAAAAAAATCGAACGATACTATCCAAAGCATTCCTTTTTTTGAAACTGAGGAAAAAGATTACGGAATTATAAATGGATTCAAATATGTTAAGGAAACAATTGACGAGATAGTTCCAAAAGACAGCCAAGACGGGTTCAAATCCTACTTTCAGCATAGTGTCCACTTGATACACTACCAAGTGCCAAAAGACATAGACTTAAATCACTACTTTGAAATAATGAATTCCAGAGGAGAGCAGCTGGAAAAACATGAAATTATTAAGGCTCGTCTTATCGAAAAACTGGGAGATGCTGATAAGGCGAAATTTAATCGCCTGTGGGAATACTGTAGCGAGATGAATGTATATATTCAGCAAAAGTACAGTAGCGACAAAAAAAGTGCAATCCATATTTTCGGGAGATCTCTCTGCGATTTTGACTTTGAAAATATTACGGACTTTGATGCTCTGCCAGATGTCGAAGATAACACAAATACGCTTAAAATCAGCGACCTTATAGACTATAGAGGGGCATGCGCCACGAAGGAGGAAGAGAATAAAGCTGATACTTTCCAGCCGATTATTGACTTTTCAAACTTTCTTCTTATTGTGCTTAAGCTCACTCGCATGAAAGAAAGCGAATTTGATCCTGCGAGCTTTAATCTCGACGACAAAGAATTGATTAATGAATTTGACAAGGTTCAGGTTGACAACGAATTTGTAAAAAATTTTGGTTTCAACTTGCTTATGGCAAAATATTTGCTGGACAATTATATAGTGCACCATTCGAATGAGGATGACACTATTGAGAGCAATCCGTGGAAGCTCCAATACTGGCAAAAAGAAAACAATAAAGGGTATCTGAAAAATCTTGACGACGAAAATTATATACAGAATAAACTTGTTCATCTGCTCTCAATGTTCGAGGTATCATTTACACCGAGACAAAGGAAAAACTATCTTTTTTACTGTCTGTTTTACCTGTTCAATAATGAATACTTGGACAATGTAGAGTACTGTGGCTTTTTATCGGGACTAGCTGATAAATACTTCAAAGATATCTATCTAATGGCGGATAATCTTAATGAAATCAATACACCGAAGCCCGGTAGCTTTGATAGTGTAATTCTTCGAAACAACTCACTTGATATTAAGTCTCACAATAGCGGTTTTGACTTTGCCGGAATATATGGGGACGGCACTACAATATCGAAGGGAATTCCTCTGTTCATTTTCAACTATCTTGACTATAAACTTTGGGAGAAATACTTTGATGAATTTCGTGGCAAGAAAACAAAAGAAGGCGACAAAGAAAGGAATAAATTTTTTGATATACTTGGCTGCTCTGATTTTGGGCTGAGAGTATTTGATCAGTTTTATTTTTCCAGAACTCGCAGGAGCTTGGAACATTACTACCCTCAAGCTAATGTAAAAGTCGAAAATAGTGAGATGAACAGAGATCAAATAAACTGTTTTGGAAACTACGCTATGATCGGCAGTGAGATAAATAGCTCTGGCTCGAATTGGACTCCTAAAATAAAGCTAGATCATTACTTGGATGTTTCAGGAAAGATTAAGCAGGTAAGTGTGGCATCAATCAAGTTTATGATAATGATGCAAATGTGCAAAGACAACCAGAACACCCGTACAGCCGGGCAAGAATGGAATTACGATGACATAAAAGACCATCAAGAAAAAATGTTGGGAATACTGTCTAGTGGATTGAACGCTTAAAGAAAAAATACAGAACCCGCTTACAAAGCATGCACGAATTTTAAGAGACGATGACGTAAGAATTGCATGGGGAACTGTAAACGGTATGATTAAAGCTTTTGAGCGACTTGCTGAATTAAAAGAAAAGTATTAGGCTAAGGAAATTTCCTAAAAATAAAAAACAACGAGAAAATATCAAATACAAAATCAGGAGGGAAAATATGCAGCTGTTTTTTCTAAACAAAGATAAATTAGAATTTATAGACGACCACCCGTTTAAATTAGAGAAAGATATTCAGAATCTATGTGAAAAAAATCTAAAAGAAGTGTTTGACCTTGAGTTTGTATCATCTGAATTTTCTATAGGAAACTTTAGGATTGATACGCTCGCTTTTGATAGGGCCAGCAAGTCTTTTGTAATTATAGAGTACAAGCGCGACAAGAAGTTTAGTGTAATAGACCAAGGGTATGCTTACCTATCTGTGATGCTTAACAATAAAGCTGACTTCATATTGGAATATAATGAAAATCGCAGAGATAGTTTAGGCAGAGAAGATGTAGACTGGTCACAGTCAAAGACGATATTTATATCACCTTCTTTCACTGCATACCAGATGGAAGCTACAAATTTTAAAGACTTGCCTATAGAGCTTTGGGAGGTAAAACGCTATTCCAATAAAACGGTGAGTTTCAACTTTATATCAACATCTGGAGTCAAGGAATCTATAAAAACAATATCTCGGGGAAATAAAGAAATAGAAAACGTGAACAAGCAAATAAAGGTATATACAGAGGATGAACACTTATCTAATATGCCTGATGAAATTTTAGAGTTATACGAAAAATTCAAAAGTGCAATACTAAATATATCAGAGGAAATAAAAATAAAACCTGTCAAAAGATACATATCGTTTAAAGTGAAGAGAAATGTAGTGGATGTATGTATCCAAAAAAAAGCCATTAAAATGTGGATAAACCTGAAGAAAAATAATCTAGACGATCCAAAAGGATTGTTCAGAGATGTATCTAGTACAGGACATTGGGGAAATGGTGACTATGAAGTTCAGGTTAGCGATGATGAAAACCTAGAGTACATAATAAGCTTGATAAAACAGAGTTACAAACAGAACAGGCTATAAATAGCAGGGGGAATCTTTATGTTTAATAACAATAGACATCTGAATATATTTGAACATTATACTCAAAAAGGCTCGTTGCCGGTAGAAAATAATTTATCCAGAGGACTGGCAATACTACTTAATCAGAACAATTTAGTATTAGATAGATTCATTGATTATGTTAATGCGAAATGCTTCGAGAAAAAATCTCCATCTATAGTTTCTAAGCCACAAAGAAGCAACGACAAACAAATTGGCATTCAGCAGAAAATTACAAAGACTGTTCAGAGTTACCCAGATCCTCAAAGTATAATAGGCATAACTCTGACAACTTCATCTCCTATCAACATGATAGAGAATGAATATGATGATAATAATAGTCTGATAACAGATATAGTTATAAGATGTAAAGACACTCTAGTTGTCATTGAAGTAAAAAGAAACGCTGCTGATGCGAGGCTTCAACTTAAACAGCAGGTAAAAAGCATTGAAGAAGAGGTTGTCAGGCAGGGCGGAAATCGTCCAAGCACCGAACTTCTTGATGGAACATGGGAGGAAGTAATTTCAATACTACAGGATGTTTACAATATCTCCGGAAGCAATGAAGACAGTATTTTAGGACATTATTTAAATCATTTAGAAAATTATTATCAGGAATGGTTCCCAATATCTTTGCTTAATGACATACCTATTCAGTACGAAAATGAGCCAGCGATTGACAAGAGAATATTGAGTCTCATTAAAAATTGCTGTGAAAATGAAAGTGATTCCGAGAAATACTCAGGCAGGTATATAGTTCCGTTAGATTATGATTTTTGTAATCAAGCTCAGATTAGTATGGACTACGGATCCAAAAGGCTTATGATTACAGTTTGGAGTGGTGATACAAAGTGGCAAAGCCACTGTCTGCTTAATAAAACAGCGAATGACCTATCCTGGGTTTATGAAGATAATTTAACTGTAGATGGATTTGAACTTGAGTTATTGACAGAGCCTTATCTCCGTCTAGCTCACTTTCAATCGACAATAATAGCTGAATATTTTGATAAGAGATATTATCAAAATAATTTTGGAGCTTCTAAGGATAAATGCAAAGAGCTGTATAATGATATAACTAGGGAATGGAAAAGAACTGATTGGTCTGAACTAAGGGCTTTTTTGAAAGGTAAATATAATGGCTTGATTGATATGAATAGCTTTGATTCAGACTTTAAAAACAGCTTTGAAAACTCTAATAGAAGTTACGCTCATGTTTCATTTGGATATGAAACGACTGCTTATATTTCGATGGATGTTGTAAGTGAATATGAGAAAAACAATTCAACTTTGAGAGGCAGTGATAAGCTAGCTAGCTTCATATCAAAGACTATTGATCAGCTTATGAATAAAATAGCATAGATAAGTTAAATGAAATTAGGTTGGGAATATTCTACAGCTGAGACTGTGGTGGTGCTATATAAGGCTTAAGTAGTTGAAAGACTGAGGTAGAAGGTATAAGGGTTATATTCCCTAAGACAGTGAAGTAGGTGAAATTTATGATTGATTATAATGAGAAAAAATTCGTATGTCCACTAGATTTGGGTTTTGAAATTATAAGAGGAAAATGGAAAGCTGTTATATTATGTCACCTTGGAGATGGCGAGAAAAGGTTTTTAGAGCTTCAAAGAATAACATGTGGCATAAGTCAGAAAGTACTGAATGAACAGCTGAAGAGTTTAGAGCAAGATGGCTTAATAGAAAAGGTGATTTATCCAGAAGTACCACCAAAGGTAGAGTACTTTCTTACAGAGAAAGGAAAAGGGCTATATCCGGCGTTAAAAATGATAGAAGAATGGGCTAGTAAACACTATAAATTAAATGATAATCAATGCTAGTGAAATAAAATAATATATATCTACTAAAGCAAATCTCCTATTTCAAACTTTTCGGTAAGGTATCTTACAAAAAAGTGGGTACTTGTTTGATAGTTCAGTATACTGTATGGTTTGAGTATGTTACAAAAGGATTTAAAGGAGGAAAAGTAAATGAAAGTTTTGGCGTTTAATGGAAGTCCTAGGAAAGAAGGGAATACTTATCATGGGATAAAAATAGTTGCAGATGAACTTGAAAAAGAAGGATTAGAAACAGAAATAATCCATGTTGGGAATAAAACAATTAAAGGGTGTATGGCATGTGGCTATTGCTCTAAACAAAAGAATGAAAAGTGTGCAATCAAGGATGATGAGGTTAACGATTGGATTCAGAGAATGAAAGAATCAGATGGAATTATTCTAGGTTCGCCAGTACACTATTCAGCAATAGGAGGAACTATGAAAGCGTTTTTAGATAGGACATTTTTAGTTGCAAGTGTTAATGACGGTATGCTAAGACACAAAGTAGGAGCATCAGTAGTTGCTGTACGACGTTCGGGCGGAATTCCAACATTTGACCAACTAAATAATTACATTAATTATTCAGAAATGATAATACCTACTTCAAACTATTGGAATGTTATTCATGGCACTGCTCCTGGTGAAGCATTAAAAGATGAAGAAGGGACTCAAATCATGAGAGTGCTTGGGAAAAATATGGCATGGATTATGAAGGTAATTGAAAATAGTAAGGATAAAGTAAAAGAGCCAGAAAGAGAAGGTAAAATATTTACTAATTTTATTCGATAGAGTTAAATTGAATAATACTGGTTAATATTTAGACTTATATAAAAAAGGCAAGGAAGAAACTGGTCGCTGGAATATAGATTTAACATGAAATAAGGGAGAGACTTTAATGGAATGGATTTATGAAAACAGCGAAGACAATAAATGCAGATATGTTTTGGGAATAGAGGGCAAAAATCCACTTCTATGCTTTGGTGTAAATCCCAGCACAGCAGAAGCGGGGGTTTTAGACAACACCATGAAGTCTGTAGACAGAATAGCTAAAAACAGCGGATATGACAGTTGGATAATGCTAAACCTCTATCCACAGAGAGCTACTAATCCGAATGATATGGACTTAAATATGAATGAGAAGATATTTGAAGAGAATCTCAAATGGATAAGGAAGACAATATGCAATGGAAAATTCGACATTTGGGCTGCATGGGGAACTTTAATAGAAAAAAGAGGATATCTTTGGGACAGCTTGAGAGCGATAGTGGAGATTGTGGAATCAAATAACTGTAGGTGGATATCATTTGGGAAAAAGACAAAATACGGCCATCCACATCATCCGTTATTTTTGAGAGCAGACGAAAAATATGAAGAGTTCGACATTTATAAATACGTAAAATAAAAAATTGAATTAAGGTCGTCCAGAAAAATATAGAACCCGACACGCCTCTTAACAATGCGGACCATGTCGGGTCGTTTGATTTTATCAATCAGTATTCCAGATCCCATAGCCCTGGTTGTATGCAATTTGAAACAACGGGGTGACGGCGGACTTTATGGAATTTGAAAAATCCTGCCTGTTGATGCCCTTGGACAGGTCGATGCTTCTGGACAGGTGGATGTAGTTTTCAAGCTGTTTTTTCATCTTGCTATTTCCGAGTATAAATCGGTATGTCTCGTACTGAATTTTGCAGAAGTTGTCTAAGTATCTGTCAAGTACAGGCAATTTGTTGTTTTTTGAGCTATTTACAGTTGCAAATGTCGGAGTTAGATTCCACAGTTCGTCGTGCATCACAAAGCTCCAGGGAATGAAGTGGTCTATGCTTAAGTTTCCGTACTTGCCGTAGTTTTCAGGATTAAGCTCTGCGCCGGTGTATATGTCGCATAAAGGCGACTGCTGGCTCATAGACTGCCAGAGCTTTCTGGCGGCGCTCAGGTCTCTTTTAATCGGAGCGCTCAGCTTGTATGGTATAGCCGGCACATTCGGATTTCTGCTTTGCAGGAAATATATCAGCTTGTACTTTATCCATCCGTAGACTATATTCTGGTTGGCTCTAAGGTATTCGAACCATTGCTCGTTTACACTTATGGTATTGTTTTTAGAATCAATCCTATAAAGAACATCGCTATTTGACTGGCTAAGGGATTCAATCAGGAAGTTTTTCTTGTAGTCCTTAAGCCCAGCAAGCGCTTCGGCGAAGAACGGCGATACAAGCCTGTAGGGAACCATCTTGTACAGGTCTGAAATGCATTTTTCCACTTCAGGATCTTCAAGGTTTTCCAGAAACTCGAGAAAGCCACTTTCCCTCACGCTACTTTCTATTTTATACTTCCTATGTATAAGCATTACCAGGTCGTATAGCTTGTCCACAACTCCGAAGTTTAAATGGTACTCCACAAGCGGATACCATGAGTCAGAAATCATTCGGCACACGACTCTTCTAAATGGAATCACTTTTTCGCCAGATACAACTTCTTTGAACACACCCAGAAACCAGAAAAGCTTGTAGCTTGTGGTCAGGCCGTCTGTCAGCATTCTCTCCAAGACGTTTGAATTTATATCGGGACACTTTGGAAGAGCTATCATAATTCTATTCACCTCCTCGCAGCCTGTCAAAACCGACAGGCTAGACTTCGATAAAACCTATTAAAATATCTATAACCTCTTCTAATATGTCTTGGGGAATTTGCTCTTTGAATGAAATATTCCTAGCTGATATATCTAGCGACTTTACTTGATCGCATAATATCACTCCGGTAGTTTTAGTTCTTTCATCCAGCTTGACTTGAAAAGGAAGACCCCTATCAGTGTTAGTTATAGGACATAATATAGCTGCTTTTCTGGTGAACTGGTTAAAGGCATCTTTGCTGACAACTAGAGCGGGTCTGGTTCTGGCTTGTTCATGTCCAGCTTGAGGATTGAAGTTTAGATAGACTATATCACCCTGCTTAGGTATATAAGCCACTAGAACACCTCCTCGCCGACAGGTTCGCCAGTATCCCATTCTTCATATTCATATTCTCCGGTGAATCCAGCTATTCTCTCTTCAAAGGTCTTATGTTTTTTCAAAGGCATTATTATAATATTACCTTCTTTGACCACTATCTCTACTTTGTCGTTCTCTTTAAGATGAACTGTTTCTAATGCAGATTTTGGAATTCTTATCCCATTACTGTTACCCCACTTTTGGATTTTAGCTAGCATTTTAAAGACCTCCTTTCATTTAGTATATACTATGTATAAACAAAAAATCAATAGTAGTAGGGTGTACTGTGGACGATTTCAAGATATACAGCGACCAAGTTAATTCGATAGGAAGAGTTATCATAAGTATATTCATCTCCAGTTAAATTTTAAAATTAGCATACATATGCTATAATTACTTATATGAAGCGTCTAGGTTATCGTTATTAAATATTACATTTAGGAGAGGAGGATCAGTATGGCAACTTCATCATTTGACAAGAAGTTTACCCTTGATACAGAAAAAGCTGTAGATTCATTTGTAGATATTTTCAATAATCCTGTGAACAGCATAAAGATAGATAGATCTTTAGCTTCAGCAGAAAAGAGCGAGGGAGGTACCGAAAGATTAAAAAAAATATTGTCTCTTTAAAAACTCTGCTGGAAATAGGAGAAGAATCATATATACAAAAGATTCTATCAGATTTTGTTTGTAAGAAAGACGAAGACATTGAAAGTTTCCTGAAAAGCAAAGCTATTCTGTTTGAAAAGCTAGGAAAAAGCAGAACGTTTTTAATCTATAGTGATTTTGAAGACAAATTTCACATATTAGCCTACTTCACTATAGCTATTCAGATGTTGCAGATTCCAAGCAATTTATCTAATAGAAAAATTAAAGACTTTGACGGGTTTAGTGCCAAAATAAATGGAGAAGTTATAACTGAAATTCCAGCTATATTGATTGGACAAATTGGTAAAAATGATAGCTATAGAAGCGAGATATCTGGAAAAGATCTCATGCAGTACTGTATGAATATGGTTTTGAACGGGCAGACTTATCTAGGTGGAAGAGTGGTTATGCTGGAGTGTAAGGAAGTGCCCTTTCTTATAGAACTTTATGAAAGTTTTGGATTTGTGAAGATAGAAAAGGATTACAAGAAAGATGAGTTATTGCAATTCATAAGGATACTTAAGGAAGATGAGTTATTTGAAAAAGAAAGTATTTAAAAGTAAGCGTCCTGCCTATGATTATTGTCTCATAGACAGGACGTTTTTATATGTGTTGCTAAAAGCCTTTAGACTAAAAAATCTTAATCAGCGGCTCCAGCTCTTCGCACACAGTCCTCGCAAGCTCGAAGTCATTGTCTTTCAAAGCCAGTGCAACTCTTGTCTCGAGCTCTTTTTTCTTTTGTTCAAGCTCTAAGTAATTTTTGTCAAAGTGATTGTCATATATCATCTTTCTGAACTTTCTCATGCTCATCTTTCTGATATTCTTGTCTTCAATGATCAAAACATAGTCCATGCAGTTTATTATGGAATAGAAGTCGTGAGAAACCATCAGAACAGCTCCATTGTAGTTCGATATAGCTTCTTCCAAAGCGATCTGCGAATAGGTGTCTAAGTGGCTGGTCGGCTCGTCAAGCAGCAGCATATTTGCATTGCTTGAAGAGAGCTTGGCCAGCTGAATCATATTTTTCTCTCCGCCTGACAGAGAGCTTATCTTTTGAGATACCAGCTCCTCCTCAAGGGCATGCTCGGATAAGCACGAGATTATATCTTCAGAGCTTTTGAATCCAAAGTCAAAGAATTCCTCCATAACTGTATTGGACTCAATTAGAGTTTCGTTTTTAAGCTGTGAAAGACAGGCTGTTTCGATGTTTTCACCGAATGAAATAGAGTCACAGCTGTTTTCAAATATATCTCTGAGCAAAGTCGTCTTTCCAGTGCCGTTCGCTCCGATAAGGGCTACTTTATCCCCAGAGTTAATCTCAAAGCTTATGTTATCCAGTAGTGTCTCGTCGAATGCGACGCTGTGGTTTTCGACTTTCAGTGCAACAGTTTCCTCGACTTTGTTGTCTGTGTTCAAGCGAATATTCGGCTGCTTTATATATACGAACGGCGCTTTTATCCTTCGAGCTTCCAATCGCTCGTGAAGCCTGACTCTCGCTTTCAAGGTCCTGCCTCTGGAAGCGTCGATAATCTCTGTAGCTTCGGTTCTCAGTCTGTCGATTAAAGCCTCGTTTCTAGCAAGCTCTTCAGTATCGCCATGGGCCAGCTCCTGCAGTTCGATTTTGTTTTCAAGAAGGGAAAAATTATAGTCTATATACCTTCCGTCAAATTCCTGAAGCTCCATATTTTCAAGGTGAAGAATTTTATTGAAGCAATGGTTTAGCAGATACCTGTTATGCGTGATAACCAGCAGGGCTCCTTTGTGGGAGTTTATCAGATTTTTGAGGGAATTCAGGTTTTCGAAGTCTAAAAATACATCCGGCTCGTCCATAATCATCAAGTCGGGACTGTTCAGCATCTCTTTTATAACTTGGACAAGTTTGAACTCGCCACCGCTGAGCTCTGAAATTTTCAGGTTTCTATGTTTAGTAAGATTTGCCGTATTGAGTTTCTTTTCTATAATGCTCTCGAAACTGTCGCCGCCGATTGCGTCAAATGCGTCCAGTGTCTCTTGATACTTTTCCAGCAGAGGCTCTATATCTGAAGATGTCTCCATTTCAGAGCAGATTGACGACAGCTCACTTTGCAGTTTGATGCATTCATCGCCGATATATTGAAATACAGTCATCTCATCTGCGCTGTCTATCTGAGCAAACTGACTTACATAGCCGATTCTGCAATGAGGGTCTATATCCAATTTTCCATCGAACATATAACTCTCGGGGTCCATAAATATATCTGCGAGGGTACTTTTTCCACTGCCGCTGACCCCTATGAAGGCGCAGTGCTGACCTTCTTCTATTGTGAATGAAATTTTATTGTACAGATTTTTTTGTGGAAATGAGTAGGATAGTTTATCAACTTTTATCATATTATCACCTTTCTTTGTGAACGAAAAAGAGCCTATAGAAATAAGCTCTTCGACATATTGCACTTATTTGCGCAACAACCATATTTTCTTGATTTCAGTTGACAGTATAACATTTTTGAAGGCTGCACACAAATGGTTTCGTGCATGCGTGGCATAATTGTAATTACAGAGAAAAAATACACTGGATAGCGATTGAGGTATTTGGACATTTAAAAAAACGATAACCGGGCATTTGTCCATAAAGGAATCCTATAGTGATATATGTTTGCAGGGGTAATAATATCATATAGCTACTAAGACGGCTGTATAATTATATTACTAGGGGGAATGAAAATGTCATTGATAAATAAAAGTGTTCCGGATTTCAAAGTTCAAGCGTATCACAACGGTGAGTTCACTGAAGTTTCGTTAGACTCTATAAAGGGAAGCTGGTCTGTATTTGTGTTCTATCCAGCGGACTTTACATTTGTCTGTCCAACAGAGCTAGGTGAGTTGGCTGATAAGTACGAGAAATTTAAAGAGATAGGCTGTGAAATATATTCGATTTCCACAGACACTCACTTTGTCCACAAGGCATGGGCAGACGCTTCCGAGACTATAGGCAAAATCAAGTACCCTATGCTTGGAGATCCGACAGGAAAACTGTCTAGAGACTTTGAAGTTATGATTGAAGAAGAGGGATTGTCCCTAAGAGGCTCTTTCGTAATAAATCCTGAGGGGCAGATAAAAGCCTACGAGATTCATGACAACGGAATTGGAAGAAATGCAAATGAGCTGCTGAGAAAAGTTCAAGCTGCTCAATTTGTGGCAAAGCACGGAGATAAAGTATGTCCTGCAAGCTGGGGACCTGGAGAGGATACTTTGACGCCGGATATAGATTTAGTAGGAAAATTATAGTTTGTATTTAAACAGCTGGACGATGTCTGGCTGTTTTATTTTGTAAAGAAATATGATTTGTGCTATATACCGATATCGATATATAATTTCCTTTATGAATTACCATCCATTTGTAAAATTGGTGTCAGAGCTTTTGATAGAGTCGGAAAAGCTTTGGCTATCAGTATTAGAGTAAAGTAAATTGGAAAGGTGGTAGCGATGTACGAATATTTGATTTCATGCCTGAGAAAGCATAGGAAAAAGACAATAAGCCTGGAAGAGCTGGAGAGTTTGGTGACGGGAGAAACTTCCTACAGGGAGTTTTCTGAATCTGTAAGTCGGCTGGTGGATGATGGTGTACTTTTGGAAAAAAGTCCAGAAAAGAACAACGGCAAGGAAATTCCCCTATGCTACAGATATGGCATAGATAGACATGCGCTTTTGAAAGATCACAGGGAAGGCATATTGGAGTGCAGACTTGGTTTGGAATCGGATATCAGTCTGGAAGCTTACTATGGCTTGAGTGAAAGCACTTGGAAGAGAGATATTCCACATATAGAGAAGATAGATGGGTATATATCTAAAATGGGGTTTCCACAGGTTACTGCGACATCTCAAGAGAGGTCATTTCAGCTGGTGGGGGATGAAAAGTGGATAGACGAAAAAGGTGGAAAAGCGGTGCTGGAAAGGCTGGGTATTTGGGAAAAGCTTAAGATAGAGTGCAGTCCGGATCCGCTTATGATAGGCGTAAATGCAGATGTATTTTCAAAAGATATAAATCTCCACTTGGTGGTTGAGAACAAGGCCACCTTTATGGCCCTTCTTGATGGACTTAGAGACACAGGCTACGCGTCGCTTATATTCGGCGCAGGCTGGAAGATAGTCTCCAACATAGATATGCTGAGTATTCAGCTTGGGACTGGGGGAATAGATCGTATATACTACTTTGGAGACCTTGACAGTGAGGGCATCTCTATATGGAGCGCCTTAAGTGAAAAAGCGGATGTAGAGCTTGGGACGGACTTTTACAGGGCGCTTTTAAACAAGTCGTCCAGCATTGGAAAAGAAAACCAGAAAAGAAATCCCGAGGCTATAGAGAGGTTTGTAGAATGTTTTAGCGAGCAGGAGAGCGAAGAGATACTTAGAATACTGGATAGTGGAAGATATATTCCGCAAGAGGCTCTCTCTAAAGATGAACTTTTGGAAATATGGAGGGATTCAAATTGGAAATAAGCATACGCAGTGTGACGGAAAACTACAGAGAGAGAATGCAGCGGATTTCGCTATTCGACCCTTTATATGAGTTGGGGAATAAGCGAAAATTGGACAGAAGCGGAAAACGGATAGACTACTTTGATCTGGGATTTTTGACCCTTCTCTTTTTCTTTGAGAACATGGTCATAAGAAATAGAAAAGTGGGGGCAAAGGAGCTGGCGGAGTTTTTATTCAGACTGAACAGCGACGAAGTGGACCTAGACTATGAAGGGTTTGAGGATGTAGCTAGAACGATTATAGAGGTATTCAGGCCGTCTTCTGGAAAGAGAAAGACGAGGGAATTCTACAACTGGGAGACTAGAAAGTATGAAAATATACAGTACTCTATACTGAAAGGGAACAGGTCTGACCATGACACCAAAGCCCAGTACTACACGCTTGACGAACAGGGGCTTGAGCTTATATTTGCGACCAAAGAGTACTTCAACGAGTTTCAGCTATCCATAAACCAGCTTGTACTTAGAAAGCAGCTTGAAAAAGGGGAGTTCACGGGAGCGCTCAGGCAGATAGACGAAATGAGTCTCGATGTGAAAAACCTCAAGTGCAGAGTGGAGAAAATAAGCCATGAAGTGAGCAGAAATATAGTTTCGGACGAGATATTTCAAAGGTACAAGAAAATGGTAGAGGACATAAACACAAGGCTTGGGCATGAAGATGAAGAGTTCCGCGAGCTACAGTCTTTTGTGAAAGAGACAAGAGAGAGAATAGGAAATGAGCTTTCAAGTGAAAAAGAGAGAAAGACATACGAGCTGGTACTTCGCATAGAGAGGGAGCTTGAAGAGGTGCACTACGAGCACAGGATGCTTCTGGATAGAAGCCTTGAACTTAAGACTACGGCGCTTACAGCTGTCTACGATTCCCTCTACTACGCGGGGATAGAGTCCTTTAATTTTGACCAGGAGGTAGTGGGGAGGATATTCTCTTCTCCTCTTCCGGTATCTTCTGCGAGAAGCCTTGTAAAGCCGCTTCTTTTTCTGGAGAAAAGCAGTGTCTGGTCTCCGCTGTCTGTATTCTTCAACCAGAGAATAGAGGGGGGAGCCAGAAAAGAGGAGCAACATGATTTCTACGATTTGGCAGAGCAAGAGGAGCTAGATCAGGACGTAAAGGCAAACCAAGAAAACTTCAGATATATGGCCAGAATAGTTTTAGAATCTTTAGACAGCGAGGGAGAAGTCGAATTGAATCAGATAGTGAAGTGTGTAGAGTACAGCGAATACAAGGACATATTGGACAACAAGAGCTTCTACTACTTCTGGATAATACTTCATCAGAGGTCCCCGATAGAGCTGAATAAAATAGACGTGGACGAGGAGAAGTTGCTCGGGAAAGCCTTCGAGATGCTGGGGGCTGTAGCTGATACGGTCCACGTAAGTGAAAGTGAAGAAATCATAGGGTGGAGAGGCAGGTTCGAGATAAAAAATATGAAGATAAAATTGGAGGGCTATAGAGATGCTTCTTTATAATAATGAGCAGATTATGGAATCTTTCAGGATTTACTCTACGCTTTCGGCAAACGGGGCAGGTGAGTGCGAGGATATGAGGTCGTATATGGCTGACGACAAGGTCAGGGCTCTTGTAGACCAGTTTTCAAGGCAAGTGGACTGCACTGTATTCACTTCGGGAGAAAAAATATACATGGTCCCGATAGCGAAGAGCTCTCCGTTCCACATCTCAAATGAATCCTTGAAGAGAGAGCACTTTCTCAGTAGGTGGGAGAATTCAGACCTGTACACCATGTATCTCTCTGTGATAGTTCTCTTTGGCTGCTTTTACGACAGCTACCAGACTATAGAGCCTACAAGGGATTTTATAAATATGGCGGAGTGGATGGACACGCTAAGCGAAAGGATAGAGTCTCTAGAAGAACATGGAGAGGAGCGACTGGCGGAGATGGACAGAGAGCTTGAGTATAACTGGTCTTCCATAGTGAAGAAGTGGGCAGATATGGACGAGATAAAAGAGACTGTAAAGACTCAGAAGGGGCAGACCATAAGCAAGATGTCTTTTCTGAACAGTGTAAGGAGATTTCTAGAGAGGCAGGATCTTGTAAAAGACATAGGGAATGACGAGATAGAGCTCACAGAGAAGTCCAAGGTCATAGTCCAGAGATACTATATGGAATATGACTACAACAGGGGCATACTGGACTTTATTTATGAGGTTGAAAAAAAGAGAGGAGAGATATAATGCCTTCTATTTCTAAAATCCGATTTTCAAATGTGATCTATGAAAACGGCCAAAAGCGCTACAACGATGAAATATTCAGATTCGATGGGCACAATGGAGTTGTAATACTTGAAAACGGAGGCGGAAAGACGGTTGCAATCCAGGTCGCAATCCAGGCTGTGCTTCCGCACCAGAGCCTTGCAGAGCGTAAAATAAGAGATACTCTTATGCTTGAAAATACCACTTCACATATAGCTGTGGAGTGGATAATTTCGGACAAGCCCAGGAGATATGCGCTGACTTCGGTGAATCTATTTATAGACAAGAGCGGAGTGAACTCACTTAAGTACGCATACGAGTACGGGGAAGGAGACGAGGGTTCGATTGAAAACCTGCCGTTTGTAAAAGAGAGCGAAAGTGGCAGAAAAAGGCCTGCCACAAAGGAGGAGATGGGCGAATATTATCAGGATATGGTTAAGAGAAAAATGAACGCCCATAGCTTCATCACTATAAAAGAGTACCAAAGCTATCTAGAGGAGAATTTCAAGATAATATCTTCGGAGTGGAGAAAGATAGTTACCATAAACGGCACAGAAGGGGGAGTAGAAGCCTTCTTCGACTCATGCAAGACGACGGGGCAGCTTGTGGACAATTTGCTTATACCTACAGTGGAAGATGCTATTCTTGGGGAAGGTGCGAAGGGCTTTGCAGATACATTTGAAAAGCAGAGAGGCCACTTCAAGAAGTACAGGCTGCTCAGGGACAGGATAGAGGAAAGCCAGAAAGTGGAGAAGCGCATAGGTGTATATGTGGATAGCTACAGGGACTACGACCAGGCTAATTCTAGGACGAAACTCCTGAAGTCGGATGTGAAGGCTCTATACAAATTCGCTCTGGAAGAGGAAGAAAAGAACGGCGGAGAGATAGAAAAGAGCGAAGCTCTGAAAGAGAGTCTGAAGCTTGAGGAGTTGGAGCTGGAAAGGGAAAGAGCATCTTGTCGACTAGGAGTGCTGAAAGAGAATATGGACTCTCTGAAGCAGAGCTGCAGGGAATCAGAAGCTTTAAAAAATCAGAAAGAGGGGGAATTGGATCTCAAGCAGATCAGGCACGACCAGCTGAATGTATCAAAATACAGGCGCTATATAAGGCTGGAAGAGGAGAAGCTGGAGTCTTTGAGAAGTCAGATAGAAAAGTTGAACCAGGACAGGGAGACGGAGAGCATAAGGGCCGAGCTTGAAGAAAATGGAATGGCTATAAGGGGATATTTCCTCGACATGGAGGATCAGCTTAAAAGAGATATAGAGCTAAGTCGGAAAAGGATTGAGGAATTGGAGAGCAAGCTTGAAAAGTACAGAAAAGAGCTTGAAATTTCAGAAAGCTCCAGACAAGAGATGGCGAGTGAAAGGAGCAAGTTGCAAGGGGCTGTGGACGAGATAGAGAAAAACATGCATACCATGGCGGGCGATATTCTATTCAAGCCTGACAAGGAAAGTGTGGAGGACTTTATTCCAGAGTGGAAAGGCAAGCTGACTTCGCTTGAATCCGAGATGTTCGAAAGTGAAAGTTATGCAAGAAAATTGAACGAGGAAAAATCGGAACAAGAGGAGCAGCTGGAGAAATACAGGCTGGAAGCGAGATTCTTGGCAGACCAGGAGTCAGAGCTTTCAGGAGAGCTTAAAGTTCAGAGCGAAGCCCATGAAAGACTTCTAAGGAGAGTGAAGGAATTCAGGACTAGCTGGTTCAACATGGAATCTCTCTACTTGAAGCAGGAAAGTGTAGCTGCTCAGCTTCTGAACAGATCGGAAAGGCTGAGAGAGGAAAAAGAGAGCTTGCTTCTTCAGGAAAGAATAGCCAGCAGATGGGAGGACGACTACAGCGAGAGCGACTACTATACTGCTGACCCTTCTATCGAGGTATGGATAAGTAGTTGGAAGAGACAGTTTAACTATATTGAGTCGGGGAGCGAATACGTCCATAGGGCGTCTTTAAGCCTAGGTAAATCAGAGGTAGAGCTGTATGAAGCATATCCTAGATGGGCTTCTACAATAGTAGTCGGAGAGCTTGAGCTTGAGAGGCTTTCAGAAAAAATAAGAGAGCGGAGCGATGAAATTTCCCAGCCTGTCTTCGTGCTTACAGAGCTTGAAGCCAGAAATTGGATAGATGGCAGAAGCGTATGCTCAGAGAAAAATGTATTCTATCCAAATTGCTGGAGGGATAATATAGCAGCAGAGAAGTTTGAAGACTGGAAAAGAAAGGTGTCTTTTAAGGCGTCGGAGTCTAGGAATCTGAGAAAAAGCAAGGAGAGGGAACTTGGATTAGCTGAAGAGCTTTCAAGGGATGTAATGAAGTTTTTTGAGAACTATCCATACAAAGAGAATCTAGAGCTTCGCAATCAGCTCGAGAAGATACAGGATTCCAGAGACTCGAAGGCGAGCGCCATAGAAGAGAGCCAGTCCAGGTTAAAAGGTATAGACGAGAAAGTGGCGAGGATCCGGGAACGCTCGTCAGAGATTGTTCAAGAGAAATCTATGATAGAGGGCAAGTTGCAAAAGGCAATCGAATATGTCAAAAAGAAAAAAGAGAAAAAAGAGAAAGAGTTCGAGATGCTGAGAATTGGAAAGGAGATAGACCAACTTGCAGAACGTGAGCGTGCTTCGAAGGAGAATATAGAATACTGCAAAGATAAAGCAGAAAGCCTGAGAAATGGATTGAACGAGATGGAAACTGCTGTTGCAGTGCTTAGGGGAAAGGAGCTCTACAGAGAGACTAGTGGCTATAGTCCTAAGAGCACTGAAATGGCAATAGAGACACTGGAGTCAGAGAGAAAGACTATAAAAGCAGCTTTGGAAGACAAGCAGAGAGATAGAAGCAGTCTTGAAGAAAGTGAAAGGGAAGCTTTGAGTGTGCTAGAGAGACTAAAGGCAGATCTGCTTAACTTCCAGAAACAGATGAATTACGAGCTGGAGGAAGAGGTGGAATTCCCTCCATACGGGGAAGATGAACTGGCAAGAATTATAGACGAGTTGAATAAGCTGAGAAGTGAGTGTGAAAATCTGACAAAAGCCTATTTGGAAGTTAAGTCTGAAAAGGAAAAGGCAGAGAACACATATGAATTGCGTCTAAAGGATTTCTACAAAGAGTTCAAAGAAGTTGTGGAGTTCGAGATCCCTCTTGAGCAGGCAGAGGAGAGAATAGAGGAGGACGCCAGAGAGCTTGCGAAGAAAGTGGCATACAATTTAAATTGGCTGAGCGAGCTCTACAGGCAGCGAAAGGATATAGAGAATGCAGTAAACGAAATAAAGAACAAAAACTACAAGTGCCAATATCTCACAGAGGAGATAGAGGAAGTGGAAATCAAAGAGGACTTGAGAAATGAATTTCCGTACAATAGGCAAAAAGTGCTGAAAAGTGCTATAGGAGCAGTTGAGGAAAGCACACAAATTATGGAGAAAAAGCTGTATCAACTCGAACTGGAGAAGCAGAAGTTTGTGGAATTCTGCAATGAAAATATATTGGACGTGAAATTCAAGGACAGGGCTCTTAGCGGTATACGCAAGAAAGACTCTCTTTTGGAAGTGCTAGATTGGCAGAGCAAGATGGAGCATATAATAAAAAGGGCTATAGAGCTGGCTGAAAACGACATAAGGGATCACGACAGGGAAGTGCAGCAGTTTATAGGCCACCTGTATTTGCACCTAGAGACAGTAGCTAAAGAGATAAGACAGATACCTAGGAATACAAGGGTAAAGGTAGAAGATAGCTGGAAAGACATATTCACCATAAACGTGCCAGAGTGGAATGAAAAGGAGACAAAAGAGGAGCTGTCTAGATATATAGACTGGATGATGAAGCAGCTTGAGGGGGAGGGGTTCAAGGACGAGAATGGCTACGAGATAGAGGAAAAAGTCAGAAAGTCGATAGAGGTGTGGCTACAGTCCAAGCAGCTTTTGGAAATTGCGCTCAGGAGCAATCCTATAAAGGTCAAGTGCCGCAAGGTTACAAATGACAAGAAGATAAGCAGTTTGCCGTACTCTTGGGAGACCTCCAACTCATGGTCTGGAGGGGAGAAGTGGAGCAAGAACATGACGCTTTTCCTTGGAATACTGAACTATCTTGCAGAGAAGAAAGCAGGTCCTAGCAGAGGGCCAAGCAGAACTGTTGTAGTGGACAATCCGTTTGGAAAAGCGTCTAGCGACCATATACTGGATCCTGTATTCTTCATAGCCAAGCAGCTTGGGTTTCAGATAATAGCCTTTACAGCGCATGCAGAGGGAAAATACATCAGGTCGTATTTCCCGATAGTGTACAGCTGCAGACTTAGAGACGCTGAAAGCGGGGACACTCAAATAATGACCAAAGAACAGGAGATAAGAAGTGCATTTTTTATAGACAAGGACCCTCTGACTATGACAAGGCTCGGGCAGGTGGAGCAAACCGAGATATTTGATTTGGAAAAATAAAGTATAGGTAGTTATAGAACTTTGCTATTTGACAAAGAACTGCCTTAAGCATATAATGTGGAGGAAAATAGAATAACGTTTGAACAGGGGAGCTTGTATGCAGGCTGAGAGGAAGTGATCAACTTCGACCCTTTAACCTGATTTGGATAATGCCAACGTAGGAAGTTACTTTCATAGCTTTTACAGCTCTTATGGGAAACATCGTCAGGTGTTTCCCTTTTTTGTTCAAACGAAAAGAAAAGGAGTTTATAAATGGAAAAAACAAGCATTTTATCGAACGGACTTATCTGGTTCGGGGCTGCGGTGTCAATCGCAGAGATTATGACGGGGGCGTTGATTGCTCCGCTGGGATTTGAAAGAGGGATTTTGGCGATCGTATTGGGGCATGTAATCGGCTGTGTGCTTCTTTACGGTGCGGGGCTGATTGGGGCAAAAACTGAAAAAAGTGCTATGGAGACGGTCAAGCGTTCATTCGGGGAGAAGGGATCTCTGATTTTTTCAAGCTTAAACGTGCTTCAACTTGTGGGCTGGACAGCCATCATGATTATTTCAGGAGCGGCGGCTGCACAGACCACTTTCCCGCTTTCAGGCCAATGGGCTTGGAGCCTTATAATAGGCGGCTTGATTGTGCTCTGGATTCTGCTAGGCTTTAAAAACCTGGGAAAAGTCAATGTGCTCGCCATGGGTGGATTGTTTGTCCTCACAATTATAATGAGCGCCGTGGTCTTTCGTGGTGATGCTTCAGCGCCGGTGAGCGACGCCATTTCTTTTGGCGTAGCTGTCGAGCTGTCCGCAGCAATGCCGCTTTCCTGGCTCCCTTTGATATCGGACTACACAAGTAGTGCAAAAAAAGGGTCTACACTTGTCAGTAGTCTGTCTTATTTCACTGTCAGCTGCTGGATGTATATAATCGGGCTAGGAGCTGCGCTCTTTACGGGTGAGAGCGACGTTGCAACTATTATGATGTCTGCCGGTTTTGGAATGATTGGACTCCTTATAGTCGTACTGTCCACTGTCACCACTACGTTTCTCGACGCCTATTCAGCGGGGATCAGTGCAACTAGCATATGCGGTAAAGTAAATGGGAAAGTTGCAGGCGTTGTGGTCACGATAGTAGGCACAGTGCTTGCGATATTTGCGCCTATGTCGCAGTTCGAAGGGTTCCTCTACTTGATAGGATCGGTCTTTGCACCGATGATCGCCATTCTGATCACCGACTTCTTTGTACTTAAAAAGGACAGCAGCGGCTCAAGTGTAAACACAAGAAACATCGTCATATGGTGCGCAGGGTTTGCTCTTTACCGAATTTCCATGACTTTGGACACACCTATAGGGAACACACTTCCTATAATGGTCATAGTGTCCATGATTACTGTTGCTACAGATATAGCGCTAGGAGGAGAGAAAGAATGCTTAAAAGATGCTTTGAAAATGTAAAAAACAAGTCGCCGCTTATTCACAACATAACCAACTATGTAACCGTTAACGATTGCGCCAATATACTGCTCGCCTGTGGAGGATCCCCTATTATGGCGGATTACAGCGGTGAAATTGAGGAGATTGCATCCATTTGCAACGGGCTGAACATCAACATCGGTACGCTCAATGAAGGCACAATGCTTTCAATGATCCTAGCGGGTAAGAAGTCAAATAAGTGCAATAACCCTGTACTTCTCGACCCGGTAGGAGCAGGCGCATCCGCCTTGCGTACAGAGACAGCACACAGACTACTGGAAGAAGTCAAGTTTTCGGTAATTCGTGGAAATATTTCCGAGATTAAGACACTTATAGACGGTACAGGATCTACTTCAGGCGTAGACGCGAGCATTGACGACGTGGTTACAGAGGAAAATCTTGACGAAACTGTTTCATTTGCAAAAAGCTTTTCAGCAAAAACAGGTGCCGTCATTGTAATTACAGGGGCCATAGATATTGTCGCGGACAGTGAAAAAGCTTACGTAATAAGAAACGGTCATCCCATGATGAGCAAAATTACAGGCACGGGATGCATGCTGAGCGCCATGACAACTGCTTTCATAGCGGCAAATCCTGAAAATATAATAGAAGCTACTAAAGCTTCTGTTGCAGCGATGGGGCTTTGCGGAGAGCTTGCTTTTGAGAGGCTTTCGGAAAGGGACGGAAACTCAACTTACCACAACTATCTGATTGACGAGGTGTACAATCTGACGGCCGAAAAGCTGGAAAGTGGTGCTAGATATGAAGTTCGATAAGGAGTCTATGAGACTTTATGCAGTTACAGACAGGTCCTGGCTTAACGGTAGGACTTTAGCGATGCAGGTGGAGGAGGCCTTGAGGGGCGGAGCTACATGCGTGCAGCTTAGGGAGAAAAAACTGTGCGAAGAAGATTTTCTAAGGGAAGCCTTTGAGATTAGAGAGATTTGCAGAAAATACAGCGCTCCATTTTTCATAAATGACAATATAGATATAGCTATAGCCTGCGAGTCGGACGGAATTCACGTTGGTCAAGGAGATATGGACGCTGGGGAAGTTCGAAAACTTGTAGGCGACAATGTGATCTTAGGCGTTTCAGTGCAGACCGTGGAACAGGCGGTTGAGGCTGAAAAAAACGGCGCAGATTACGTTGGAGTCGGAGCAGTATTCAACACCTATACAAAATCGGATGCGGATCTAGTATCACACGACACTTTAAAGGCCATATGCAGAGCGATTTCTGTACCGGTAGTTGCCATTGGAGGTATCTACAAGCACAATATCATGGAGCTGAAAGGCAGTGGCATTGACGGAGTTGCTCTTGTCTCAGCTATATTTTCAAAAGAGGATATTGAAAAAGAGTGCAGAGAGCTGAAGAAGCTGTCCGAGAAAGCATTTGGGCAGTGAAGCTGTTGGGGGCGATTTTCGACCTTGACGGTACAATCCTAGACTCCATGTTCATATGGGACAGAATTGGCGAGGATTATTTGCTGAGAAGAGGGATTGCTCCGGAAAAAGGCTTGAGTGAAAAGCTAAAAGCCATGAGTCTTTTAGATTCTGCGAACTATTACAGGGAGAACTACGGGATTCTAGACGATGTAGAGACTATTGCAGAGGACATAAACGACATGCTTTTTCACTTCTATGCCTTTGAAGCTGAATTGAAAAGTGGTGTATTCCAGATGCTTGAGCATCTCAGATCAGCTGGGGTCAAGATGTGTATTGCAACGGCAACCGATCGAGCATTGGTGGAAGTGGCTCTTAGAAGGATAGGGATATCGCATTACTTCGGGAAGATACTCACCTGCACCGAAGTTGGTTTCGGAAAAAGCAGTCCAGAAATCTACAATTCGGCACTGGAATATCTCGACTTGGACATAGAGGAAGTACTGGTCTTCGAAGACGCTATTCATGCTGTTGAAACTGCTAAGAACTCGGGCTTTAAGGTGGTAGGAGTATACGACGAATCTTCGATAGACGATCAGGAAGAAATCAAAAGGCTGTCGGACTATTACTTAAAATCTTTTACAGAAAGGAGTTTTCAGTATGATTAAGAAAGTTTTGACTATAGCAGGCTCTGACTGTAGTGGCGGTGCCGGCATTCAAGCGGATATAAAGACGATAACTGTGCACAAGATGTACGCCATGAGTGTCATAACTGCTTTGACTGCCCAAAATACCACTGGTGTATACGACATTGCGGAAGTGACACCTGAGTTTGTAGCGAAGCAAATGGACTGTATACTCACCGATATTGCTCCAGATGCTGTGAAAATCGGCATGGTTGCAAACAGTGAAATAATCAAGGTGATTGCAGAGAAGCTAAGCCAGTATGGTGCAAGAAATATCGTTGTGGATCCTGTAATGGTTTCCACAAGCGGACACAGGCTTATAGATGAAGAGGCCGAAGCGGCGTTACTCGAATACCTGCTGCCAATCGGGTCAGTTATCACCCCGAATATCCCAGAGGCGGAGGTCTTGTCTGAAACATCGATAAAAAATCAAGATGATATGGTCGAGGCGTCGAAAATAATAAGCAGAAAAGTAAATACGACTGTTCTAGTGAAAGGCGGACATCTAGTGAGCGATGCTTCTGACTTGTTTTTTGAAGATGGCAGATTCAGCTGGTACACTTCCGAAAGAATCGACAATCCCAACACGCATGGTACAGGATGCACACTGTCCGCTGCAATTGCTTGCAATTTGGCGAGCGGAAAATCGCTTGGCGAAAGCATAAAACAAGCGAAAGCGTATCTTACAGGGGCGCTGCGATCTAACCTGGATCTGGGAAGTGGCAGAGGGCCTCTAGAGCACACATATAGACTCACTGTATTATAGGAAAGAAGTCCGAAACGCAGTTCTGTATTGTATATTCAGACAGGTTGTGATAAAATTTCTCACTACTTTAGAATTTAAAGAGGAGAGATATATATGTTGAAAAAAATCACAGTCAATACAGCGATGTTCGGAGGCATTATAGCTTTCGTGAACATATTCACAGCTGTATTCGGATCAAAGAACAGCATAGAGGGTGTTACTGTCTTGGTGTCGATTCTTGTGTTGATGCAGAAGGATCTTTCGAGGAATCCAGTCAGGAACTTGATAAAGCTTGTATCCTTGAATCTAGGACTTGGAGCGGCGGCCCATGTTGCCGGACTTAGCCTATGGTCAGGCTTAGTCATAAACTTCACTGCAATGGCTGGGCTCGGATACTTCTTGAGCTCTGACCTTGAGAAGACAGCGGTAGTTCCTTTTGGTCTTCAGTACCTTTTTATGCTCTATGCTCCTGTAGGAGGAGAGGATCTTGTGAAGCGATTTGCAGGGCTTGCACTTGGAGCTGTTCTAGTTATGCTGGTTCAGATCGCTTTTCGAAAAAAAGAAGGAGCTATTTATTCGGAGAACTCAGAAGGTGAAAATTCAGACAAGGTAAGGTGGGCATATGCAATCAGGATAGGGATTCTAACTGCAATCTCAGCTTTTATAGTGGAATTTTTGAACCTAAGTCAAGGAAGGTGGATTGTGTACTCTGTTTTTGCCATAACGGAGCTTTACTCTGAATGTTGCAGGCAGAGGTCGCTTGAGCGACTTCAGGGCACGGCCATAGGAGCGACAGTTGCACTGCTGCTTTTTACAATTATAGAGAGTGACACGGCCAGAACTTTTATTATGCTGTTTATGGGCTATATGGACATGTACACAAGAAGATACAGAGACAAGATAATCTGCGTAACTGTTTCGGTTCTGGCTTCTGCATCTCTCTCAGGAGATGTAGGATTGGCCTCGATAGAGCGACTTTTCTACGTGGCTATGGGGGTTGGAATGGCACTACTGGCCAATAAATTCATATTTGAGAGTAAATCCTCCGAGTGCGGAAGCGGAGGATTTGAAAGTGTTTCGGTCTAGAGAGCGAAACGATTACTGACAGCGGAAGTAGTGAAATCATCTTTAAAGATGATTTCACTACTTTTTAGGTTCTCCATTTACAAATACACCGTTGTGGAGCACTCTTCCTTTGCAGTCGTAAAGAATACCTTGACCATGTCTCAAGCCTTGTGAAAAGCTACCTTTGTAGACTATACTGTTTGAATTGCCATACTGAATCCCAAATCCATGGAAATTGTCATTCTGGAAATCTCCTGAATAAGCTAAGGACTTATCTGCAAAATAAAGCTTTCCGTTTCCATGAAGCTTGTCGTTTTGGAGTCCACCGGTATAGGCCATAACTCCGCCTGGATAGTAAAGAGTTCCATTTCCATGCATCATATTTTCTTTGAAATCCCCAATGTAAAGAATGTGATTAGATGAGCTCTGACTGTAATACAGCGTTCCGCTGCCATCAGCTATTCCATTTTTAGCCTCACCATCATAAAGGATTGATCCCTGGACGAAGTAAGACCCGACAAAAGGAAATTTGCGATGAAAAATATCAGAAAAAGGCATTTCAACTACATTTCCGTACTTCTCTTCTGTTTTTATTAAAACAGCTTTGACACTTTGATTCCACTCCACACCTGCGCCAAATGTTTCTGAAACAAATCGCACAGGTACCAGCGTTCTGCCGTTTACAGCTGCAACAGACTGATCTAGAAGCTTTGGCTCACCGTTTACCTCAGCTATATCAGAGTTCAAGGTGAGCTTTATGGATATATCTCCTCTTTGAGCTGTGACAGTTTTGTCTTTTTGATTCCAGATAGGTTCAATGCCAAACTTTTCGAATATAGCCCTTACAGGAACTATAGTTCTTCCATTCATAACTACAGGTGGTACATCAGATCGAACTTCTGCACCATTGAAAGTGATCTTTATGCTTTGTTCTGCTGAAGCGAATGAAGAAACTAAAAACAATGAGAATAGAGACAATAAAATAGAGACTCTAAGCTTTTTCATAAAAAAACCTCCCCTTGTATATTTGCTTGGATTTATCTCAATCATACCCTTTAGAAAAAAATACAAACAAAAATGCCGATTTTCACGTTCCTAAGTTTCTAACAAATTGAGATTAAGTCTACAAGTTTAATTTTCTATGCCTCCTAGACATAAATAAGGGTATAATTGAAAAAAAGAGAAATTATACAGGAGAGATGGAAATGAAGAAGATACTTGTTGTAGACGACTCTACACTTATTGTAAATGTGCTAAAGGCCAGCCTTGAGTATTTGGGTTATGCGGTGGAGTCGGCCAGGGATGGAAGAGAGGCTATTGAGAAGCTTGCAGACCACAAGCCTGACATGATGATACTGGATCTTATGCTGCCCAAGATGGGAGGACTGGAGGTCATAAAAAAGATGCATTCGCTTGACTATGAGTACAAAAGAGTTCCGATAATAGCCATGTCTACAAATGACTCAGACGGATACAAGAAAAAGAGCTTGAGTCTGGGCGCAAAAGACTTCATAAAAAAGCCTATAGACCTTCAGGAAGTAGAGGCTAAAATATTGGAGCATATTTAAGGGGGAGTCGGAGCTGTGATTTTAAAAGAATACGTAAAAAACCTTTTCTTCATCATGCTTGCAGTCAATGTCATCATGTTCACTTTTCTGCTTGCAAGAAAGATATTGTATAAGGAAATAGAGCGCAGGAGAAATGAAATAAAACTGGTCTATGAACCAAAAATTCTCAGCTATATAGCTACAGGAGACAGGAGCGGTCTTTCAGGAGATCTGGGATTTCTGGAGAAAAGAGTGTTGAAAGATATGATACTACAGTACAGCAAAGTCCTGAAAAACGGGAAGAAGGACGACCTCATAGCGCTTCTAGACAGGGACAAGATAGTCAGGTCCATAAGAAAAAAACTGGAGAGCAGAGACAAGTGGAAGAGAAAGATAGGTGCATACGAGGCTGGGGAGCTGAATATATCCGAAGTCGCAAGGACGCTTATAGACCTGGTGGACGGAGATGAAAGAGAGCAAGTGTATGTAGCATCCAACGCCCTTTTGAAGGTAGGAGGCCCCTCGTACATATGCAGGGTCTTGAACAGGTGTCTTGACGAGGCGATAATGGAGAAGAGCAATATGATGTACCTTATAGAGACTATAGACGAAGACATAGAGGATATACTGCTCAACTTGATGAGATGGGACAACCTATACTTAAGGACTATAGCCCTCGAGGCCTGTGGCAGAAGGCAGTACAGGGGGATACTGGAGTGGATATTTAAAGGGTTTGAAGACTCGAACAAGGAGATAAGGATATCCTCTCTGAAAGGAGCTTTGAGCTTCAAAGAATTCCCCTATATGGAGCACTTCGAATCGCTCACAAGGCTTGTGGACGATGAAGCCTGGGAAGTCAGGCATTTCCTGGCAAAGAACCTGAAGAAAGTGGACGATCCCAGGGTGATTATCATGCTGAAGTCCCTTATGAAGGACGAAAACTGGTCTGTCAGAAGCAGTTCAGGGCAGTCGCTTCTCCAAAAGGGAGATGTAGGCATAGAGGCTTTAGTGGAGATGCTGGACTCCGAAGACAGGTTTGCAAGGGAGAAGGCCAGGGAGATAGTGCAGCGAGAGATGCTTCAGAACGGGCTTATAGGAACTATCCGCTCGGAGAATCTCGACCTGGCTGTAAGACTTACTGAAAAAATGAATATAACTATTCTAGAGGAGTTTGAAGAATATGAGCAGAACTGAGATTGTACCTTTGATCGTGCTTTGGTTTAACTACCTTATAGTATTCTACATAGGGTTTATAAACATAGTCTATACGCTACTGCTGCTGGGCTCTACAAAGGAGATGTATATATATCACAAGAAGATAAAGTACTGGTCTGACCAAGAGATGATAGACTCAAACTACACTCCGCCTCTATCCATACTCGTTCCTTGCCACAATGAAGAGGACACAATAGTGGACAACGTAAAGGCGCTTATGAACCTGGAGTACAGGGAATATGAGATAGTCATAGTGAACGATGGATCTACTGACAATACACTTAAAGTGCTCAGAGAGAATTTCGATTTCAAGCTGAGCGACATCCCCTACAGAAGGCAGATAGAGACCGAAAGAGTCAAGTCGATATATATATCTACCATATACGACAACATAGTGCTGGTGAACAAAGAGAACGGGGGAAAGGCAGATGCCTTGAACGCAGGTATAAACATATGCAAATACCCTCTTTTCACGGCCATAGACGCGGACTCCATAATAGAGAGGTCTTCACTTATAAAGGTCATAAGGCCGTTTATAGAGGACCCGGAGGTCATAGCTTCAGGAGGGATAGTCAGGCCTATAAACGATTCAGAAGTTGACAACGGATTTCTGCAGAGCATAAGGCTTCCGAAAAGCAGCTTGGCCAGATTCCAGGTTGTAGAATATTTAAGGGCGTTTCTGTTCGGAAGGATAAGCTGGAGCGCCGTGAACTCACTGCTTATAGTGTCTGGTGCTTTCGGTGTTTTTCAGAAGAGAGTCACAATATCTGCTGGAGGGTATACAAAGGACACTATAGGGGAAGACATGGAGCTTGTGACCAAGATCCACAGGATCATGAAGGAGCGAGGGGAGAATTACAAGATAGTCTTCGTTCCAGACCCAGTGTGCTGGACACAGGTTCCAGAGGACATGAAGACTCTGAAGTCCCAGCGCCAGAGATGGCATAAAGGGCTGATAGACACGGTGCTAAACCACAAGAAAATGATATTCAACGCAAACTACGGAACAGTTGGGCTGTTGGGAATGCCATACTACTTACTTATAGAGATAGTTGGTGTCTTAGTTGAGGTCTTCGGATATGCATTCGCCATAATATCCTTTATATACGGCATAGTAGACCTAGAGTTTGCGATAGTGTTTCTAGGTGTTTCAGTTTTGTACGGTATATTCCTCTCGCTGGGAGCGGTTTTCCTGGAGGAGTACAACTTCAAGAAGTACGACAAGATATCGGATTATCTGCTTCTTGTGCTGTACGGAATTCTTGAAAACTTCGGATACAGACAGATTGTGACTGTATGGAGGTTTACAGCCTTTTTCAAGTACAGGAGAAATCACAAGGTATGGGGAGATATGAAGAGAAAGAAATTCACTCAAAGCTAGGAGCTGGTAATTATGGGTAAATGCAAAAATATTTTAATTCTAACACTGGGAGGACTGGCAATTTTTATGCTGGTCTTTCCCTATATTGCTTGGAGAAACTCTGAATCGAAAAGTCTCGAGGTGCAGATAGTGGATAAGACAGTCCCGGACAGCTCTTATCGTGAGCACAGAAGACTAGTCTATGCTCTAAACCACTACAAATATACGAATAGAGATTCGGGAGAGTACAGTCTGGAAGAGGATTACTCTGGCTTCAAGCCGATCGAAAACGAAAAGTATGAAATCATGGATGTGGCCAATAGCCTTGAAGAGAAAAAAGACCTTGTATATATAGCGGATACATACGGGGTGTATGAAGAGGAGTTTTTTAAAGATAGCAAGGCAGGAGAGAGGTCTGAGATAATATACGGTGGGCTCCAGCCTGAAGAGCTTTCTATGGTAAAGCAGCAGGTATACGATTTTCAGACTCCAGTTGTAGCCGAGTTCAACACTTTTGGAAGCCCTACTGAACCGGGTGCGCAGAAAGAGATGGCGAGCCTTCTAGGCGTGAAGTGGACTGGATGGATAGGCAGGTACTTTGAAAGCCTTGACTACAAGAGCAACAACGAGCTGCCAAAGTGGGTTGTTGAAAGCTATGAAAAATCTCAGGGGAAAGAGTGGAGCTTCGACGGACCTGGGTTTGTCCTAGCGAGCAACAAAGACGAGGTATTAGTGCTGGAGGAAGGTGTTCACTTCAAAGGAAAGGGGATAGACCTCAAGTTTACAGAAAGAGGAACAGAATTTTTCGGAATAGACAGGACTATAAGCTACGGGTACTGGTTTGACATAGTCGAGACAGAGACGGCTGAGTCATACGCAGACTACGAGTGGAATCTGACCGAAAAAGGAAAGACAAAGTTAGAAGCAGAGGGCATTCCGCAGAGCTTCCCGGCCATAACAAAGAGAATTGTCAGCAAGGCTCCGCTCTACTACTTTGCTGGGGATTTTGCGGACTCTGACGGGACGGGAAGCTTCTACAAGTACAAATGGTTGAGCGATATAATGGCAAAGCTCCACATATTAGGCAAAAATGGCGAGAGCATTTTTCAGTGGGGAGTTTATTTTCCTGTAATGGAAGCCATATTTGAAGAGGCCCACAGCCTGAAAGGTGCCAAAACATCGGGAGAGAATGCTATATTTGAGGAAGACGGGCTTAAGTATATATCCAAGGTAGAGGAAAAGGACTTTCTCTTGTATGAAGGTGGAAAGTGGAAGAAGAAATTTTTGAAAGGAGTGAACATAGGGGCAGGAAAGCCTGGTCACTTCCCAGGCGACTTGGCTATAACAAAGCAGGAGTATCTGAAGTGGTTCAAGCAGATATCCGATATGAATGCAGATGTGATAAGGGTCTACACTACGCTTAAGCCGGAGTTCTACGACGCGCTGCTTGAGCACAATCTAGGCTCCGAGAAGCCACTTTACCTGATACAGGGTGTGTGGATAAAGGAAGAGGACAAGCTGGAGCTTATGGATGCCTACGGGGACAACGGCAGGATAAAGAAAAGCTTTATAAAGGACTCGAAAGACCTAGTGGACATAATACACGGAGACGCAGTGCTCCCAGAACGACCAGGCTTTGCAAGCGGAGAGTATGTAAGCGATGTGTCGGAGTATGTCATAGGTTGGATTATGGGTATAGAGTGGGACCCTAACTTTGTGGCCGGGACGAACGAAAACAACGGTGACAAGACCTCTTACAGAGGGGAGTACCTGAGCACAGAGGGATCTCCGGCTTTTGAAGTCTTTATGTGTGAATCAGGCGACGAAGTCCTAAAGTACGAAGCTGAGAAATATGGCATGACAAGAGCTATGAGTTTCTCAAACTGGCCAACTACCGATATGTTGGACCATCCAAACGAGCCTTACGAGGAAGAGGACATGGTGGAGTTCAATATGGAGCGCATAAAGACAGGGGAGAGAAACAAGTCAGGGCTTTTTGCATCGTATCACATATATCCTTACTATCCTGAGTTTATGAACTACCAGAAAGACTACAGAAACTTCGAGGACGAAAGCGGCAAGAAGAACGCCTACAAGGCATACCTAAGAGACTTGATAAGCCATCACACAATGCCTGTAATGGTGGCGGAGTTTGGAGTTCCATCTTCAAGAGGAAAAACTCACAACAACCCAGTTATGGGATTTGATCAAGGACAGAATAGCGAAAGTGAGCAGGGAGAGATGATAGCGAGCCTTCTTGGGGATATATACGATGAGGGCTACTGCGGAGCCCTTGTGTTCACATGGCAGGACGAGTGGTTTAAGAGGACTTGGAACACTATGGACTTGAACGTGGCAGACAGGAGGCCTTTCTGGTCCGACATACAGACGAGCGAGCAGAACTTTGGGCTTATGACATTCGAGCCTGGAGATAAAAAGAGCGTATGCTATGTAGACGGGGACAAGAGAGAGTGGACGGAATCTGATGTGCTGACAAAAAACGAAGACATTTCGCTGTCTGTAAAGTCCGATGAAAAATACCTTTATCTTATGGTAGAGTCCGACAAGCTAGACATCGAGAAAGACAGCATATACATCCCTATAGACTCGATACAGAGCCAAGGCAACAGCAAGTACGGTGAAGGTGGCTTGAGTTTCCAGCGTCCGGCCGACTTCCTAGTCTCTATAGACGGGAAAGACAACTCCAGGATATATGTGGATTCATACTATGACTCTCACTACTACATCTACGGAGAGAAGCTTGGAATGATAGCGAAGAATCAGAGCTACAGCGAGAAAGACAGCGGAATTTTCAACAAGGTAAAGCTCTGTCTTTCAAAAGAGATATATCTTCCGGAGGACAAGAGGACGATACCTTTCACTGACTACGAGACAGGAAAGTTAAGATATGGAAACGGAAACCCGGACAGCAAGAGCTACGACTCTCTGGCAGACTTTTCAGCTGGGAAGAACATGGTGGAGATAAGACTGCCGTGGCAGCTTCTGAACGTGATGGACCCTTCCACCAAGACTGTGATGGGGGACTTCTACAAAAAAGATGGTATAGAGCCTGAAAGCCTAGATGGGCTTCATCTTGGAGTTTCTTTGAGTAGAGAAGGTGTAGGCAAAGGCTATGAGGTTCCTATGGACTTTTACACTTGGGACAACTGGGAGGAGCCTTCTTACCACGAACGGCTCAAGCAGTCGTACTATGTATTGAAGGACGCTTTCAAGGATTTAAAATAAGACGGGGGTGATCGGATGAAGCTATTTGGAGTAGGCTGGATAGCCGCGGCTATGGTCTTCTATATGACAAGAGTCGCTATTGCGAGCCCTAGCGGATGGGCGGAGATTGAAGTGAAGCAGGCCATAGAAGCTGGGCTTGTAGCAGACAGTATTTCAGGAATGTACCAAAAGGATATAACGAGGGAGGAGTTTGCAGAGCTTGCAGTAAGCCTCTACAGCGATCTTTCCGACGAAAAGCCTGATTTTTCAGTCGGTTCGCCTTTTCAGGATACGTCTAGCGAAGCAGTAGCTTTGGCAAGCCAGCTCGGCATAGTGCAAGGAGTAGGCGGAGGGCTTTTTAACCCAGAGGGAACGTTGACTAGAGAGCAGCTGGCCACTATGGTACACAGGACTTTGAAAGCGCTGAACCCGGAGCTGGATGAGAGCGGGTACAGTCTGGATTTCAAGGACAGCGGAGAGATATCCAGCTGGGCCAGAGAATCGGTCTCTTTTATGGCCGAAAATGGCCTTGTAAAGGGGACTGACGAAAAGAAATTTATGCCGGAAGCCACTACAACTAGAGAGCAGGCAATAGTTATAGTTTTCAGGACAAGCATAAGTCCTGATATAGAGGACATGGTGCTTCCGGAAATAAGGATAGAGAGTCTCAGCTACGAACGAGAGACATACTACAGAGGGGAAGAGTTCGAAGTCGATGTAGAGATTCTGAACAGAACCGACGAAGAAAAAGAGCTCTGGCTTGGTTGCAGCTTTCTGGATCCCAATGGGAAATGGATAGACATGGAAGCTGTAAGCTTTAAAGCGCCAGCTGGGAAGGTTGTGCAGCCTAGCATACCTGTTGTGGTTGGAGACTGGGTTACAGGCGAGCATGGCGTCCGAGTGGCGCTTTGGGACAAGAATCCAGCCCTGGTGGAGGAAGATCCGGCCAAGCTTGACCAGATCGACTCAGAAGACAGTATTTGGATATACAGGTACAAGGACAGCTTCAAGACGTGGAACGGCGACTTCTGGGCCAAAGACGCAGGAACACTTGGCCGTACTGAGCTAAACCCAGAGAACATATCGATAGGCCCTGACGGACTTATGATAAAGATGCCTGCCAGAAAGCTCGAAGGCGGGGAGATACTGACTAGAAAAAACCAGAGCTTCGGGTCTTATGAAATCCGAATGAAGCTGGCGAACGCTCCATCCTCCATAACAGGGTTTTTCCTCTACAGGGCTCCGGACCTCTACAATGAGATAGACATAGAGGTGTTCAATCGGTCTGACGATTCAGAGCTCTGGCTTACGACATATGAAAATGGGAAGATCAGAAACGAGTACAAGGAGCCCCTGGGCTTCGACCCTACAGCGGGATACCATGACTACAGGATAGACTACTATCAAGACAGGGTGTCATTCTATATAGACGGGAATCATATAGAGACGTGGAAAGATGGCTTTTCAAAGAGACCCATGAAGCTCATGCTGAACTCTTGGTATCCAAATTGGCTTGACGGAAAAACTCCTAAAAGCGACAAATACACTTATGTGGAGTGGATAAAGTACTAAGCAAAATCAATTGTTTTATAACTTAGTTATTAAGCTTGGACATCTAGGGTATCATTTAAAGAAAATAAATCAGAGCAGCTGAAAGGAGACGTTTAGATGAGCAGGCTAAGAATTATAACTAAGGACAGGGCTCAGGCCACAGTCGAAGATATGTACAAGGACATTGAGAGAAGAATTGCATCATCGCCGCCGGGGCTCTGTCCAATCGACCTGTCTATTTCATTTCTCAAGATGGCTCACGCCCAGACTTGCGGGAAATGTGTCCCGTGCCGTGTGGGGCTTGGTCAGCTTATGGAGCTTATGGAGTCGGTACTTGACGGAGAGGCCTCTCTTGAAACCATAGACCTCATAGAGAAGACAGCAAGGGCGATCTACAATTCGTCGGACTGCGCCATAGGATATGAAGCTGCTAGGATGGTTCTCAAAGGGCTTGAAGGGTTCAGAGATGAGTACGTCGAGCATATCCTCAGAGGGCGATGCAATTTTAGCCTGTTCCAGTCAGTTCCATGCGTCAGCCTCTGTCCTGCTGGAGTAGATGTCCCTGGATATATAGCCCTTATAGCAAAGGAGAGATATAAGGACGCCGTGAGGCTTATAAGGAAAGACAATCCCATGCCTCTCGTATGTGGATATGTCTGCGAGCACCCATGCGAGACGAGGTGTAGAAGAAAAATGATAGACGACTCAATAAATATAAGAGGGCTGAAGCGGTATGCTGTGGACAATGCAGGAGAGGTTCCGATTCCGGCCCCAGCGGAATATACAGGAAAGCGGGTTGCGGTAGTCGGCGGAGGGCCAAGCGGACTTTCGGCGGCCTACTTCTTGAGCCTTATGGGGCACAAAGTGGAGATATACGAAAGCAAGAGCAAGTTAGGCGGAATGCTCCGCTACGGAATACCAAGCTACAGGCTGCCTAGGAATCTGCTTCAAGGGGAGATAGACATAATGCTTTCAAATGGAGTGGACATCCACACCGGCGTTACAGTAGGTCATGACATATCTGTGATGGAGCTTAGGGAGAAGTTTGACAGCGTATATATAGCGATAGGAGCCCATATAGACAAGAAGACGGGAATAGAAGGTGAGGACGCGAAAGGAGTCTATTCAGCAGTGGATATACTCCGAAGCATAGGCGACGATATTTACCCTGACTTCGCAGGAAAGAAGGTGCTTGTGCTGGGAGGCGGAAACGTAGCGATAGACGTTGCGAGATCGGCTGTAAGGCTCGGAGCTGAGGAGTCGAGCATAATCTACAGGAGAAGGAAAGACGATATGCCGGCCATGGAGGAGGAAGTTGAAGGGGCAGTGGCGGAGGGCTGCGCTCTTTACGACCTTATAAAGCCTATAAAAATTGAAACAGACGGAGATGAAAATGCAGTCGCACTCTGGGTGCAGCCTCAGATAGTCGGGACGATAGAGTCTGGAAGGCCATGCACCTCGGACGCCAAGGAGAAGCCTATTAGGATTCCGTGCGACATAATAGTCATTGCAATCGGGCAGGGGATTGAGACCAGGGACTTCGAGAAGGAAGGGATTCCTGTGAAGCGAGGGCTTATAGATGCCCTCAGCACAGCAGACGTAAAGGATATTCCAGGGGTGTTTGCCGGAGGCGACTGCATTTCAGGGCCTGCAACTGTCATACAGGCCATAGCGGCCGGTAAAGTCGCTGCAGCCAACATAGACAGCTATCTGGGATTCAACCACGAGATAGAGTCAGGGGTGGTGATTCCCGAGCCTGACCTGTCGGACAGGGTGTCCACAGGTAGGGTGAATATGTCGGGAAGAAATGTGTGCGATAGAATAAAGGACTTCGAACTTGTAGAGGAGCCTATGACGTGCAAGGAAGCCAAGCAGGAGTCAGAAAGGTGCTTGAGATGCGATCACTTTGGATTCGGAGTGTTCAAGGGAGGAAGGGTTGAAAGATGGTAAATATAAATATAGACAAGTACAGTATTGAAGTACCTGAGGGAACTACTATAATGGATGCTGCAAAGAAATGCCATATTTCAATTCCGAAACTCTGCTACATGGAGGGGCTTAACGAAATAGGGGCCTGCAGAGTGTGCGTAGTCGAGATAGAGGGTCGAGAGAGGCTAGTGACTTCCTGCAACAACGTGGTAGAGGAGGGCATGGTGATATACACAAACAGCCCTAAAGTCAGGGAGGCCAGAAAGGTGAACGTAGAGCTGATCCTCTCCCAGCACGACTCCAACTGCGCTACATGTGTCAGAAGTAGAAACTGTCTTCTTCAGACTATTTCAAACGACCTTGGCATAATAGACTTGCCGTACAAGAAGAAGCTTTCAAAGGAGAAGTGGACGGAGGGGTTTCCGCTTGTAAGGGACTACGAAAAGTGCATAAAGTGCATGAGGTGTATACAGGTGTGCGACAAGATACAGGACCTTCACATATGGGACGTGGCCGGGACTGGGTCTAGAACAGATGTGGACGTGTCGGGAAATATAAGGATAGAGGAGTCGAACTGTTCGCTCTGCGGACAGTGCATCACGCACTGCCCTACAGGGGCTCTCAGGGAGAGAGACGACATAGACCAGGTGATGCAGGCTCTTGCAGATCCAGAGAAGACCGTGCTAGTCCAGATAGCTCCGGCCGTGAGAACGTCTTGGGGAGAGTATTTCGGGCTCAAGCGTGAACAGGCGACTGTAAAGAGGCTTGCAGCCGCACTCAGAAGAGTGGGCTTTGACTACATTTTCGACACAAGTTTCACCGCCGACCTGACAATAATGGAAGAGGGAAGCGAATTTATAAAGAGGCTTAAAAACAAAGAAAACGAGAAGTTCCCGATTTTCACTTCATGCTGCCCAGGCTGGATCAGGTTTGTAAAAAGCCAGCACCCTGACATGGTGAAGCAGCTGTCTACAGCCAAGTCGCCCCAGCAGATGTTTGGAGCCATAGCGAAGACGTACTATGCAAAGCTGCTCAACATCGATCCAAGCAAGATATTCTCTGTATCCATAATGCCATGCGTCGCAAAGAAATACGAGGCGGAGGTTCCGGCTGTAAATTCAGCTGGCTCTGGAAGAGACGTGGATGTGGTACTTACGACAAGGGAGGTCGAAAGGCTTATAAGGTCTGAGAACATACAGGTCGAGCATCTTCCTGAGGAGGAGCTGGACACCCCGTTTGGGATTGCATCAGGAGCTGCCGTCATATTCGGGGCTACAGGAGGGGTTATGGAGGCCGCCTTGAGGAGTGCATACTACCTTGTAACAGGTAAGAATCCAGACCCAGACGCGTTCAAGGACGTAAGAGGTATGGACGGATGGAAAGAATCTGTATTCAACATAGACGGAATAGAAATAAAGGTAGCAATAGCCAGCGGACTTGGAAACGCCAGAAAGCTGATTGAAGCCATAAGAAGTGGAGAGGTGGAGTATGACTTTGTGGAGATAATGGCCTGTCCAGGCGGCTGCGCAGGAGGCGGAGGCCAGCCTATATGCGAAGGCCAAGAGCTTGCATGCGAAAGATCAGAGGTACTCTACGGGCTTGACAAGCTAAACGAGATAAGGTTCTCGCACGAGAACCCTTCGATTATAAAGTGCTATGAGGATTACCTTGGAGAGCCGCTTTCAGAGAAGTCGCACGAACTGCTTCATACAGACAAAAGCGAATGGGAGCTGAATCCGAAGTGCTGCGAAAAGAAGGTGGAGAAGCGATGAAAAAGACTGTAATGACGATACTGGTCCTAATGATCGCTGCATTTGCCACAGGATGCTCTGAAAAAGCTTCAGAAAAGCCAGCGGAGCCTGTTGTATTTAAGTTTATGGAAGGTGTCACTGCCATTACGGCAGGGAGTATGATCTCGGAGAAGCCTGAAATGGGAAGAGACGTGGAGTATGAGATCATATCTTCTCCAGACCTTCTAGCATCAAGCATAATACAGGGAGAGGCCGATATGGCCATCGTTCCGACGAACCTGGCCGCACAGGCGAGAGCAAAAGGTGCTGACTATGTGATAGCCGGCACAGCTACATGGGGGAACCTATATATTGTGGGGACCGAGGCTATGGAGTCTCTTGACGGTCTGAAGGGCAAGACGGTGCAGACATTCGGAAAAGGGCTGACTCCGGAACTTGTGCTAAACATGGTCCTTGCAGAAGAGGGGATAGACCCGGAGGTGGATATGGATTTAGAGTATATGAACTCTGCGGCCGAAGTGGCTCCACTCCTTGTATCAGGCAAGACTTCGATTGGTCTGCTTCCGGAGCCTGCCCTGTCATCTGCTCTTGCGAAGAACAAGGACCTGAAAGTTCTGTTCGACATAAACAAGCTGTGGGCGGAGGCCAACAAAGTGGAAAAAGGCTATCCACAGTCATGCCTGGTGGTAAAGAAAGAGCTTGTGGAAGAGGACCCTGAGTTCGTGGAGAAATTTCTTGAAGAGTACAGCAAGAGCATAGAGTGGGCACTGGAGAATCCGGAAGAGCTTGGAACTATATCGGAGGAGCATTCTCTTGGACCAGACAGCGAATCAATTGTAAACGGCATAGGCAGAATGAACATAGGGCAGTTTTCTGTAGGAGAGTCTTTAAGTGAATACAGAGCTTACTACAAATCTGTTATGGATTTTGACCCTGAGTTTATTGGAGGATCGATTCCAGATGAAGAAATATACTATGAAAGATAGGGAACTGAAGGTTCTATCAGTCTTGGGCATGGTTGTGATCTGGAATGTCGTATCTGTTGCAGTGAACAGAGAAGTGCTCGTCCCATCGCCAGTGGCCACGATAAGGAGCCTTTTGGAGATCGCGTCTGAGTCGGGATTCTATATAGCGGTGCTATGCACAGCAGGGAGGAGTGTTGCAGGGGTCATTGCTGCAGCACTTTTCGCTTTTGTCTGTGGTATTCTTTCGAAGTATATCAAGGCATGTCGTATTGCCTTGGGGCTTGCTGTGGACTTTCTTGGTGCTGTCCCCGTCATTGCAGTCATAATCCTCGCCATCATATGGCTTCAGAACTCGCTTGTTCCCGTTTTTGTAGGGCTCCTGGTGTCGTTTCCTGTGCTATACGACAACGTGATGGCTTCCATTGATGGAGTGGACAAGGAGATAGTCGAGATGGCAGAGGTGTACAAAGTCAGAAAGCTGGTTGTGTTCAGGGAGATATACGCTCCATCTATAGCAAGAGGGATTTTCGATATATCCTCCACCACTGTCTCGATTACGCTCAAGATGGTGGTGGCAGGTGAAGTGCTTTCGCAGCCCGAGTTTTCGGTAGGAGCGAATCTTCAAGTGGAGAGGGCATATCTTAACACTCCCGGGGTATTTGCCTGGGTAGTGATTATACTGGCGCTATCCAAATCTCTGAACATGATAGTGGATATGGTTAAACGGAGATTTGACTCTAGGGAATGGATGTGATTGTATGTACAAAATTGAAGACGTATCAAAAAGCTACGGGGACCTGAAGGTCCTGGATAACATCTCTGTGGAATTTGCGGCTGGAAAAACGACTTGCCTTCTGGGTCCTTCAGGGTGTGGCAAGACCACAGTGTTAAAAATTCTCGCAGGTATTGAAGTGGCAGACTCGGGAACAGTAGAAGGCTTCTCTGGGGAAGACATATCGTTTGTGTTTCAGGAGGACAGGCTTATACCGTGGAGGACGGTTGCAGAAAACCTAGAGTTTGTACTGGGTAAGGCAGCGGAAGGGAAAGAAAACGGAATAGACCAGCTTTTAGAAAGAGCAGGTCTGATGAAGTACAGGGAATACTACCCTAAGAAGCTGAGCGGAGGAATCCGAAAGAGGGTAGGAATCCTGAGGGCGCTTATATACTCATCTTCGATTATGCTTATGGATGAGCCGCTCTCCTCTGTGGATGCGGCCAACAAGAAGGTGATGATGGACTTGATAAAAGAAGTTGCGGCTTCTGAGAACAGGACCTGCATATTCGTAACTCACGACATAGATGAGGCTATAGAGATTTCAAATAGAATCGTGATACTGAGCGACAAGCCTGCCAATATAAAAGCAGTTCTAGAAAACAGCTACATAGGGAATCCTAGTGTAGAGGGAATGCTGGAAATGAGGAAAAAGATAGAGGAGCAGATTGTCAGGTAGCTTTAACTTTACTGTAGTCAGGATCAAGGCTGAGTGCTATAATCAGAATGAATGCCGAGTAAAATATACTGATATAATTTGGCATTAAGTCTTAAAAAATCAGGGGGTATATAGTGCTAAGTAATTTACAGGTGAAGTTTAAAGTTTTTGGATTGTCTGCAATAATGATTTTTTTCATAGGTGTTATGGCGTTTCTGGGGATAAGGAGCTTTCAAGTAGCCAATGGAAACTTTGAGTCTCTTTACAACAAGAATTTAAAGGTACTAGAGGCAGGTGGGGACCTCAGGACTCATACAAGGGCGAACAGTGCCAATTTATATGCGCTCATAATAGACGAGTCGGATGGATTTGAAAAGGAGATAATTTCGGACATAGAGAGCAGAAAAGAAAAGGCTAACAAGAACATGGAAGAGTTAAAGCGTCTTTCTGTAGATCAGAAGCAGAAAGAGCTTTACGCTGATCTGGAGTCAGGCTTGGTCAAGTGGAGAGAAACTATAGATAAGACACTGGATTTGCTGAGTTCAGAGGATCATAAAGGGGCTTACAAGTATTTTGTTGAAAACAAAGGCACGCTAGAGGATTATCAGTCGGCTGTGAGGGCTTTTAACGACTACAACTCAGAGCAGGCCGAAACCATGCGCAGTGAGAACAGTAGAATCTACAGCAGCACTATAATTTTTCTAACTATAGTGATAGTTCTTGTGCTTGTGGTAGCTGTTCTTGTAACGTCGGTGGTCTCAAGAAACATAGTTATACCTCTAGGAAAGACAGTGGATATGCTGGAGCTTATAGGACAGGGGGATTTGTCAAACAGTGTTTCAGACAAGTATCTGTCTAGAAAAGACGAAATAGGAAAGCTTGCAAGGGCCACTGAAAAGATGAAGCAAGCCATGGCTGAGCTTATAGGGAATGTAAAGCTAGAGGCTGCTTCGGTTGAATCGACTGTTTTATCGATGGAGAAGAATATTTCAGAGCTAAGTCAGGAGATGGAGGGGATGTCTGCAACTACCGAAGAGCTTTCGGCAGGAACAGAAGAAACTGCGGCTTCCTCGGAGGAGATGGCCACAACTGCACAGGAGATGGAGAAGGCAGTGCTTTCTATTGCTGAAAAGGCCCAAGACGGGGCGATAAACGCTGAGAGAATAGCTGGGAGAGCTGTGGAAACAAAGAAGAACGTAGTAGATGCACAGCAGAAGGCTATGACAATTTTCAACGAGACAAAGTTTGAGCTTGAGAAGTCCATAGAGGAATCTAAAGTTGTAGAGCAGATAAATTTGCTTTCAGACGCAATAATGCAGATTACAGAGCAGACGAACTTGCTTGCGTTAAACGCGGCCATAGAGGCCTCAAGGGCTGGAGAAGCTGGAAGGGGATTCGCTGTTGTAGCGGATGAGATCAGGAAGCTAGCAGAGCAGTCCAAGGACACAGTTACACAGATACAGAACATAACTGGGAAAGTTACAGACACTGTAAAGAGCCTTGCGAGCAATTCTGGCAGCCTTTTAAGCTTTATGTCCACAGATGTTCAGGAGGATTACAGCACTCTTATCGAAGTTGCTGACAGATACGATGAAGACGCAAAATTTGTAGATGGACTTGTATCAGACTTCAGCTCGACTTCCGAGGAACTGCTGGCCTCTATACATGAAATAGTTCAGACGATAGAGGCAGTCACAGTTGCATCTGGAGAGGGGGCAGAGGGGACTACTGATATTGCAGGACGGACAAACTCAGCCGCACATAGCCTAAGTGAAATTCTCGCACTTGCAGAAAATACAAACGCAAGCGCTGAGAAATTGAAGGCTGAAATATCCAAGTTCACTCTCTAGTTGAGACATGGAACCTCAGCTTTAGACATATCCTCAGACAGGCTTGAATTTTCTTCACTGAGGATTTTCTCAAAAACTCTTGAAAAGACTTCGACAACTTCAGGGTCGAATTGCTTTCCAGAGTTTTTTTTGATTTCAGCCATGGCGTACTCTGGATTCATTGCGTTTCTATAGGATCTTTTACTTGTCATGGCATCATAGGTGTCGGCTACCGCTATTATTCTGGCATGAAGCGGAATCTCTTTGCCTGAAAGCTTTCTAGGATAGCCTTCACCGTCCCATCTTTCATGGTGGGACAGAGCCACATCGGCAAGCGGCCCGTAGTCGTTCACAGAACTCAGTATGTTGTAGCTTATTTCAGGATGCTTTCTCATTTCAGTCCACTCTCGATCGTCAAGAGGGCCTTTTTTGTCAAGTATGCTGTTTCCTACAGCTATTTTCCCGATGTCATGAAGAAGTCCAGCTGTATTCAGCATATTGGCTTCAATGGGGTTCATGCCCATTTCGTTGGCAATCTCCTTGCAAAGCTCGCTTACACGTTCAGAGTGGGCTTCCTCTCTAGGCGTCTTTTCAAACAGTGTTTTCATGATTATGTTTATAGAGTTATACCTTATGCTCTTCTTCTCCGAAGTTTTACTGTGGTACATATTGTCTTCGGCTTTTCGGAATACTTCTGACATATCCTCATCGACCTGTATCTTAGTGCTGTACCCAGCCGAGGCAGTGATCGGTATTGACTCCACGGAATTACAAGAAAGAGTCCGGCATATGTTTTCAGAAAGTTCCTTGGCTTTGTGAGAGTCGGTGTTCGGAAGGAGCACTGTGAACTCGTCACCGCCTATTCTGCACACGATGCCATCAGGTCCACACTCTGACTTTAGAGAGTCAGAAACTTTTTTAAGCAGCAGATCGCCCTTCTTGTGCCCAAAAGCATCATTTATGAGCTTAAGGCCGTTCACGTCTATCAATATCAAGCTAAGTGGAAGAGAGCTGGCATTGCTCAGCCTCTCGACTTCTTTCTCAAAGAAATATCGGCTGTAGAGACCAGTGAGCTGGTCGTGAAAGCTAAGGTACTCTATCTGCTTCTGTTTAGCCTTGCTTTTTTTCAGCTGAACCAAGAGCACAAACCCACAGGCAGTTGTGATGATGGCCACTATAGACGATGCGTATATTCCCATCCTCAACTTGTAGTTGCTTATTTGCTCTTTAGTCTGGAATATGGTTTTCTCAGGCTCCCAGCTGTCTAGAATAAGCTGGTAGGTACCGTCTTCTTTTAACTTGCTTAGAGACTTGTCTATGGCTGAAAGGAGAGCTGTATCTCCCTTTTTTACGGCTATATGAGAGGTTTGCTTTGCTATAGGATTCCCAGTTATCCAAATACCTTCTATTCCTCGAGTGGCCAGCACATGAGACCCCGCCCATTTGTCCGCAATGAACACATCTATAGCTCCGCTTTTCAGTGAATCGAAGCCGTCGTTTAAGCTGGAGACTTGTACAAGCGACAGATTGTGGTTGGACTTTAAAAAGGACTCTGCGAACCCTCCGTCCTCCACCCCTACGTTGAGTCCAGATAGCGCATCGACACCGGATATCTCTATTCCGGAGTTGTTTGTAAAGATAGAAATTTCGGACTCGAGTATTGGATCTGAAAATTCAAAGTCCTTCATGCGTTCAGGCGTCTTGTTTATATGTAGGAGGGCGTCAGCTTCTCCATTTCGTAGCATTTCTTGAGCTTCAGACCATCCCTTGGTCTCGACTTTTACAGAAACACCTATGTAATTTTCCAGCTCTTTTGCAATTTCAACTGCAAGTCCAACCGACTTTCCCTTATCTTCGTACACGATGGGTGCCAAGTTTTCATTTCCCAGGATAAGTATAGAGTCGTCTTTGTTAGCAACTTTGCCACTGGAAGCACTTCCACCGACTAAAAAGAAGAGCGCGAGCGATGTAACAGCGAATTTTAAACTCAGTTTTTTTCTAAACTGCAACGGTATCATAGCAACCTCCTGTTTTGTGTAATGTCTATAAATGCTATTATACCCGAGATTTACATTGCGGGGACATCAAATATTTTCAAATCTTAATAAATTTAAACTTATTCAGAGAAAACGTAGTTTACAAAAGTCTGATGAGGGGGTAAGATGGGTATAATTTGAAGAGATAAGAGAGGAGTTAACTATATGAGTTGTGGAAGATGCGAAAAACTGCCTGAAATAGATTTCAATGTCACGGATGCATACGTAGATATTCCCACTGAGCATCATGGGGAGATATTCGAGAATGTACTCAAGGCCAATAAATACGACTATAGGGAAGTAGACAGAGGCTATTTTATTAAAAGACTAAACTTTGAGGACTTCATATCGTTTTTAAGCAATATGGTATTCAACACTGTAGAGCAAAAAGATGTAAAAGTCCTGCCGATTAAAGCTGGGGAGTCATTGAAGTTCTCTTCACTCAGGCAGTATAAAGCGCTTGTAGAGTGGAAAAGCCTGTATCAGGGGAAAGAGGTGGCCTCCATAATAGGGGAGTCTAGAATAAAGACGCTTTTTCAGCCCATAGTAGAAGCTAAGACTGGGGAGATATATGGATACGAAGCACTGAGCAGAGGAATGATGAAGAATGGCAAAATAATGAATCCAGAAGAGTTGTTTTCAAGGGCCAAAGAAATGGATCTAATGTTTTATCTGGACCGAGTCTGCAGGGAGTCTTCCATAAGAGCCGCCTCAAAGCAAGGCATAAAGAAGAGGCTGTTTGTCAATTTTATCCCGACTGCCATATACGAGCCATCGCTATGCCTTCAATCTACGGCAAAAGTGCTGAGGGAAGAGAGTATAGACCCAGAGCAAATGGTTTTCGAAGTGGTAGAGACTGAAAAAGTGGAAGACTTTGGACATTTGAACAGGATACTGGACTACTACAGAGACAAGGGGTACTCCACAGCTTTAGACGATATAGGGAGTGGATATTCCAATATAAGCTCGCTTATGCAGCTTAAGCCTGACTATATGAAGATCGAAATGAACATAATACGAGAGATACATTTAGACAGCAAGAAGCAAGAGTTGCTGGACGAGTTTATATGCAGCGGAAAAAAAGTAGGCGCAACTATTTTGGCAGAAGGCATAGAGACAGTAGAGGAGTACAACTACCTAAAAGGAAAAGATGTGGACCTTATGCAGGGGTATCTTTTCGGGAAGCCAGAGGAAGTGCCAATAAAAGAGGTAGAGCTAAGATGAGAACATTTCAAAGGTTGACCAAGGCGTATGAGAATGCGAGGGTGGAGTACTTTGACGAAAGCTCTAAGTACGTATTTTTCAGCGACTGCCATAGAGGAGACGGAAGTCTGTCTGACGAATTTACTAAAAATGAAAACACCTACCTTTCCGCGTTGAAATACTACTATGAGAGCGGCTTTACATATGTGGAGCTTGGAGACGGAGACGAGCTTTGGGAGCATTCGGACTTCAAACACATAAAGAACGCGCACTCGGATGTATTTAGCTTGCTGGCTAAGTTTTTTCACCAGGACCGATTTATACTGATATACGGAAACCACAACGCTTTTTTGAAAAACCCCAGATATGTAGAGGAAAATTACTACATAAATTACGATGAGTACACAGAGGAGTTCAACGACTTTTTGAAGGGGATACAGCCAGAAGAGGCAATTGTACTTAGACACAGCAGTACAGGGCAGGAGATACTGGCTGTACATGGGCATCAAGGCGACGTTCCAAACGACCAGCTTTGGAGACTTACAATGCTCTCTATAAAGTACTTCTGGAGATTTCTGCATGCATTTGGCATCAAGAACCCAGCGAGCCCGGTCAAAAACATCCACAAGAGGCATAAGATAGAGAAGAACTACTCTAAGTGGATAAAAGAGAAAAAGAAGATGCTCATATGCGGACATACCCATAGGTTCAAATACCCTAAGACGAGAGACCTTCCGTACTTCAACACAGGCTGCTGTATCTATCCAACCATAATAACCGCAATAGAGATTGTAGGTGGGAACATACAGCTTGTCCGCTGGGAAGTAAGGGCCAACAGCGATGGACTGCTCAAAGTGAGAAGAGACATCATGAGAGGCCCTGATCCGGTTGGGAAGTTTGATATTTAGGGTCCTTCTTCTCTGTACTCCAATATATCTCCAGGCTGGCAGTCTAGAGCTTTGCATATGGCTTCCAGAGTTGAAAACCTGACAGCCTTGGCCTTGCCGTTTTTCAGTATCGAAAGATTGGCCATAGTGAGCCCGACTGAATTTGAAAGCTCGGTCAGGCTCATCTTTCTCTTGGCAAGCATCACATCTAAATTCACTACAATAGCCATAGTTTTCACCTCATATTGTAAAATCGTGTTCTGACTTAAGATAGACGGCTTCTTCCAGAAGTCTCTGCAGCACAGCTGCAAAAACTGCCACTACAGCAGAGGCAAACGTCAGAGTCATGCCCATAAGTATAACTCCAGGAGCGTCGTCTAGCTCTCCTAAAATATAAAAGAAAGGCATAGATACAAAGTACAGTCCGCTTATCACTGCTGCACAGAGCTTTATGCTTTTTAGGGCATCTACTGAGAGCTTTGAGAAAGCTAGATCTCTGTCTATATAGTTTAAGAGTCGGAAAGCCTTGAAAAGCGCTATAAAGAATGGAACTGCTGATATAAGCATAGATCCGAGTATCGGGTAAAGGTAGTACTCAGGACCTGAACCGGAATTTGCCACTTGCTTTGCTATCCAGAATATCAGAAATATACAGAGGGCAAAGACTGGAGCGCCGATAGATACCACAGCTAGCTTTAGAAAAAGAGTAGACTTTAGTTTCATGGATTTCACCTCGTAAATATATTGTTAACTAAATGTTATCAAATTATTTATCGTTTATCAATAAAAATTTATCGTTAAAATAAACTAAGAACATGTTCTCATTGTCTCAATACTGTACTTATAATATAATGGGAACTGTGGCATTTTTGGAAAGCATTTCTATTTCATTGAATATTGCCAAAATCTAATGAGGAGGTATAGCATTTGAGAAAAGTCAAACTAAACATAGGAGCAAAAGTAATAGCAATAACTCTAGTACTTATAATCATTCCGATGATTCTGCTGGGCGTGGGAACGTACAATATTTCTCATAAAATAATGGACGAGCAGTATGAAAGTCTTGGAAAAGCCATCGGAAGCGAAGTTACAACTATAGTGGACAGGCATGTAGAAGAGATTGAAAGAAATATGAACAATTTGTCCACTATTCCGGCGCTTGCCAATGTGCTGGAAGATCCCAAGCAGGCAGAGAACATATACGACATATTCGGCAGAATGCTTGAAAGCTACGATATACAGAACCTTTACTTTGCAACATCGAAAGGAGACCTCTATCTAAGCTCCATAGTGGAGGGTGTCAACACCGGAACTGTAAGCGTAGAGGGAATCGCTGAAAAAGAGTGGTACAAGAGTGCAGTGGAAAGCGAGGACATGGCTTGGAGCGACGCATACGAGGACGAAGCCACTGGCGATTTGGTAGTTACAGTGAGCAAGTCGATAGTCAGAGACGGAGCTGTCTTAGGCGTGGTCGGTATGGACATCTCGCTCAAGACTATAAACGAAATAGTTGTAAGCGCTGGAGCTTCCGGCGAGGTATACCCAATCATCGTAGATGGCGAGGGGACCATAATAGCGGAGCAGAACACAGATGCCATCGGAAACAAGTTTGAAGCAGCAAACGAGCTAGAGGACATGGACACAGAGGTGAAGACGCTTAAGTACAAGTTTGAAGACAAAAAAAGTGGCACAGTGCAGAATCAGCTTATAATACTGAAAAACGTGGACAAGATAAACTGGAAAGTGGCCACTATACTTTCGACAGACCCGATAACAGAAGCCAAGAACAGCATAGTAAAGACGACTCTGACTATAGGTTTAATTGCGGGACTTGTGGCGACTGTGATATCAGTTATATTTGGAAAGAGCATATCCAGATCCATAAGGAAAGTAGTGGACATATTGAAGAAGATGGAGAGCGGAGACCTAACAGAGAGACTCGACATAAAGAGCGAGGACGAGTTTGGAGAAGTCAGGGATATTTTCAACAGCACAGTGGAGTCGCTAAGAAATTTAGTAGGCAATATAAAGGAGGCTTCTCACAGCGTCGGAGAACAGTCAGGCAATCTAGCTGCGCTTTCAGAGGAAGTGAATGCATCTTCGCTTGAGATATCCAGCACATCTGAGGAGATAGCAAAGGGAGCTTCCGAACAGGCCATGGATGCAGAGAGAGGTGCAAATATAGTAGAGCAGCTTTCTAGCCAGCTGTTGGAGCTAGAAGATATATCTAGAGAGATGCAAGGTCTTGTAGAGGGCATGAGAGAGACAAATGCAGAGAGCACCGAGGTTATAGGCGAGCTTCAGAGCAAGACAGAAGTCAACAACGAGAGCACAGACAAGGTGGAAGAAGAGATAATGAGGCTTGACGAGAAGATCAGCAGCATATCAGACATACTTGCCACAATAAACGACATAGCTGAGCAGACTAATTTGCTTGCACTGAACGCATCGATAGAAGCGGCCAGAGCTGGAGAGCATGGAAAGGGCTTTGCAGTAGTTGCAGATGAGATAAGAAAGCTTGCCCAAGACTCGAAAGGTTCGTCAGATAGCATAAGATCTATTATAGACAGCGTGCAGTCGGAGAGCAGGCATACCGTGGAAGTTGTAAAAGGAGTAAAAGCTGTGAACGGAGAGCAGACAGAGGCTGTTTTCAAAGTTGGAGAAGCTTTCAAGGCTATAGAAGACCTGCTTCAGGATGTGGCAGAAAAAATATCTGTTATAGGGAAGCATTCAGGCAAAATGAATGAGAGCAGGGCAGACATAGTCAACGTCATAAACAATATATCGGCAGTTTGCGAGGAGACAGCGGCATCGTCTGAGGAAGTCACAGCTTCCATACAGCAGCAGACAGCTGCCACAGAGGATGTGGCCGATTCAGCTACAAGCTTGAACGAGCTGTCGAACAAGCTAAACTATGAGATAGGCAAGTTTAAAATATAGAATAAAGTGAGGCATCTGGCTTAGGTCAGGTGCTTTTTTATTATCATCGTGAAACAAGGGTATATAGTAATCAGAAAATAGATATATGGCAATCGGGAGGTGTGTTAAATGATAGTGGAAGTGAAAAACCTGGTAAAGCGCTATAAGGACAAAACTGCGCTTGACGGATTCAACATGGAAGTAGAGAAAGGAGAGATACTAGGACTTCTAGGGCCTAACGGCTGTGGGAAGACCACGGCCATAAACTGCATATTGTCTCTTCTGAAGTTCGACAAGGGAGACATAAAACTATTTGGACAGGTCATAGAGCCAGAAAGCTACGAGATAAAGCGCAAGATAGGTATAGTGCCTCAGGAGGTGGCTGTATTTGAGAATCTCACTGTGAAAGAGAATATAGACTACTTCTGCGGCCTGTATGTAGATGACGGAGAACAGAGAAAGCGATATGTAGACGAGGCCATAGACTTTGTAGACCTTAGGGGGTACGAGAAGTTCTATCCGAAGAAGCTGAGCGGAGGGCTGAAGAGGAGGCTGAATATAGCATGCGGGATAGCCCATAAGCCAGAGCTGATATTCCTAGACGAGCCTACAGTTGCAGTAGACGCCCAGAGCAGGAATTTTATACTCAATGGGATAAAGAAGCTGAATGAAAGCGGAAGCACGGTAATATACACCACACATTATTTAGACGAGGCCGAGATGCTCTGCACCAGGATAGTCATAATGGACAACAATAAAGACCTTGTGTCGGGGACTGTGGACGAGTTAAAGAGCATGATAGGCATAAAGGAAAAGATAGTGGTGGAGTTTTCACATATAGATGAGGACACCGTGGAAAAGCTTAAAGACATAAGGAATGTCATAGATATAGAGAAGAGTCAAAACGAGTACATCATAAAGCTGCAAAGTGGGGTAAACAATTTAAGCTATCTGCTGGACTTCATAAGAGAGCACGAACTGGAGTATACTAAGCTCTACAGCAGACTTCCTTCGCTTAACGACGTGTTTTTAGAGCTTACAGGTAAGGAGCTGAGAGACTGAGATGAAAAATCTAATCAGAAACTGCATCTACCAGGCAAAGCACAACTTCAGGGATAAGGGATTTTTGTTCTGGAGCCTTCTCTACCCGATACTTATGATGACATTTTTCCATATAGCCTTCAGTGGAGTTATGGACTTCAAGCTAGAGGGTGTCAAAGTCGGGATAGAGAGAGAGAACCCTGTAAAAGACACGCTTGCGTCGATAGAGTTTATAGACACAGTCGAGACCACGGAAAAAGCTGCCGAAGAACTGCTTGAAAAAGAGGAGATAGACGGCTTTATAGACAGCAAGCTGAATCTCGCGGTTTCAGAGTCCGGGATAAACCAGACCATAATAAAGGAAGTGGTGGACGAGATAAGGCAGATAGGAGCACTTGGGATGCCGTATGAAAGCTACGACTTTACGGTAGACTATATTTCAGACAGGGACCAGCGCTCGAACTCGCTTGTGGTCATGTTCTATTCGCTCATAGCCATGGTAGCCGCCTATAGCGTGTACCCGGGACTGGAATCTGTAAACTTGATACAGGCCAATTTAAGCGATATAGGCGCAAGAGTGAGCATTTCACCTCTGAAAAAGCAGAGTTTCCTTGTAGCGGGAGCTATAGTGGCCATGGGACTGAATATCATGTCGAATGCGATGCTCTTGCTTTTTACAAAGTACTTTTTAAGGATAGAGCTGTTCTACAGCCTGAAGTACAGCCTTCTGCTTATACTGATGGGGAATGTATTTGGGGTTTCTCTTGGGATGTTCATAGGGGCTTCAAACAGAAAGAGCCTCAACTTCAAGACGGCCGTATGCATAGCCACCACGCTTTTTCTAGCGGCACTTTCAGGGCTCTTTGGCCCTTGGATCAAGCTGGCGGTGGACACCAGATTCGGAACTCTCTCCAGGATTAATCCGATATCAATAGTCTCGAACAATCTCTACAGGGTGAATTTTCTGGGAAACACAGACGGGCTTATAGAGGGAGTGGTTCTGCTTGGAGCTTACTCCGCACTGCTGATACTTCTGTCTTTTGTGTTTTTAAGGAGGCGAAGATATGACAGTATATAGGTACTTTTTAAAAGTGGCCTTCAAGAACAAGTCCATAATCCTTATGTACACTGGGATATTCTTTTTGCTTACATTGATTACAGGCTCGGGAGGCCAGACAGATGAAAGCCGTTTTGTATCCACCAAGCTGACTCTTGGGATAGTGGATAAAAGCGGCACAGCCCTTTCTAAAGGGCTTTCAAGCTATCTCTCAGAAAGGAATTACACTGAAGATATTTCGGAAGCAGCAGACGAAAAGGGCTTAAAGGAGAATATATTTCTAGAGAAGATAGACGCCGCAGTTGTAATTCCAGAGGACTTTGAAGAGACGGTGCTTAGAAAGCAAGAGGCCGTAATGATATACAGCGACCAGAGAAAACCTGAGACTGTGCAGGTGAAGAACCAGATAAGCAAGTACCTTGTGTTTGCCAACGCCACTTACCAGGATGGAGGCTTTGACTTAGAGCGAGTTTCGGGGGCGCTTAGGGAAGAGTCGGAGGTCAAGCTTATAGGCGGTGGCTCCAAGAACGGTGGAGCGGATGCATGGTTTAACCAGTACTTCAACTTTATGAGCTATGTGATAACGGCGATATATATAGCCACTATAGGGTATGTTATGAGCGACTTCAGGGAGGAGCGCATAGAGGACAGGCGAAAAATATCATCCGTGAAGCTCTCCAAGTTCAATACAGAGGTATACCTAGGACAGCTTACAGTGGCAGTCGCAATCACTTCCATCTTTATACTGGGAGCGGTGGTTTTAAGGGGCGGAGATATAGCGAAAGTGGATTTCTCAAAATACATGATAAATACAGTGGTTTTCTCGTTCTCTATACTCTGCTTTACCTATTTGGTAAACAATATGACCAGAAACAGGTTTATAAAGAACGGAATAAGCAATGTATTCTCGCTGGGTATGGCCTTTATATCGGGGGTGTTTATCTCGCAGGAGTTTTTGGGAAAAGGAGTGCTTGCAGTGGCAAAGTTCTTCCCTACTTACTACTTTATAAGGCTGAACAACAGAGATGCAAGCTCGATTGGGGACATGGGATATGAGCTGGCTGCACAGCTGGCATTTGCGGTGCTTTTCCTGACTATAGGGCTGATGCTCTCTAGAAGAAACTCAAGGGCCAATTGAATTAAAGATATGCAAATAAAAAACCACTGTCGCAAGTGAATTGTGCGACAGTGGTTTTTTAATTCGTGCTACTACGATTCAGTGCAAGCTTTGCCAGGGGAGTCTCCGCCAAAGAGCTTTTTCATAACAAAGAAAAGCACAGTGGCAAAGAGCAGGAATATCCCCAGCAGGACTTCGACGCTTGTGTAGAACGAGCTTGCTCCGATACCGCCAGTTATAGCCTCCCTGAGTCCGTAGATTGAATAGCTCATAGGAAGGTAAGGGTGTATCGTCTGGAAGAATCTGTTTGTAAGCTCTATAGGAAAAGTGCCGCCAGACCCTCCAAGCTGAACTATCAAGAGTAGCATGGACAGAAACCTTCCAGGGTTGTCGAGCGCCATGGAAAGCGTCATAACTATTGACATATAGCAGATGGCCGTGAGCACAAGCATTGAAAAGAACTTCAGCGTGCTGTCTACTTCAAGTCCCAAGGCTATCATCAAGCCACCCTCTATAAGCGCCATAAAAGTGGCTATCGTAAGCCCGACTCCGAATCGTCCAAGATACCATGAAGAGCTTGTGCGAGCCGACTCTGGCATGCTTCGTATAGGAAAGATGGAGTTGAACACAAGACATCCTATGAAAAGGGCAAGCGACATAACATAAGGCGCCAGTGCATGCCCGTAGTTCGGAACATGGCTGTACTCCAGCTCGGATATATGGGCAGGGGAGGATATCTGGTCGACCGTCTGCTCGCCTAGCTTGACTGAGTTTAGTTCTGAAGAACCTTCCTTGAGCTTTTCAGACAGCTCACCCGTTCCAGACTTAAGCTCCGAAAGTGCAGAGTCCAAGGCCACTGAGCCGTTTGAAAGCTCTGAAGATCCAGACTTAAGCTGATCTGCTCCGCCTAAAAGCTTGTTAGACCCAGCTTTCAGCTCCGAGCCTTTAGAGTCAAGTGTTTGGGTACCGCTTGAAAGCGATTGTGCACCAGACAGAAGCTCGTCAGACCCAGACTTCAGGGCGTCTATCCCTGAGAGAAGCTCCGGCATGCTCTGCTCTAGCTTTGAGGTGCCATCTGAAAGGCCTTGGGCGCCTGAAGCTAGAACAGCCATATTCGAGTCGAGAGAAGACATTCCTTCGCTTGCTCTTGAAGCTCCCTCAGACAGTTTTGGAACTGCGCTTTTTATCTCACCTAGACTTGAAACTGCCGAATAAGAGGCTTTCAGCACAGCAGCCTGCTCCTCGGAGGACAGCGATGCGAACAGAGCTGGGTTCTGACTCAGATTTTCAAGCAAAGGCTGAATCTGTTCAAGTCCTGATGAAGACTGTAGTCTGCTGTCTAAAGTCTTGAGGCTTTGGTCCAGCTCCGAAAGCCCATATGAAAGCTTTGAAGTGGCGGACTTTGCGCTGACTAGTCCTGACGCAAGCTGAGATGAGCCGTCACTTAGCTTTTTGGCCCCTTGAGGTATGGCAGCAACTTGAGACTTAAGAGTTCCAAGTCCATCGGAAAGGCTCTGAGCTCCAACACTCAGCTTTGCTGCTCCGTCATTTGCTTGAGAAACACCTTGAACATACATGGCTAGCCCGCTGTCAAAGCTGTCAGCCCCGTCTTTAAAAGTAAGAGTACCCTCTGAAAGCTTCTCTATTCCAGACTTGAGCTTCTTTTCTCCATCGACGATTTTAGAAGTACCTGAGTCAAGCGTACTAGCTCCGTCTGCCGCCGCTTCAAGGCTGTCTCCGATCTCAGCAAACTGATCTACGAGCGCATCTGCATATGCGGAGGTGACCTTTTTAGAGACCTCCGACTTAAGCTCCTTTGCGGCGGACTGCCCCATAAGCCTGCCTATAAAGTTGAGAGACCCGTTTGTCTCATAGCTGATTTCCATCTGCTTTGGAGATTCGTCCAGTATGGAAGTTGCGTTTCTGGAGAAGTCTGAAGGGATCGTTACAATCATGTAGTAGTCGTTTTTCTCAAGCCCAGACTTGGCCGTCTTTGAGTCCACAAATGACCAGTTCATGCTCTTGCTTTCTTTAAGGTTTTCCACAACCGAGTTCCCCACATCTACAGATTTTCCTCTGAACTTCACAGGCTTGTCCTCATTCACCACTGCCACTGGGAGGTTTTCGGTATGTCCGTACGGATCCCAGACCGACTTTAGGAAAAAAGAGGAGTAAAGCAACGGTATAAAGGCTATGGCTATACAAGTTGCAAGCATCAGCTTGTTTTTGAATATGTTCTTCCACTCGTTTTTAAATGTTCCCATTTATTCTATTCAACACCTTTCTGATCAAGAGTTCGCCTTCTGTATCTGTTTCGTTCCAGTCTACAATTGGAATATAGTCGAGTCCAAGCGCTGTCTGTATCAAGCTCTTTACGCTTTTCTGCTCCAAGGCGCTCAGCCAGAGCTTGTCTGCCTCCAGAAAAGCCTCCTTAAGCACCAAATCGCCAGGCTTCGGAAGCAAGTTGGCGCCAGACTGCATATTCTTAAAGACCTTGTCTGCAAGTCCAGTGTCTGGATAGGTGCTTATAGGGCCCTCCAGAGACTCTACAACTTGGCGCAGAGATATTTCCTCGGGACTTTTAGACAGAGTGAAGCCTCCGTTGTTTCCAGGAACAGACTTCACAAGATCCGCCACAACTAGCTTTCTGAATATCTTCCTGAGATATGTAGGCGAGGCCTCCAGCATCTTATTTATCACCTGCGAAGACACAGGTATACTCACATCTTGAGTGGCCAGAAGTGCTATTATGCATACAGCCTGCTCGAATCCATTTTTAAGTTTCATACACAAACCTCCTTTGAATATAGATAATAAATATCTATGATGGATAAACTATATCTATATTCTAAACTTTTCGAGAAAAAAATCAAGCTTTTTTGTATAATATATAAAATAAAAAAGGACCCTGAGGGCCCTTGCTGCACTTATTCATGATTTTAAGTTATGTAGAGCATCTAGATTTCTCTGGCTGATAGACCGTATTGTCTCGGCGTGTCCGTTTATCGCGGAGCACAGCTCCATGCAAACAGCTATTCTTGCGCTAACGTCATCTTTTATTTTGGAGATATCCCTGTTCCTGTGTGTTTTCACTTTTAACCCCCCCTTGATTCTATTTCATGTGTTTAGACTACTGTTTTTTAGCTCGGAAAAAAAGTATGAAACGGTTAGGCTTTTGTAAAATAATGTTATGGGATTGTATATTATGGGTAAAGTTATAGAAAAGGCTTCAAGGAGGCGCTACTATGAACAGCTCCAGATTTTTGCTTGACTTATCGTTTATACTTATAAGCACGAAGGCCCTTGGGCTTCTTTCCAGGAAGGTACATATGCCACAGGTGGTAGGAGCGCTGATTGCAGGGCTAATTCTAGGTCCTTCAGTGCTGGACGCCGTCATGGACACAGACTTCATAAAGCAGACGGCAGAACTTGGCGTCATACTGATTCTGTTCGCAGCAGGGCTGAAGGTGGACTTGTACAAAATAAAAAGTAGCGGAAAAACCGCGCTTTTAGTGGCTATGCTGGGAGTACTGTTTCCGATGGTTATGGGATTTATTGTATCGTATGTGTTTATGCTCGGATTGGACAGTGCTTCGATTATGAGGAATATATTCATAGGAACCATTCTGACAGCCACTTCGGTATCGATATCGGTAGAGACGCTGAAGGAAATGGGGAAACTTAAAAGCGAAGTTGGGACTGCCATAGTGACCGCCGCACTCATAGACGATGTGATAAGTATAGTGCTGCTTGCAGCTATATCTGGGTTTGCATCGGGCTCTAGCTCGTCAGGTCTTTGGAGTCTTATGGCCGGAGTTCTGGTCAAGATAGTGGCCTTCTTCGTTTTCTCCGGAATTGTAGGACTGGCCTTCCACAAGGTGTTTCAGACCTACTCGGACGGACTTTCCAAGAAGAGAAGATTCCCCATAATAGCGCTTTCATTCTGCTTTATGATGGCATTCATATCGGAGCATTTCTTCGGCATCGCTGATATAACGGGAGCTTTTATAGCTGGGGTTGTGTTCTTCAACACAGACCAGTCTGAATATATATACGAAAGAGTGGATGAGCTTTCATATCTATATCTTACTCCGGTCTTCTTTGCAAGCATAGGAATATCGAGCAACCTGAAGTCGATAGACTCGAAGATGATATACTTCGGGCTGATGCTTCTATTGATAGCAATCGTATCGAAGGTGATAGGGTGCGGACTGGGAGCGAAGATAAGCGGATTTTCAAATTCCGACTCTCTTAAAGTGGGAGTCGGTATGTCCGCCAGGAGCGAAGTGGCCCTTATAGTTGCCAACAGTGGCGTCATGCTAGGAGCCATAAGTTCTGATATATTTCCTGTGATAATACTCTTAGTTATAGCCAGCTCTATTATAACCCCGGTGTTACTGAAGTTATCTTACAACAGTAAAGACTGACAGGAGATTCCGTCATATGTTCACTTAAAATTCACAATTCTGATGTAGTATAAAAGTGAACATGATTGGAGGGGGAGAAAATGAAAAGTCTATCAAAAACAGAGCTTGCAAGAAAGATAGTTCAGCTGGCGTTCTTTGCAGCTTTTCCAGGGATATTCGTGGCGGTTTACTCGGGGATAAAGAGTCTTTATATGGGGATATTTCATCAGACGGCGGATATTTCGGAGTTTTTTCCAGAAGTTGCGCTGGCTGTGATGGTGGTCTTGGCCACAGTTTTTCTGGGAAGGTTTTTCTGCGGATGGATGTGCGCATTTGGGGCGCTACAGGACTGGATTTTCGAGTTGGCAGGGATGTTTAGAAAGAGAAAGACGAAAGTTCCAGCGGGGGTAGATGCTGCGCTGAAAAAGCTTAAGTATGCAGTTCTTCTGCTTGCCGTGATATTTATATGGACGATTGAGATGAGTCCGGCACTGGGATATAATCCGATAGATGCTTTCGGGGTTATTTCATCTGACCCAGGGATCGAAAGCCTGAAGCTTCTATTTGAAAGCTTTCTACCAGGAACTGTAATCATGATTATAATTCTGCTGACATCGGCATTTATAGAGAGGTTTTTCTGCCGATACCTCTGTCCAACGGGGGCTATATTTGCACTGGGCTCAAGGCTCAGGATGATATTTATAAGGAAAAATAGGGAAGAGTGCAGCTCAAGCTCTTGCAAGCTGTGCACAAATAACTGCAGCATGGGGATAGATATGAGCAAGCACGATGAAATACACTCTGGAGAGTGCATAGACTGCTTGAAGTGCATAGATGCTTGCAGAAAGTCAAACACAAGGCTGACAGTTCTCGGCAAGGAAGCAAATCACCTTGCGGTGGTTCTTGTTTCAGTGGCTCTGATTTCAGGGGTGATATTAGGAGGCAACTCCATCCTGAAAAAAAGCCTTGAGACGAAAAACGCCGAGACAGATACCCCTATAGGGACTTCAGAAAAAGAGACTTCAGAAAGCTCCGGTTACAGCGAGGACAGCGAAGTTAAAGAGGAGCCTGCTGAAACAGCTGAGCCTGAAGGAATCTACAAGGATGGAATTTATGAAGGCACCGGAATCGGGTTCAGAGGAGAGACAAGAGTATCTGTCGTAGTAGAAAACGGTCTTATAACCGACATAGAAGTTTTAGACAGCCAGGACGACGAGAAATTTCTGGTGAGGGCGGAAAGTGGGGTTGTGGGATCTATAATAGATACGCAGTCTTTGGAAGTGGATGCTGTTTCAGGAGCTACCTACAGCAGCGATGGCATAATGGAAGCTGTAAAAGATGCCGTTGAGTAGAGTTTATATCCTTGACAAATAATTAGTCATAGGATATTGTTAATATACATTACGGGTGCCTGCGAAGCAGGCTGAGAGGAAAGATAGAGATCTTTCTAACCGTCTAACCTGATCTGGGTAATTCTAGCGTAGGGATTATATTGGTGAATTGTATTCTGTGGCGGCAGCTACAGGATTGGTACGCTTATTTTTAATCCCCTCCGGATATTCCCGGAGGGGATTTTATAATTTAGAGAGGAGAGATTGAATATGAATGCAAGCATAGCGATACAGGTACTTCCGAAGGTGGAGACAGACAGCGAGGTGTGCAGAATAGTAGACCAGGTGATAGCACATATAGAGCAGACTGGTCTAAGCTACTATGTTGGATCGTTCGAGACGACAGTGGAGGGAGAGTTCGAGGAGCTTATGGAGCTGATTAAGGAGTGCCAGTACATAGCTGTAAAATCAGGATGTCCGTCTGTTATGTCCTACGTGAAGATAAGCTTCAAGCCGGAGGGAGGCATCCTGACAATTGACCAGAAAGTTTCAAAGCATCATAGATAGCGCTTCAAAGTACATTGCAATAGCACTGCTATTGGCGGTGTGGCAAGTACTGTCATACACAGGGACTGTGCCTGAACACATGCTTCCATCTCCAGGAGATGTGATTTCGGCCTTTATATCGGAGCTTCCGCTTCTTGTGGAAAACTCCAGGATAACTCTGCTAGAGGCCTTTTACGGCCTAGGGGTTGGGGTGGCGCTTGGATTCGCTGTGGCCGTACTTATGGACAGGTACAGAGCTTTTTATAAGGCATTCTATCCTGTACTGGTTATAACACAGACGGTACCGACAGTGGCTATTGCGCCTCTTCTAGTGCTCTGGATGGGATACGGAATGGCTCCGAAGGTGGCGCTGGTGGTCATAGTTACGTTTTTCCCTATAACCGTGGGACTTCTAGACGGTCTTAAGTCGGCTGATTCAGACGCCATAGAGCTGCTAAAGGCCATGAACGCCACAGACTGGCAGATGTTCAGGCATATAAAGCTTCCGAGCTCCATCCCATACTTTTTTGCAGGACTTAGAATAGCCGTGTCCTACTCTGTGGTTGGAGCTGTAATATCTGAATGGCTTGGAGGATTTGAGGGGCTGGGAGTCTATATGATAAGGGTGAAGAAGTCCTATTCTTTTGACAAGATGTTCGCGGTAATACTGCTTGTGTCGTGTATAAGTCTTCTGCTGATGAAGCTTGTGTCTGTGCTTAAAAAAGCCTGTATGCCTTGGGCAAAAGAAGAAAATAAACTGTAGAGGAGAGAAAATATGAAAAAGATAATTTCAGCATTTTTAGCAATCGCCATGACGATTTCGATGTCGGCTTGCGGAAGCGAGAAAGAGAAGAGTGGAGAGTTGGAGAAGGTAAGTCTGGTGCTTGACTGGACTCCGAACACAAACCATACAGGGCTCTACGTAGCCCAGGAAAAGGGATATTTTGAAGAGCAGGGGATAGAAGTAGAGATAGTGCAGCCGCCTGAAGGAGGCGCAGACAGCCTTGTGGCCTCAGGGAAGTCCCAGTTCGGGATATCGTTTCAGGACACCATAGCGCCGGCATTTGCCTCAGACAGTCCGCTTCCTGTCACTGCAATAGCGGCGATACTTCAACACAACACCTCGGGCATAATATCGCTTAAGGGAAATGGAATGGATACGCCGTCTGGAATGGGCGGAAAGACATACGCGACATGGGATGTGCCGGTCGAGAAGGCCATAATAAAGTCGGTTGTGGAGTCGGACGGAGGAGACTACGAATCTATAGAGATGGTCCCTAGCACTGTGACAGATGTGGTGACAGCTCTTAAGTCGGATATAGACGCTGTATGGGTTTACTATGCCTGGGATGGAATAGCTTCCAAGGTCAAAGGCGTGGAGACTGATTTCTTCGCATTCAAGGATATAGACCCCGTGCTGGACTACTACAGCCCTATCATAATAGGAAACAACAGCTATATGGAGAGCAATGAAGCTGAGACAAAGTCGTTTCTAGAGGCTGTTTCCAAGGGATATGAATATGCTGCAGAAAACCCTGAAGAGGCTGCGGAGATACTCCTAAAGGCCAGCCCTGAGCTAGACAGAGAGCTTGTGATGGAAAGTCAGAAGTGGATTGCCAAAGAGTATAAATCGGATGCTGAAAAATGGGGAGTAATAGACAAGAGCAGATGGGACGGATTTTACAAATGGCTTTGGGATGGAGAGCTTGTGGAAAAAGAGATATCGCCTGGATTTGGATTCACCAATGAATACCTTCCAGAATAAACTTTCAAAGGGGAGTGCTCTATGTTAAAGCTTGCTGTAGAGAATGTATCGAAAAGCTACGGGAAGGAAGATGTCATAAAGGATATATCGATCAAACTGGAGAAGGGGGAGATAGTCTCTGTTCTAGGGCCTAGCGGCGTAGGAAAGACAACTCTCTTCAACGTGATATCGGGGCTTCTTGCTCCAGACTCCGGCAGAGTGGTATTGGACGGTGAGGATATATCTGGAGTGTGCGGAAGAGTGAGCTATATGCTCCAGAAGGACCTTCTGCTTCAGCACAAGACTGTACTGGAAAATGCGGTGCTTCCCCTTCTGATAAAGGGGGAGAAGAAGTCTGAGGCCTTAAGAAAGGCAGATAGCTATTTCGGTGTTTTCAACATAGAGGGAAGCCAGAGCAAGTATCCAGATCAGCTGTCTGGAGGCATGCGCCAGAGGGTTGCGCTTCTCCGAACTTACCTTTTCTCTAAGGAAGTTGCACTTCTAGACGAGCCTTTCAGCGCTCTGGACGCTATAACCAAGGTGAATATGCACAGCTGGTATATGGAAGTCATGAAGGAGATTAAGCTTACGACTCTATTTATAACACATGATATAGACGAAGCTTTAATGCTTTCAGACAGAATATATATCATGACAGGGAAGCCTGGACGGATTGAGGAAGAGCTAATTATAGATGTTGAAAAACCTAGACATGAAGATTTTCTCTGGAGCGATGAATTTGCACTGTACAAGAAACATATAATGAAACTACTTAAAGTAGACTAGAAATACCTCGAAAAGCTTTAAATATGCTAATATTTCTATATAGGCTATTTCGAAGAAAAGGTGTGAGGAAAATGGAGTATACAGGAGAGAGGGTAATACCCAAAAAGATGGATCCCCAGAATGGACTGCTCTTGGAGCATATAGCCAGGTACGAGTTCGCCAGGCAGTTTGCAAAGGGAAGAGTGCTGGATATAGCATGTGGTTCCGGATATGGATTGGAACTGCTCCGCACAGGAAATGACGGGCTGGAGGAGATAGTGGGGATAGACATATCTGAGGAGTCGATAGAGTACGCCAAGGAGCACTACAGCTACAGCAATACAAGCTATTATGTAGACGATGCGCTGAACAGGAATCTGCATAGAGTATACGGGCAGTTCGACACTGTAATAAGCTTTGAGACTATAGAGCATTTTGAAGGCGACAAGATTTTTGTGGATAACATTTATAACCTGCTGAAGCCAGGAGGAAAATTCATAGTCTCGACACCGTTCGGAAGGGGAAAAGGAGAGCCTTGTACCTGTCCGTTCCATGTATACCAGTACCGGGAAGAGGAATTTCTAGAGGTGCTCAGTCCCTTTAAATCGCTTGAGATGTACAATCAGTCAAGCGAAGCCATAGAGATTCCAAAAGCGGACAAGAAGTACTACATTATGATAGCTGTGTGTGTGAAGTAACAAGCCCTCGAAAGTGATATAATATATGATACTGATCAATGGAGGTGATAGTATGACAGATAAAATTGTAAAAAAGCCCTCTCCTTCTATGGACAAGTGGATAAGAGAGGCGAAGTCTGACCATAGGGCTTCAGAGGTGGGAATGTACTTGTTCCACAATGGAACTGTCAGGGAGACTCCTAAGGCGAAAGTGAGAAACGGGGTAGACGACGGATCATCTGTAGTGGGAATGGAGTTCTCCTTCGACGCTGAGAAAGTCGAAAGAGCTGTAGAGGAGACAAAGCAGAGAGCTGGAATACTCTATGTGAGAGCCTGGCTCAACGAGGGGACTTTAGACGTGGGAGACGATATAATGTACGTTCTAATCGGAGGAGATATAAGGCCCAACGTAGTAGACGGGCTTCAGTTTCTAGTTGAAAAGCTTAAGACGGAATGCGTTACAGAGATAGAGCAGAAAGATTAGTGGACAGCAAATTGCAGTTGAAAACTAAAAGGCGGAAGCAATTAGTCGCTGTTGGCATAGTAGCTGTAATTGCTACAGTTTTTTTCACATGGCAAAATAACAGCATAGTTATCTCGGATTACAGCTACAAGAGCGAGCTGGTCTCCGAATCACTTAAAGGGTTTAAGGTGCTTCAGGTATCTGACCTTCACAACAAGGAATTTGGACAGAAACAGTCCCATATAATTGAAAAAATAAGAGCTATTTCACCTGATATAATCGTAGTTACTGGGGATGTAATAGACAGAAGAAGGTATGACCTTGAAACAGCGGTGGATTTTGCTTCTCAGGCAGTCCAGATAGCCCCAGTCTACTATGTGTCCGGAAACCATGAAGCCTGGTCTGGTAGTTACAGCCAAATTAAAAAAGCTCTAAAAGAAAAAGGCGTTGTAGTTCTGGACAATGAATCGGCGGTCTATAAAAAGGGTGAACAAGAATTGACTATAGTTGGAGTTATGGATCCTGCGTTTGATATGGAGAGTTACTTGGAGGAAGCCAATGTAAAAGACATGGGATCATACTTGTCTGAAACGCTGGAAGAAGAAAAGCTTGAGATTTTGCTTTCACATAGACCTGAACTTATGGAGTTCTACAGTGAACAAGGAGTGGACTTGGTTTTTTCAGGCCACGCACATGGTGGACAGATACGGTTACCACTTGTAGGAGGGTTAATCGCACCTAACCAAGGTCTGTTTCCTGAGTACGACGTTGGAACGTATTCAGAGGGCGGTACAACCATGGTCGTAAGCAGAGGGCTTGGAAACAGCGCTTTTCCTCTGAGGATATTCAACAGGCCTGAACTCGTAGTTTTGACTTTGGAATAGAAAGTGAAAAAATATAGAAAACCTCAGCTGGCATGAAAACTTGCCTGCCGAGGTTTTTTTATGCTTATTTATGACGAAAAAATGACACAAAAGCTAATATAGTTTGACAAAGTGGTGAAAATTTTATAAAATGCAGTAGTGGAAAACAATCAGGTTAAACTATGTTAGGAGAGTTGAGATGAAAAAACTTAGAGTAATAGTGTTGACATTTTTATCTATGCTTGCGTTGAGTTCTTTTTCTTTGGCAAGCGGAGATATATCTATAGTTGTAAATGATGCAGAGATAAGCACGGATGTGGCTCCAGCCGTTATGAACGGTAGAACACTGGTGCCAGCGAGAGCTGTGTTTGAAAATATGGGGGCAGAGGTGGGCTGGAACAGCCAGACAAAATCTGTAACTGTAAAGCTGAATCAGGCAGAGGTTAAGCTCACTTTAGGATCTAGAGTTGCAAAAGTGAACGGAACGAATATATGCTTAGATCAGCCAGCTATGGCTGTAAACGGTAGGACACTGGTGCCTGTGAGGTTTATATCAGAAAGCCTTGGGGCCAAGGTCGGATGGAATGGAGATACAAGCACAGTCACAATAGAGACTAACGAAAATCTTGGGCTTGGAAAGCCTAAGTCCAGTTCTGGAGCTGCCGTGCTTGGACAAGAGGTGGTCATGAGGGCTACAGCTTACGGAGACTCGGCTGCAGAAAACGGCGGATGGGCAGGACTCACGTCGCTCGGGACAAAGCTTAGGCCGGGAGTTGTAGCGGTGGATAGAAACGTCATACCGCTTGGAACAAAGCTCTATATAGAGTACGCAGACGGAACTCCATACGGATTTGTAGTGGCAGAGGACACAGGGGGAGCTATAAAGGGAAACAAGATAGACATATTTATGGACTCTTCGCTTGTGAGAAGCTTCGGAGTCAAGTCGATGAAGGTATATGTAGTTAAATAGAAGCAGAGTTGATTGAAAAAGTTCTAATCGAGTTTATCTCGACTAGAACTTTTTTGATTTCTAGAGCTTCTAGATTGAGCTAGTAGTAGCTTGGAAATATGATATAATTGTTATTCACGAATATGTACATAAGTATACTTGGTTTGAAAGGGTGGCTTCTAAAATGAGTTCAAATTACAAACTCAATCAAGCAGGCTTGGTTGAATTTATACATAAACTTCCCACGCCAGCGATATTGGTGTCGAAAAACTTTGAAAATAGTTTTGAAATTCTGAGTCTCAACACAGCATTTGAAAAAAGTTTTAAGTGTCTAGAGCGTGAACTTTTGGGAGAGAATCCTGTGGATCTATTTGACGCTTGTTTTGAAAATAGATTGAATGAAGGTTTTGTAGACATTGAATGTATGGCCAAGCTGAAAGATGGAGAGGAAGTTCCTACGTATGTAAAGATATCAAAAATAGATACAGAAAGTGAAGAGGGGTTAAAGCTGATTTTAGTTCAAGATGCCTCTAGAGAATATGAGCTTGAGCGAGAATTAGAAAGGCTTCATACTCAAAGTGAATCTATCTTTGAACACAGACCGGACTTCAACTACACAATAAACAGAGAAGGGTATATGACAAGCGTAAACCTCGTAGGTGAAAAGCTTTTAAAGTATTCAAAGTCAGAGATGCTGAGAATGCACTATACAGAGTTTATACACGAAGCTGATATTTATACTACACAGCAGAAGTTTAAAAAAGTTCTGGAAAGCAAAGTGGTTCAGTTCGAAATCAAACTTTGCACTAAATATGGCGAGAAGATCATAGTATATATAACTGCAATTCCAATTCTAGACGGTGGGGAAGTGGTTGGAGTATACGGAAATGCACGAGATATTACAAAAGACAGGGAGATTGAAAATCAGCTCCAAGAAAGCGAACAGCGATACAGATCTCTCTTTGAAAACAATGTGGACGCAGTTGTGACGTTTGATCTGGATGGGAATTTTGCTTTTATGAACAGCGCCACTGAAAAGCTGATGGGATATTCATCTGAAGAGCTATTGGGGAGACCATTTTTGCCACACATTGTATCCGAATACAAGGAATTTACTTTAAACGAGTTTAGCAAGGCATTGAAGGGAAAAGCCATACAGTACGAGACGGCGATGTACAACAAGAAAAAAGAGATAGTTGACCTCCACATAACTGTAATCCCTATAATACTGGATAGCCAAGTTGTTGGGATACACTGCATTGGAAAGGATATAACTATGCAGAAAAATATAGAGAAAAGGCTGAGTGATATGGCCTACCGTGACTATCTGACAGGGCTTCCAAATCAATATGCATTTCAAGGTCATGTAGAGGCGCTAGTGAAGGGAGATCGTTCGTTTGCAATACTGATGATAGACTTGGACAGGTTTAAGTCTGTAAATGACAGCTGGGGTCATGAAGTAGGTGACCAGTTGCTAAAAGCTGTTTCAGAGAGGCTTCTCAAGTACATTCCGCATAATGCCGACCTCTTTAGATATGGGGGAGACGAATATATTATATCGTTTGAATCTAAAAGCAAAGGCGAGATACATCACTTTGTGACGATGATTCAGAACTTGTTTAAAAACTCCTTTATAGTGAACGGAATTGAAATATCCATATCCTCAAGCATAGGTGTAAGCCTATGTCCAGAGGATGGAAGCGACATAGACACATTGCTTAAAAAGTCTGACAATGCGCTTTATTTTTCCAAGCGTCACGGTAGAAATCACTTCACCCTCTACCAGGATGTAGCGGACGAGATTGACAACCAGCTCTTAAAGACAGAGCTTTTGCTGAAAAATGCATTACAGAAAGAAGAGCTTTTCTTGGCTTATCAGCCTCAGATAGATATCAGCGACTACAGTGTATACGGGGTGGAAGCTCTCCTGAGGTGGGAAAATGAAGAAATTGGACTTGTACCGCCAAGTCACTTCATCCCCATAGCAGAGGACAGCGGACTTATAATTGAGATTGGGAAATGGGTCATAGAGACAGCCTGTAGACAGCTTGCAGACTGGAAAGACTTGAGAGTCAGAGATGTGAAAATGTCAGTTAACGTGTCGACATACCAATTCTACCACATAGATTTTATACCGCATCTTCAGGAGACTATAAGGACTACGGGAATCGACCCGAGCCAGCTTGTACTTGAGATAACAGAGTCTATTGCCTCCAATGCCGGAACTGTAATCGACCAGCTGAAAAAGCTCAAAGAGATGAAAGTGAAAGTTTCTATAGACGACTTTGGCACGGGATACAGCTCGCTTAAATATCTAAAGGACTTTCCTATAGATCATCTTAAAATAGATAAATCCTTTGTCCAGGAGATAGGGGAAGACGAAAAAAGCGAGGACATAGTCTCATCTATAATCACACTGGCTCGCAATCTAGGTTTTCAGACTATAGCTGAAGGCGCAGAAACTGAGCAGCATATACAGTTTTTGAAAAATCAAAAATGCGACCTTGTTCAAGGATACTACTTCAGCAAGCCTCTTTACTCGAAAACGTTCAAGTGTTGGCTGTCAAATTGGAATATTTAAAAAAGCCTCCCGGCCTAAAACGGGAGGCTTTTTGTACTCAACTATTTTGGAAATGAGCAATAGTGCTCCAATGCCTCAAGGTACAGCTCGTAGTCACCTGGAAAAGTGACCAGGCTTTCTACGGCGAATGCGTCGAACCACTTTGCGTCGGATACTTCGCTCAGCTGTGGAACAGGAGGGCTATTCGGAGACTTAGGTTCTCCTACAAAGAAGACATTCCACTTCAACCTTCCGCCTCTATTTTTGTAGTTTGTAACTTTGCGAAAAGAGGTGTCCAGAACGACGTCCAAGCCTGTCTCCTCTTTTATCTCCCTGAGGGCTGTATCTTCATCTGATTCAGAGCCCTCGACATGGCCTTTTGGAAAGCCCCAGTGGTGCTGGCCATATCTGACCAATAGAACTTCAAGCTTTTCGCTGTATACTTTCTTGCTTTCTAAACATCTGAACACTATAGCTCCGCAGGACTTTAAACTTTCCATATAGACAACTCCCTCCGAATTTCAATAATTTTATTATACGTGAAACCGTGGATTTAGAATAGAGATATGGCAAACTAAAATGGGTATAACTAAGAATAATAAGATGGGGAGGGATTCATATGAATTTCAAAGAAAAGCTGGATAGCTTAGTAAAAGTTATGGTGGAGTTTTCGGACCCGGACAGGATAAATATAGAGTGGTACGAGAGTGTGAAATACTGGCAGGAATATCAATGGTCCATGGTCATGAATCACACCTTCAAAGAGGGTGAAGAGGTGTATATAGAGAAAGACGTGGAGACGCTTAAGGCCAGTGTGATCGACCTTAGCGATCCGAAGTCACTGGAGAGATTTAGAGCTGCGGGAAGCAATCCCACTTACCACAACATAGGACTCTGGAGGCTGAAGGAGTTTATAGACGGCGGAAACTATACTCATATATTTGTATATGGCATAGGAGAACTTGACAGCCGTCAAATGGAAGAATTCAAGGAGTGGCTGGAAGAGAAGGCAAAGTGAACTCTACGGAGCGTAGATTGATTTTAGTCGAGTGCAGATATAGAATTGTAGTTGAAACGAGTTTGAGTTCAGATTTTGGAGGTGATTTTTTGAGCTTGAAAAGAGCTGGAGAGCTTTTGTGCTCTTTGAGGAAGGAAAAGAATATGACGCAGAGAGAGCTAGCCGAGATTATGAATATAAGCGACAAGACGGTTTCCAAGTGGGAGAGAGGCCTGGGGCTTCCAGATGTGTCGCTCCTGAATGAGCTTTCAAACGCTCTAGGGGTAAATATAGACAGGTTGCTAGATGGAGATTTAGGCGAGAGCGAGATAAAAGGAGGAAATATGAAGCGACTGAAATTTTACACATGTACAAAATGCGATAACTTGATGACAAGCACGGGAGTTGCAGAGCTGTCGTGCTGCGGGAGGAAGATGGAGCCGTTGGAGCCGAAAGCAGGAGACGAGCTACACGGAATTTCGGTAGAGGAAATGGAAAGCGACTACTACGTAGCTATGAACCACGATATGAAAAAGTCTCACTACATCTCCTTTATGGCCCTTGTGTCTTACGACAAGGTGATTTTGGCGAAGCTGTACCCTGAACAGAATGCAGAGGTCAGAATTCCCAGAATGAGCGGAAGCAAGCTCTACACACATTGCAGTGAACATGGGCTGTTTGAGTACAATCTCAAGAAGGAACTGAAGAGATAGCTTTACAATATTCTTAGGGGGGATAGACATGGGAAAAATGCCTGTGGTTTTTGTAGGACACGGATCTCCAATGAACGCCATAGAGAAAAACGAGTTCAACGCGGGATGGAGGGAAATCGCCGAAAGCATACCTAGGCCGAAAGCGATTCTGTCGATATCGGCGCATTGGTACACCAAGGATACGAAGATAAACGACGAAGAGTCTCCAAGGGCCGTGTACGACATGTACGGATTTCCAAAGGAGCTTTATGAGCTAAAATACGGCGCCAAGGGATCGCCGGAATTGGCAAACCGCGTGAAGAACTTAAAGGATATGAAGGTGGAAGTAGACAATAGCTGGGGGATAGACCACGGCACCTGGTCTGTGCTTGTCCATATGTATCCTTCGGCAGATATTCCTGTAGTTCAGCTCAGCATAGATATGAAAAAGGACAGCAGATCGCACTATGAACTGGGAAGGATATTGAAACCCCTTAGAGAAGAAGGCGTTTTGATATTTGGGAGCGGGAATATTGTGCACGATCTCTCGAAGGTAAACTGGAGCATGCAAAGTGGCTATGACTGGGCCTACGATTTCGACAACTATATAAAAGAGAGCATAGTCGCTGGAGACCATGAAAAAGTTATAAGCTACGAGAGTGCAGGCGACTCGGCAAGACTTGCTTTCAAGACGCCGGAGCATTACTACCCTCTGCTATATGCACTAGGAGCTTCAGAAAAAGATGAAAAAGTGGAAGTATACAATGATAAATGCCTTATGGGCTCCATATCCATGACGTCTTATGTTTGGAGATAGTACAGAAAAGTTTAGGCCGTCTGAAGAGGCGGTCTTTTTTACTAAAAAACATATAGACAAATATCAATATGAAGAATATAATATACATAGATAATTATCTATGTATTATAAGGAGTTGACTTCATGGAAAAAAACTTTGAAACATACGCTAAACTCATGAAAGCATTGTCGGACGAAACAAGAGTGAAGATATTCAGCATGCTCTCCAAAGGGGAACTGTGCGCCTGTAAGCTCTTGGAAGAGTTTCACATAACACAGCCGACGCTTTCATACCATATGAAAGCTTTGATAGAAAGTGGTCTAGTCAATGGAAGGAAGGACGGAAAGTGGATGAGATATACCATAGACTCTGAAGCTTTCGGACTATTGAAGTCGTTCTTCGGAGATATAGATGCAGACCTGAAATCCAGTTTTAAGGAGTGATTGAAATGGAAATATTCAGCTGGCTAAACGAAACACTCTTAAAGATGACTTGGCTCAGCGACCTTGTAAGGCTACTCGTTGAAAATGTATTCGGCCTTGATGTGGACAGCAGGCTTGGGGGAAGTATCCACTTCTTTATATACGACGTGGCCAAGATATTCATACTGCTGTCGGTACTTATATTCACAATATCGTATATACAGAGCTACTTTCCGCCTGAAAAGACTAAGCGGATTCTGGGGAGATTCAACGGAATTACTGCGAATACACTGGCTGCACTTCTGGGAACAGTGACGCCGTTCTGCTCATGCTCCTCGATTCCGCTCTTTATAGGTTTCACAAACGCAGGACTCCCTATAGGGGTGACTTTTTCATTTCTTATATCTTCGCCGCTTGTGGACTTGGCATCGGTCATACTGCTTGCGAGCATATTCAACTGGAAAATAGCCATAGCATACGTTATAGTTGGACTCATACTTGCTGTTATAGGCGGAGGGCTTATAAGCAAACTGAAGCTCGAGAGGTATGTCGAATCCTTTGTGTATCAAGGCAAGACAGCGGAACTTCCACAGGAGGAGCTCACTAAGCGTGACAGACTTAGCTTTGCCAAAGAGCAGGTCGTCTTTATCATCAATAAGGCTTGGCTCTATATTCTGATAGGTGTGGGGATAGGGGCCGCAATACACAACTATATTCCAGAGCCTGTAGTAACGGCGATACTTGGAGAAGACAAATGGTGGTCAGTATTGGTTGCCACAATCGTAGGGATACCAATGTATGCAGATATATTTGGAACGCTACCTATAGCTGAGGCTCTTGTAGGGAAGGGAGTCGGGATTGGTACGGCGCTTTCGTTTATGATGGGGGTTACGGCTCTTTCGCTTCCATCTATGATAATGCTCAACAGGGTCGTAAAGAGAAAGTTGCTATTCATATTCATAGGAATAGTGGCCTTTGGAATAGTAGTTATAGGTTATGCTTTCAATGTTTTTGGGTATCTATTTATATAAAAAATTCGGTATGAGGGAGAGGTTGAAGATGATAATAAAAGTACTGGGACCAGGATGCAAGAAATGTGGACTACTGCTGGAACATGTAAACGAAGCAATCGAGAAGACCGGTGTCGAGGCTGAAGTAGTGAAAGTCGAGGACATGGGAGAGATAGTCGGATACGGCGTGATGTCTACTCCTGCTCTAGTCATAGACGAGAAAGTGGTATCTACTGGAAAAATACTTATGACAAAGGATATAGTGAAACTTATTCAGAAATAAATCTAGATTAGAATCAAGGCCGTCTTTTAGGACGGCCTTTTTGTATGCTAAAAAATACAAACAATCACATTGACAACTTTCGATATGGTTGATATCATATAGACAATAAATCGAAACTTATCGATATGATTTAAACTTATGAATATGTAGGGAGGTGGACAAAATGGACAAAGCGTATTCAAAACATATAGCTGTGTTTAAGGCTATTTCAGATGAAACTAGGCTTAAGATACTGGACATATTGTCCTGCGGAGAGATGTGTGCTTGCGACATACTTGAGGAGTTCAGCATATCCCAGTCGACGCTTAGCTACCACATGAAAATACTTTCGGAGTGTGGGCTTGTAAATGCCACAAGGGACGGAGCTTGGATGAGGTACACACTTAACAGAGAAACTATAGACGACACCATGTCTTTTCTGAAAGCAACGACAAGCGACAAGGAAGACTGCGTCTGCAAAAAGTACAGAGGAGGATGCTAAATATGAAAAAGATGATAATTTTTGAACCGGCAATGTGCTGTCCGACTGGGATATGCGGTCCATCGGTAGACCCAGAGCTACTCAGGATGTCTACAGTAATAAACAACCTTAGAAAGAACGGGGTGAGGGTTTCTAGGTACAACCTTTCAGGGAATCCAGACAAGTTTGTAGTCCATGAGGAGATAAACGAGATAATAAACGAAAAAGGAGTGGAGTCACTTCCAGTCACAACGGTGGATGGCGAGATAGTGAAGATAGGGAGCTATCCTAGCAACAAAGAGATCTGTTCTTTTCTAGAAATAGATGAAGACTTGCTGAAATCTGAAAAATCTTAGCCAAAAGGGGGCGTTCAACTTGAAAAACTTCAATATAGACAATATAGTTCCAACTAAATACTTGTTTTTTACAGGGAAAGGAGGCGTGGGAAAGACTTCGACTGCATGCGCTGTAGCCGTGAACCTTGCTGACAGCGGAAAGCGAGTGTTGCTTGTAAGCACCGATCCCGCTTCAAACCTCCAGGACGTATTCGAGAAAGAGCTAGATGGAAAAGGTGTGGCAATCGAGGATGTGCCAGGGCTTGTAGTTGCAAACTTGAACCCAGAAGAGGCCGCCAGAGAGTACAGGGAGTCTGTGATAGCACCTTATAGGGGAAAGCTTCCAGACATCGCGATAGCCAATATGGAAGAGCAGCTTTCAGGATCTTGCACTGTGGAGATAGCGGCTTTTGATCAGTTTTCAAGCTTCATAACCGACAAGAAGGTGGAGTCTGAATACGACCATATAATATTCGACACTGCACCTACAGGGCACACACTCAGGATGCTGGAGCTGCCTTCGGCGTGGACTAGCTTTATAGACGAGAGCACTCATGGAGCTTCGTGCTTGGGCCAGCTTGCAGGACTTGAGGACAAGAGGGATATGTACAAGAATGCGGTGGACAACCTTGCAGATAAAAGCAAGACGACTCTTGTCTTGGTGTCTAGGCCGGAGTCGACACCTCTTGCAGAAGCGGAGCGTTCAAGTACAGAGCTAAGCGAGCTTGGCATAGACAATCAAATTCTGATAGTGAACGGTGTTCTGAAGGAAGTATCGGACGATATATCCCGAAAGATTTTCGACAATCAGCAAGATGCAATAGAGAGCATGCCTCCTAGGCTCAAAAAGCTTGAGCAGTTTGAAATAGCGCTTAGATCTTACAATATACTGGGAATAGAGAGCTTGAGGGCTTTTTTCAGAAGCGACGACTACAGCGGAGCCAGTGAATTCAAGAAGCTAACGGATATCAAACGGATAGATGCACTTGTGGACGACCTGTATCAAACAGGGAAAAAGGTCATATTCACCATGGGCAAAGGCGGAGTGGGAAAGACTACAGCGGCGGCAGCTATAGCACTCTCTCTTGCAGATAAAGGTGTAAAAGTGACACTGACTTCTACAGACCCTGCATACCACCTCAAGTACGTGATAGAGAATGCGGAGAATGTAAAGCTGGTAGAGATAGATGAAGAGCAGGAGCTGAAGCATTACAGAGACGAAGTGCTCCAAAAGGCCAGAGACAATATGGCCAGCGAGGAAGATATAGAGTATATAGAGGAAGACCTCCGTTCGCCGTGCACCCAGGAAATAGCTCTTTTCAGGGCGTTTGCAGAGATTGTGGACAAGGCAGAAAGTGAAGTTGTGGTAATAGACACAGCCCCTACAGGACATACTCTTTTGCTTTTAGACTCTACAGAAAGCTACCATAAAGAGGTGCAGAGAACAAGAGGGGAGACTCCTGTTTCAATACAGAGGCTGCTTCCAAGACTTAGGGATGAAAACCAGACGGAGGTCGTAATTGTGACTCTACCGGAAGCGACACCTTTCTTTGAAGCCAAAAGACTTCGCGAAGATCTAGAGCGAGCCGGAATAAACAACAAGTGGTGGATTGTGAACCAGTGCCTGTCTATGACAGATACAGAGAGCCCTATGCTTATGTCCAGGGCGAAGGCTGAGAAGCAGTGGATAGAGGAAGTGGGGAGTTTAAGCGAAGGAAACTTCATAGGGATACCTTGGCTTGAAGAACCTTCGGTTGAAAACGTGGCTAATATTACAAAAATAGGAGAGTAGCTATGGGGAATGACACTGAAAAAATTATGCTCTGCCTAAAAATCTAGAAGTTTTTTGTGGAATCGAAAGCAACAAAAAAATAAATAAGAGGTGATAAAAATGGGAAAAGAAAAATTACAGGGCATCAGCTTCTTCGAGAAGTACCTGAGCATATGGGTGCTCCTGTGCATGGCTGCGGGGATCCTTTTAGGAAGATATGCCCCGGAAGTGCCTGCATTCCTCGAGAAGTTCGAGTATGCACAGGTATCTATGCCAATAGCAATTTTAATTTGGATCATGATCTACCCTATGATGATGAAGATTGACTTCCAGTCGATAAAGAATGTGCGTAAAAATCCAATGGGACTAATTATCTCTAGCGGGACAAGTTGGCTTATAAAGCCGTTTCTCATGTTTGGACTGGCTTCATTCTTCTTCTACGTGGTGTTCAAATCATTTATTCCACTAGAGCTTGGGAGACAGTATGTAGCGGGCGCAGTCCTTCTGGGTGCAGCTCCTTGTACCGCCATGGTATTTGTATGGAGTAACTTGACCAAGGGAGACCCAGCATATACACTTGTTCAAGTGACAGTGAACGACTTGATCATACTTGTGCTGTTCGCTCCAATAGTTTCATTCCTGCTGGGGATAACAAAGATTCAAGTGCCTTGGGACACTCTTTTTCTTTCAATAGTACTTTTTGTAGTTATCCCGCTAGTCGCAGGAGCGCTTACGAGATTTTTCATGATAAGAAACAAGGGCATAGAGTACTTCAACAAGAATTTTGTCCCTAAGTTTGACAGCATAACAATAGTCGGGCTACTTTCTACGCTTGTAATCATATTTTCATTCCAAGGAGACGCAATCCTGAGCAAGCCTTTCTATGTGCTTATGATTGCAGTTCCTCTGATACTGCAGAATGTGATTACAGCGGCATTTGCATACGCCATGTGCAAGTTCACAAAGCAGCCACATAGGATAGCGGCACCGTCTGCTCTGATTGGAGCCTCTGATTTCTTTGAGCTCTCTGTAGCAGTTGCAATCACGCTTTTCGGAACAGATTCTCCGGTTGTACTTGTCACTACTGTAGGGGTACTTACCGAGGTTCCTGTAATGCTTATGCTGGTGAAGTTCGTGAACAAGACGAGACATTGGTTCCCTGAAGACGGGTCTGATGTAGAGGCGGTGAAAATATGAAGGCAAAAGTAGGATTTATATGCGTGCACAACTCGTGCAGGTCCCAGATGGCCGAGGCCATAGCAAAACTGGTGGCAAGCGAAAACATAGAGCCGTACTCAGGTGGAACTGCCATAAAAGACGAGATAAACCAGGACGCAGTCAGGACCATATCTGAGCTATACGGAGTGGATATGAACGAGACACAGCACTCGAAGCTGATAACGGAACTCCCAGAGCTGGACATAGTGGTGACCATGGGCTGCAACGTAGTCTGCCCTTTTCTACCTTCAAAGTATACAGAGGATTGGGGGCTTGAGGATCCGTCTGGAAAAGATGACAAGGAATTTGCAAAGACAGCCAAGTCTATAGAAGAGAAAGTGCTTGATCTAGCAAAGAGGATAAAAAACGGACAGATAGATATATAGAATATAGAAAAAGACAAGAGATTCGCTTTATGGAGTCCTAGAAAGCTAGGGCTCTTTTTTTGATATAATATTGAAAGGATGTAGAAAGGAGCGTGAAATACATGTTCTCACTTAGAGACGTAAGGTATAAAGACATCTTGGAAATAGACGAGCTGGAAATAGAGGACGGTAAAGTCACATCTATAGTTGGAGAGAGTGGAAGTGGAAAGACTACTCTCCTAAGGCTTCTGAACAAGCTTATAAGCTGCGACAGCGGGGAAGTGAAATACAGGGGCGAAAATATAGAGAATATTGACTCTGTAGAGCTCAGAAGGAATGTGGTGATGCTTCCTCAGATTCCGTCCATATTTTCAGGCACGGTAAGAGACAATCTCCAGATAGGGCTTAAGTTTTCGGAAAAGCCGGAGGCAGACGACAGCGTGCTTTTAAGCGTACTGGAGCTAGTGGGCCTTAAAAAAAGCTTGGACGAATCGAGCGAAAACCTTTCAGGCGGTGAAAAGCAGAGGCTGGCGCTTGGGAGAGTTATACTTCTAGAGCCCGAGGTGCTTTTGCTGGACGAGCCATCCTCGGCGCTAGATGAAGAAACTGAGAGAATTATAATCGGAAAGCTGGTGGAGTATACAAAAGAGCAAAAGAAAACCCTTGTGATGGTAACTCACTCGAAAAAAATAGCGAAGAACTACTCGGACAATATAATTGAAATCAGAAATGGAAGAATAGCGGAGGAGGGATAATATGAACGGCGTAATAGATCTTCAGATTTGGCAGATGGTAGCTGCATATGTATTCGTCTTGATTCTGATGGTGATAGTAAAGCTCAGGGGAATTCCGAGAGAGAAAGAGATAATGATCTCTTCTGTCAGAATGACGCTTCAGCTGATTATCACAGGATATGTGCTGGTCTATATATTTGAGACTCCATCTCCAGTCTACACTGTCCTGATTCTAGTGGCTATGCAGCTTTTCTCTATATACAATATAATAAGGAGAAGCAAGTCGAACATCTCATACAAGCTCAAGAAAATAATCGCATTTTCAATGGTTACAGGGACAGTGTCGTGTCTGCTCTACTTCCTGTTTGTGGTGGTTCGAATATCTCCCTGGTACGACCCACAGTACTTTATCCCTATAGCTGGAATGCTGATAGGAAACTCCATGACGGGCATTTCACTAGGGGTCGATCGCCTAGTCGATGGAATGCAGTCGCAGAAGCATTTAGTGGAAGGGGCACTGATGCTCGGAGCTACACCTAAGATGGCGGCGAAGCAGATAGTGGACAGCGCTTTTGACTCTGCCATTCTTCCGACTATAAACTCCATGGTGGGGATGGGTATAGTCTTTCTTCCAGGCATGATGACGGGGCAGATACTTTCAGGTACATCCCCGGTGCAGGCAATAGAGTATCAGATTGCGATTATGCTTGGAATACTGGGAAGTGTAGCTCTGACCGTAGTGCTGTTTGTACAGCTTGGCTACAAGACTTTCTTCAACGAGCAGAGCCAGCTATAATATCGGTCTTTTTTTGTCTTGGGAATACTCTTTCAGCATTTCTATAAAAACAGAGGCAAGTTTGGAAGGTCTGCTGTTTTTAGGTAGCACATAGGAAAAACTGCGGGTGTAGCTGTCAGGAGTCGGTATCGCTACGATTTCTCCTGATTGCAGCTCACTTTCAAGCACAAGAGAAGATATGAAAGTGATGCCTAGGTTGTGTTTAACAGCTTCTTTTATGGCGAAATTGCTTTCAAAAACTATGATTTTTTTAGGAACTATTTTATTCGAGCTCAGAAAGAAGTCGAAATGCTCTTTGGTTCCAGAACCGCTCTCCCTTCCAATCCACATCTGCTCCTCAAAACAGCGCTTGCAGCCATCGAAGCTCATGCTGGATAGGGTATTCTTTTTAGATACCGCAAGTGTCAAACTGTCCTCGTAAAAGTCATAGCAGTCGAGCTTTTCCCTTTCCACAGTTCCCTCCACAAGCCCTAAGTCTATCTCGTAGCTCTCTACTTTTTTGCATATGCTAGAAGTATTACCTATGGATATATGCAGCTCTACGTCAGGATATTTTTCACGGAATATCCCCAGAAAATGAGGCACAAAATACTCTCCAATTGTAAAGCTACAGCCTAAGTGAAGCGATCCTGAAACTTGATTTTCATAAGCGTTTAGCTCTTCCTCTGCTTCCGACAGCAAATTGAATATGCTCTTGGCTTTTTCGTAAAGCATCTTGCCTTGCGGCGTTATATTGATACTTTTCTGCTTCACAGATCTCTGTACAAGCACAGTTTCAAAGTGATGTTCAAGGTGTTTTATATGAAGACTTACACTTGGCTGAGAGAGTCCTATGCTCTCCCCAGCCCTTGTAAAGCTCTGTAGCTCTACCACCGCTATAAGTGTTTTTAGCTCCTCAAGCATTTCGATGACCTCCTAAAGAACAATCATTATAAATACTAATGATTAATATCTAATATATATATTTTACTTATGATTATATCACTAATATACTGGGAGTAGGAGGCGACATATATGGAATTAGAAGCTCGCACAAGTATACTTCCAGGGATTGGGGCTTGCATGGCAACAGCGTACGTTGGGAATGCAATAGGAGAGCATGTTCCAAGTTTAGGCGGTGGATTCATATCTATAATACTGGGAATTGTGCTTGGAAATACAGTACTGAGAGGAGAGGTTTTCGAAAGGGGCAAGAGCTTTTCAGAGTCAAACCTGCTGTCTTACAGCATAGTGCTTTTGGGAGGAACTATGAGTTTTCAAGCTGTTATGGATATAGGCCCGAGTGGGGTTCTGTTTATAGCAGTTCAGATGACAGCGACGATACTGGCGGCCTTTTTCATAGGAAGAAAGCTTGGCTTTTCAGAGAACTTCAGCCTGCTTATGGCAAGCGGAAATGCAGTATGCGGCTCGTCTGCCATAGGAGCCACAGCTCCAGTTATAGACGCAGACGACGAAGATAAGAGCAACAGCATAACAGTAGTGAATATAACAGGAACTGTACTTATGCTTATACTTCCGCTTTTGGCAGAAAGTCTTTTTTCACTTGAGACATACAGGACATCCTCTCTTATAGGAGGCGTGCTTCAGTCGGTGGGACAGGTAATAGCCAGTGGAAGCATGGTAAACGAAGAAGTTAAAAGCCTCTCTACGATATTCAAGATAGTCAGAATCATTTTTCTTGTATTTGTGGTCATTGGCTACAGTGCGTTTAAATCAAGGGGCAAGGGCGAAGAGAAGCTTCAGGGCAGTGGGTTTGGCTTTTCGAATATAAAGCTGCCTTGGTATATAGTGGGGTTCTTTATTACGTGTTCTATGTTCACTGCGGGGATTATTTCAGAGGAAGTTTCGGAGACATTAAGCTTCATAAGTGGAAAGCTAGAAGTAGTTGCACTAGCAGGCATAGGCATGAAAGTCAACCTGAATTCCCTTTTAAGCCAAGGAGGAAAGATATCTGTCTATGCCGCAAGTGTTGGGGTATTTCAGGTTTTGCTTGCCGCAGTTCTTATATTTATTCTTTTTTAGTTAACGGACTTGGAAGCGGCAGAAAAGAGCCAGAAATTTTCGTATAAAGGCCAGCCCTATTTTAAAATAAGGGCTGGCCTTTGTAGTATAAAAAGAGTAATTGTCTAGATTAAGAAAGTTTGAAATTGTCTATTTTGGTGAAGAGGTTTTCTATACTTTTCTTGGATTTCTCTATCTGATCAACCATGTTTTTAGACATTCCAAGCATCTCGGTAGAGCCTGTCGCTATATCCGTGATACCTGTAGCAGAGTCGTTTGTGGCATTTGTGACCTCTCCTATTGAACGAATCATCGTGTGGATAGAAGCCAGAAGCTCCTCGCTAGTTGCGCTTAATTCGTTCACCAGAGTTTCCACCATCTCGGCATCTCCGCTGTATTTGTTGCCTGTTTCAACTAGCATTTCATAGTCGGATACCACCTGGCTGTTTATGAACTCCAGTATTTCCTGTGAGCTGTTGGCCAGATTTTGGACAGACGACACTACAGTTCCGATTATATTCTGTATCTCCAGGGCTGTGTTCTTGGAGTCGTCAGCCAGTTTTTTTATCTCTCCGGCAACTACAGCGAATCCCTTGCCGGCTTCTCCAGCTCTGGCAGCCTCTATGGCGGAGTTTAGAGCAAGCAGATTTGTCTGTTCTGTGATATCCATTATCGCCTCTGAAAGTTCTCCGATTTTATCTACAGACTTTGACTGCTCTATTGCAGACAAGAGATCTGCTCTTGTGTTTTGATATATCTCTGTAGCCTTTCTCTGAGACGATATGGCTGTGGATTTAAGGGAGTCAGCACGGTCCCTAATCTCCCCGGCGGATACAGCACCTTCCTGGGCCTTAGTGGCTATGGCCTCTACAGCTGACTCTATCTCCTCTGAAGTGGCGTTCATCTCTTCCGAGGCTGCTGCTGTTTCTTCCATACCGGCAGAGATTTCCTCTGTTGTAGCGGATATTTCTTCTATACTGACGTCAAGAGACTCCATACCTCCAGATAGAGAGACAGAAGCCTGGAGCACTTGTTCGGACTCATCTCTTATAGATATCAACATGCCTTGAAGGCTTTCAAGCACCTTGTTAAAAGACTGGCTGATGCTTCCTATCTCGTCTTTCCCGCTGAAATCGACTCTTGCAGTCAAATCTCCACCGCTGCTTTCAAGCTCTTTAAGGATTTTACCGACTTCATTAAGACTGCCGACCTTTTTTGTGATAAAAACAAATACACCTAGGACCAATATGGCCAAAATCACTATAAGCGCTACCATAAAGACTATAGATAAAAATACGGCATCTTCAGCGGCTTTAAGCTCTGATAAAGCCCTTTCGTTCAACTTGGATTTGAAATCTTCTATGGGCTTATCTATGATTGCCTTATCTGATTCGTAAGTTTCGCTGAATATAAGGCTTCTAGCCAGCTCTAGGTCTCCCTTGGCAACGGCTTCCATTGCTTTCTCCTCTGTGACTACAAGAGCATCTGAATTTTCAACAGACTCCTCTACAAGTGCAAGCTCTTCTTTAAGCGCACCAAGCTCAGTAAGCTTTGTAATAGCTTTCTCCATTGTCTTTGTTTCATTTAACTCTTTCCAGTAGTTATCGTAATGCGACTTATCTCCGGTTTCAACATAGCTTTTTATCTTGTCGGTAAGATAGTCCGAAGAATCGGTTATCTGTTGGCCTAGAGTTAGAAAATCAACTTGTCTTTGGCTTGAAGCTTTAAGCTCGTCAAAAGACTGGTTCATAAGATACAGATTGACTCCAAGCATCAAGAGAAGTGCCATAAAAACACTTCCGGCTAGCTTTAAAAACGATGAAATTTTCAAATAGAAATCCTCCTTTGTATGCAAACACTTAAAAAATTAAATTCGCTAGATTAAGTATAATTGCATGTCCTGTATCGGTCAATCGTTCTACTCAAGCTTTTTTCCACAGTAAGGGCAAAAATATTTCTTGTCTCTATCTTCTGACTTTTGAATCTCGGTCATCTGCTCCACAAATCCAGCTGAAAGTATACCTGTGGGAATTGCAACCATACCTACACCTAGAAAGGCTATGATTATCCCCAGGACTCTGCCAGCATAGGTCAGCGGATAGATATCCCCGTAGCCTATTGTCAGAAGTGTGGAAGTCGCCCACCAAAATCCTGAAAAGGCATCTGTGAAAACATCAGGCTGGGCTTTATGCTCTACATCGTACATGATTAGGGACGAAGCCACCATAAGTATGAATATTATAAACACGGATGAAAGCAGCTGCATCTTCTTCTTCCTAAGTACTTCTGATATCACATTCAAAGAGTCATAGTATTGATTTACTCTGAAAAGCCTGAGAATTCTAACTACTCTGAATATTCTGAATGCAACTACACCATGAGGGAACAAGAACGGCAGGTAGAACGGGAAAAACGACAGGAAGTCTATAATTCCAGAGAATGAAAGCATGTACTTCAATGCTGCGTTCAAGCGTGATTTTTCAGGATAGAGATAGTCTGAAGTCCAAACCCTCAGCACATATTCAAAAGTGAACAAGAGAACTGTTAAGAACTCGACAACATATATGTAGGTCTTGTATTTTTGAGATATGTCAAAAGTCAAAAAAACGGCCAAGATTAAATTAATTAGGATAGCTGCAAGTATAGCGAAAGTGAAAAAATTGCTCTTTGAATCGCTTCTTTTGCTAGATTGTATTATCTCGAATATACGCTTCTTTTTCAAATAAACCCCTCCAATTAGAAACATTCTATAGTAGAAAGAAGACTTTTTCAAGAATTCTAGATTTATCTTGAATTCAAGATAAATCTGTTGTATAATTATCTTAACATCAAGATAAATTTATGGAGGCTGAAAATGGATCGTAACAACTTGAAGCTAGTAATTGCATTGTCTAGATCGTACAATGCGTTATTTGGAAAAATAGAGAAGAGATTAAGGACATACAATCTTTCTTTAAGTGAATTTGGGGTACTGGAGTTTTTATACCATAAAGGAAAACAGCCTGTTCAGCAGATTGCAGAAAAGATTCTGGTCACAAGCGGAACTATAACATATATACTAGACAAGCTAAGCCAGAAGAGGCTGGTGACCAGGGAAAAGTGCAGTGAAGATGCCAGGAAATACTATGTGGAGCTGACTGAAGACGGCAAAAGTTTGATATCTGAAATATTTCCCAAGCATGAGCTTCACCTAGAGAAAATGTTTAGTGAGGTAGACGAAAAAACAAAAGAGAAATTAATAGAAGAGCTTTTCATGCTGAAAGACTCTATAGAAAAAAGCGAAAAATAAAGGGAATATGAGGAGGAATAAAAAATGGAAAACAAATACTACGAGGCTATGAAAAAGAGAAGAAGCATATATGCACTTTCAAAGGAGTCCACAATAAGTGACGAGCAGATCAGGAAAATAGTGGAATACTCGCTTGACTATACACCGTCAGCGTTCAACTCGCAGAGTTCAAGAGTAGTAATACTCTTGGGAGAAGAGCATGACAAGCTCTGGAATATTACAGAAAAGTCTCTAAGGCAAATAGTGCCTGAAGATCAGTTCGGGCCTACAAAAGATAAGCTGGATTCGTTTGGAAATGCCTATGGGACGCTTCTATTCTTTGAAGACTACGAGATTATTGAAGACCTTCAGAGCAGCTTTGAAACGTACAAAGACAATTTCCCTATATGGTCGCATCAATCATCTGGAATGCTTCAATACAACATATGGACTTCACTTGCTGTGGAAGGGCTCGGGGCTTCGCTACAGCATTACAATGAACTTATAGAACAAGAAGTCAAAAAAGAGTGGAGCATACCTTCAAAGTGGAAGATAATTGGGCAGATGCCTTTCGGAAAGCCTATAGAAGGAGCTGGAGACAAGGAGATATTAGGAGCGGATAAGAAGCTCAAGGTGTTTGGCTCTAAATAAGGAGGGAGTGTAATGCTTAGAAAAATTCAAAGCAAAAATATGGGTAAAAGCGATTTAGGATGGCTGAAGAGCATATTCCACTTTTCGTTCGCGGGATACTCTAATCCAGACAATATGAACTTCGGAGTGCTGAGAGTACTGAACGATGACCTGGTCAAGCCAGGTACGGGGTTCGACACTCATCCGCACAGGGATATGGAAATAATATCTTACGTTGTAGACTCCAAGCTTACCCATGAGGACAGCATGGGGAATGAAAGAGAGCTGAAACGGGGTCATGTCCAGTATATGAGTGCTGGGACAGGCGTCTATCATAGTGAACACAACTACAGCGACTCTATGCTTAGGTTCTTGCAGATATGGATACTGCCAGACGAGAGGGGCCATGCACCGCAGTATGGAGACTATGAATTCCCCTGGGAAGATAGGGACGACAGATGGCTGCAATTGGTTTCAAGTCATGATGGACCAGGGCCTATAAAGATAAATCAGGATGCAAATATATATGTAACAGAGGTCAGCAAAGGCAAGGAAATTGAATTCAGAGTAGAAAAGGACCGTCAGGCCTATATGGTGCTTGTAGAGGGAGAATCTGAAATAAACGGACTAAAGTTAGAAGCTAGAGATGCCCTTGAAATAGTGGAAGAGAGTGTAAAAATAAAGGCTAAAGAGAAATCACATATAATAGCGATTGAAATGAAAAAAGAAATTTAGGTATTCAAAAAAAAGACACTGAGGCTCTAAAATTGAGGGGAGGTGTCTTTTTTGCTTAGAAAAATATTTCTATTTGACAAACCAACAATAATTGAATAAAATATAATTTAGAACAATTGATTTAAAATTGCGCGAGGAGATGAAAGAATATGAATATAGATTTTTCGGTAGAAGAAGCAGTTTCAAAGAGGTATAGCGTAAGAAACTACAAGGAAGAAGAGATAAGTGAAGCTGAGAAGCGGAGCATAGAGAGTTTCATAAAATCTCTGAGTAATCCATTTGGAAGCAAGGTCGACTTTCACTACCTAGACAAGCAGGACATGGAAGATGAAGAGAAATTGGGGACTTATGGAGTTATAAAAGGAGCAAAGCAGTATATAGGAACGACAATAAAACTTGAATCGATGGCACTAGAGTCACTAGGATATGAGTTTGAATCACTTGTGCTGTATCTTGCACATCTTGGAATAGGAACTTGCTGGCTAGGAGGGACTTTTGACAGAGAGGGCTTTGCAGAAGCCATGAAAGTTGGAGATGGAGAAATCTTTCCGATAATAACTCCTTATGGCTATGCAGCTGACCATAAGCATGAAATGGAGATAGAGATGAGAAAGATGATCCAGGCAGACCATAGGAAAAGCTGGAACGAGCTATTCTACAAGGACGATTTTAGTACGGCGCTTTCTAAGGAAACCGCAGGAGACTTAGCTTTTGCACTTGAGATGGTTAGACTTGGCCCTTCAGCATCTAACAAGCAGCCGTGGAGAGTGGTTATCAAGGACGGAGCACTTCACTTCTATGAAGATAAGGAGCCGGGCTACAGTGATAGGTTTGAGTATGATATACAGAGGATAGACATGGGAATAGCTGCGGCGCATTTCGACATTTCAGTTAACGAGAAGGGAATAGTTGGTCACTTTGAAATCGATATGGATCCAGGTATAGATAGTCCAGAAAATTTGGAATACGTATTCTCATGGGTGAGGGATTAAAATGGATAAATATGATGTGCTGAAACTGGAAAATCAGCTTTGTTTTTCACTTTATGCACTTTCAAGGGAAGTTATAAAGATGTACAAGCCTCTTTTAGATCCATTTGATCTGACTTATACACAGTATGTAACTATGATGGTCATGTGGGAGCAAGAGCAGATTACATTCAAGGAGCTAGGGAATAGGCTATACCTTGATTCTGGAACGCTCACACCTGTATTGAAAAAGCTTGAGTCCAAAGGGATTGTGAGAAAGTATAGGAGCAAAGAAGACGACAGGGTTGTAATTGTGGAAATCACAGACTCTGGAAGAGAGCTTAAGGATAAGATAATAGAGGTGCCGGAAAATATACTCTGTAGATTTAGCGGAGAAGAAGAGAATCTTCTGAGTTTGAAGATGCAATTAGATGAACTGCTTAGAAAAGGCTTAAACAAAGACTGTACTTAAAGGAGATGATTCAGATGCCAAGTGTGGAAGTCAATAGAGAAGCCCCAGATTTCGAGATAGCGGACTATAGAGGTGAAATTTTCAAGCTCTCCAGCTTCAAAGGCAAGAGCAATGTGCTTATAGTGCTGAATAGAGGGTTTGTTTGACCTTTTTGCAGAAAGCATATGATGCAGTTGCATCAGGACTACGATAAGTTTGTGGAGTCAGATACAGAGATAGTGGCAATAGGGCCTGAAAACGCGAAGAGCTTCAAATCATACTGGGAAGAAAACGAGCTCAAGTTTCACGGCATTCCAGACGAAACTCATTCCGTACTCAAGCTTTACGGCCAGAAGGTGAATATATTCAAGCTAGGCAGAATGCCGGCCCAGATGATTGTAGACAAGGAAGGCATACTTAGATACATTCACTATGGGCACTCCATGAAAGACATACCTGAAAGCGCAGAAATGCTGGAGTTGATAAAAAAACTATAGAGAACTACTCCAAAAAGCCTCTCTCGAGCAAAGAGAGGCTTTTTTCTTTTTCAAGTGAAGTGATATACTTAAGAGCATAAGGAAAGGAGCGCTTGAATTGAAAAAGCTAAAAAACATGCTGTTTGTGGCGATGTTTGTAGCGCTGTCGTCACAAGTCAACATTGGGATAAACAGCACCGACTTCAGAGTCTCAGCAGGTATAATATTCTTTGGAATTTTTCTGTTTTACAATGATGAACTAAGGCCAGTCCAAGCTGCTATACTCTCTGGACTTATGGTCACATTTCTCAGAATAGCATCTTACTTTCTGACAAATGGCAGCTTAGACGATGTGTTCTTATCCTATCAAATAGAGACTATTTTCTACGCTTTCTATGGGGTTATATACATGCTTTTGACCAAAAAATATGGGAAGAAGAGCGTTAACTCCATGTTTTTTATCATGGCCACAAGCGACCTAGGAGCCAACTTGGTAGAGCTGCTTATAAGGACCAATATGGGGTCTGCCTCATTTACAATAGAGATTTTCTCGACACTACTGTTGGTGGCTATAGTGAGGGCGAGTATTTCGTGGATAGTTTTGATTTTGACAAAGCACTACGGTATGCTGCTTGTGAAAGAAGAGCATGAAGAGCGATACAAGAGACTGCTTTGACTTACTTCACAGCTCAAGACAGAGATGTACTGGATGGAGAAGAACACAGAGAATATAGAGAAGATAATGTCTAAGTCTTATAATCTGTTTGAGATAATCAACGATAAAAAGGACTCTGATAGCTGGGGTGATAGGGCGCTTGACATTGCAAGGGACATACATGAGATAAAAAAAGAGAACAGTCTGGCCATTCGGGGTATAAAGGAGATTACAAGAAGCGAGCTTAAAGACGAAGGAATGAAGCTGAAGGAAATTGTGAACATACTGTTTGAGGCCATGAAAAGGGAGATAAAGGAATCTAAAAAAGACATAAGGCTCTTCTTTAGCACTGAATGCAATTTCTACACTTCCAAACACTACTATCTTATGTCCATGTTTAGAAACCTGATTATGAACAGCATAGATGCGATTCCGGAATCTAAGCAAGGTGGACATATTAGCATAGACCACAGTATGGACAGAGAAAAGCATGTCTTTGAGATTTCGGACAATGGAGAAGGTCTGGACGAGGACGGACTTAATCATGTGTTTTCACCGGGGTTTTCGACCAAGATAAACTACGATACAGGAGAGGTGAACAGAGGGCTTGGGCTCTCTATAGTCAAGAAGATAGTGGAGGAGGAATTTGGTGGAGAAGTTAGCGTAAGCTCAGTCTATGGCGAAGGAACTGTTTTTCGCATAGTTATTCCAAAAGCCTATATAGAGGGGGATAAACTGTGAAAATATTCATAGTAGAAGATGATGAGAATATAATAAGAATACTGGAAAAGATAATAATGGACAGAAAGCTAGGGGACGTTGTAGGAAGATCCACAGAAAGCACTAGCATAGTAGAGGATATAAAGATACTGAGGCCAGATATTGTGCTTGTAGACCTGCTTATGCCGGCCAAAGACGGAATAAGTCTGATCAAAGAGGCGAAATCAGTATACCCAAATATTCACTACATTATGATATCCCAGGTTTCGTCTAAAGATATGATAGCCAAAGCCTATGAAAGTGGAATAGAGTACTATGTGTCGAAGCCTCTGAACGCAGTCGAGATAGAGAATGTGATAAAAAAGGTTGAAGAGAAAATAGATATGAAGAAGAAGCTTGTGCAAATTCAAAGCCTGTTTTCTGAAGACAAAAAAGATGAAGGCTTTAAATCGAAGAATGAAAGCAGCGTAGAGGGAGTCAAGCGTGTTATGCAGAGGATCGGCATTATAGGAGAGTCGGGAAGTCAGGACATCATAAACTTAGCTAGCTATTTGATGGAGAGTGGAGAGAGCATGGCGGACTATACTGTAAATGAGCTCTGCACAAAGTTCAGCGACAGTCCAAGGACAATGGAGCAGAGAATAAGGAGAACGGCTACTACTGGACTGATCAACTTGGCCAATATAGGAATAGAGGACTATATGAACGAGATATTTACAGAGTATTCAAGCGGGCTCTACAGCTTTGAGCAGCTTAAAGTAGAGATGGACTATATTCGTGGGAAGTCAGACAGAAGAGGCAAGGTGAACATAAAAAAGTTTATTGATGGGTTGATATACTCAGGCAGGACTGAATGAATAGGAGGCTAGATAGCAGTGAAATGCTTATCTAGCCTCTTATGTTTTTAAAAAGGAACATAATTTTGTTACTTTGCGAAACATGGAGTAGTAATTCGAAGGACGAAAATTATAATTACGTAACAACAAAAAGAAAGGATGATAATTATGGACATGTTTGAGAGGTCAGTCGATTTTCTAAACACTATTTTATGGGACTATTTGTTGATATTTGGGCTTATAGGAGTTGGGATATTTATGACCATAAGGCTTAAGTTTCTCCAATTCACAAGAGTTTTTCCGGCACTAAAGAAGATGGTAGTAGACATAGTAAAGAAGAAACCAGTTGAGGAGGGAAAGATGTCACCTTTTCAGGCCCTTTCAACTGCGGTGGCGGCTCAGGTTGGTACAGGAAACATAGTGGGGGTTGCAACGGCAATAGCAGCAGGAGGACCAGGAGCAGCATTTTGGATGATAGTATCTGCATTCTTTGGAATGGCGACGATATTCAGCGAATCTGTCTTATCACAGAAGTACAGAGAGACGAAAGATGGAGAAGTCACCGGAGGCCCTGCTTACTACATAAAAAATGGTCTCAAGTCCAAGAATTTGGCAATGTTTTTTGCGGTGACGTGTATAATATCACTCGGTATAGTTGGAGTTATGGTTCAGTCTAACTCGGTGGCTGGGTCTGTCAGCAGCGCATTTGGAGTTCCTGTAGTGGCGACTACAGCAGTGCTTGCAGTGACAGTGGCTTTCGTCTTAATGGGTGGAATGGAGAGGATAGCATCTTTTTCAGAAAAAGTTATACCTGTTATGGCTGGACTATATATAGCTGGAAGTGCGGCTATAGTGGTTATGAATATCGGGAATCTGATACCGGCAATTGAGAGCATTTTTCTTGGAGCTTTTTCACCTGAAGCAATAGGAGGAGGAGTGCTAGGAGTCACTGTTCAGCAGACTATTAGATTTGGACTTGCCAGAGGGCTTTTTTCAAACGAAGCTGGGATGGGATCCACACCTCACTCTCATGCTGTTGCAGATGTTCCACATCCGGCGGAACAAGGGTTCACAGCAATGATAGGGGTGCTTATATCGACTTTTATCATCTGTCTTTCAACTGTTATGGTGAATATGACATCCGGTTCTTACGACGTTGGAATGTCAGCAGCAGAGATGACTAAGAACGCAACCGTTATGACTCAAAACGGCTTTGCAACAGGATTTGGATCGTTTGGAGGTATGTTTCTTTCTATATGCCTGTCGTTCTTTTCACTTACCACAATAGTAGGATGGTACTTCTTTGCGGAATCGAACGTGAAGTTTGTATTTAACTCAAAAGCCAAGACTCTAAACACATTCAAAGCGCTGGCACTCACAGCACTTGTAATTGGAACTATGATAGACGCTACTTTTGTGTGGAAATTGGCAGATCTGTTTATGGGCTTGATGGCAATACCTAATATAATAGCTGTATTCATGCTGTCGAGGGAAACAAGAGCGATACTAGACGACTATGACAACTGTGTGAAAGAAGGAAACGTACATTGGGACTACGAATATCAGGATCTGGCAGAGGAAGAGCAAACGAGCAGAAAGCCGGTGCTGAGAAAGGGAATAGGCACTACTATGATAAAGTAGACAAAATATTTTTTTAAGCTGAAAAGACAACGTTTTCATAGAAAGTCTATGCTATATTTGCATAGGCTTTTTGGTTTGCTAAAAAAGAATTGCTTACATGAAAATTTTTTTTTAGATAGAATAGTAGTACGGGGAATTTTCTATTGTGTGTTAGATTTTTTCAGAAAGAGGGGTAGATTTCGATATGTTTGAAGTAGGCGATTACGTTATTTACGGCGGAGAGGGGGTGTGTGAAGTTGAAGATATATGCACTCTAGACTTCAAGGACTTGGACAAGAACACGCTTTACTATGTCCTCACACCTATATACAGGAAGAAGACTGTAATTTACGCTAAAGCAGAAGGTGCAAAGACTTTTATGAGGCGTGTGATTACAAAAGACGAAGCGGAGAATCTCATAAATGGTATAACATCTATCGATACGCTGTCTATAAGCGAAGGGGAAAACAGGAAGGAAATCTATAAGGATGTGCTCCACTCATACAAGTGCCAGGAATGGATAAGGCTTATAAAGACGCTCTACTTGAGAAATAAAGAGAGGCTAGATCAGGGCAAAGATAAGTTGAAGCTGGAAGAAGATTACCTTAAATTATCAGAAGAATACCTTCATGGAGAGTTATCTGTAGCGCTTGACATGAAAAAAGAGGATATAAGAGGCTATATATTGAGAAAAGTAAATAGCATGGAAAAACAGGTTGTGCAGAAATGAGGAGGCTGGACAAAAAGACCATAGAAGACTGCGACTGCCGCTACTGCAAATACTACAGGAAGTCTAGCTGTGAACTAGAAGTGTGTTTTATGGATGTAGATATTATATTAAAGAGTGACAGGAGGATTTAATTATATGCCAAGAAATGCAAAAGAGGGTTTTTTATTTGGAATAAGTTTCTGTACTATCATGGCCTTTTCGATGGGGCTTATAAATATATCGATAGGAATGGGTGGACTGAGTAAAGCGTCGTTTATTACAAGTGTAAAAGCGTTCCCGATTACATTTCTGATTGCTTTTGCAGTTGAAAATCTGATTGTGGGTCCGACGAACAAGAAGTTCTTGAAAAAGTTTGTAGCTGAAACCGACAGTGTTAATGCCAAGATATTATTCAACTGTGTCTTCATAGTCACCATGATGTCGATTATAATGACTTATGCAGGTAGCATGTTAGGCGGAGAAAGTATAAAAGGGATCAGTTCCAAGTTTTTCACTGTATGGCCTAGGAACTTCTGGGCGGCTTTCTTTGTAAACATAGTGCTGGCGGGGCCAATCAGCAGAGTTGTTTTGAGATTTATCCAGAGAAATGAGATGGCAGTCGGCGATGAACTAAGCGAAGCTTAAGTAGGCAGTGGATATTCACTTCGGTATATGCTAGAATTAGACTAGGAAAACTAAACTGTTATTGAAAGGAAGAATGAAATAGTGCAAAGTAATATAGAGAAAATAGTCGAAGCGGTTACATATATCGAAAACGAGGGGCTTAAGCTCAGAGATGAGGCCAAGGCAGCCAGAAAAACGCCAGAGCTTTACAGAGAGCTGTCCGAAAAGAAGCAGGAGATATACTCTTTAAAGGAAAGCTTCTTAGAAGTAGCCTCTAAGCAGAAGCTTTTAGTCACAACAGGGTATATGGCGCAGAAAGTAGGCAAGTTCAAGGCGAAACTGTATCAGAATAAAGTCATAGGAGATTCAAGCGAGACGCTGATTACAAGCTTCAAGCCTTGCAAAGCTTCAAAAGACTGTAGAAACAACAAGCTTGGAGACATAGGGCTTATGTCTTACAGAGAGCTTGAAACGGATCTTGACTTTGAAACGGCTATGGAGATAGTAAGAGGGTATGTCGAGGAAAACAAGTCTTTGATATCTAAAGCAAAGACAGCTAAGAGCGCTCTTAAGACCGAAAAAAAGAAGTACGATATAAAGGAAACCAAGTCTGTAAGCCTTGAAAAGCTAAGGGTTGTAAAAGACATTCACGTGGAGTCATCTCTGAATAGAGAGAAATACGCTGAAAAGAAGTCGGAGCTGGAAAGGCTTATATCAGAGAACAAGGGTAAATACCCTAAGTCTGAAGCCATAGTGGTGAAAAAGACGAAAGATCCTGAAGACAGAAGAAGAGTTGTATACGAAATAGAAGACGGATTCAGGCGATTTGTAATCTCGAAAGAGCTCGGACTTGCAGAGGTGCAGGTTGGAATAATAGAAGAATAGTTTTGAAAATAAGAGAACCGCCCGAAAGGGCGGCTCTTATATTTTTTGGGTGACTACGAGTATATCGTCTTCCTGGACCAAAGTGTTGCCATCTGGGATGACTACGTTTTCGCCCCGCTTTACAAGGACGACTATGGTGTCGTCGTAGAATTTTATTTCAGAGAGCGTCTTTCCAGGCCAATGCTCCCTGTCATATGCATGTATCTCCTTAAGCTCAACGCCGCTTGCAGACTTAAAGCTTCTGGCAGTCAAGACTACACTGTCCCCGTCTTGAAGCACAGTGTCTCCTTTCGGTATTATGACTTCCTCACCTCGAAGCACTGTAGCCACTACTGTATCAGGCGGTAGGCTTATCTCCTTGAGGGATTTTCCGGACCATTCGTGATTTTCTTTGACCTCTACACTTATGAACATGATCTCGTCTTCGTCTATATAGTCGTTGAAAGTACGAAGGACATTTTCGCTGTCGTCTATCATATCCAGTTTTCTTGAGATATAGGGAAGAAGCGATCCTTGAAGCCCCATAGACAAGAGCACAATGCAAAAGACTATGTGAAATATGTCGTTTTCAACGGGCACACCGCTTACAACCACCAGTACAGAGAAAACTATAGATGCTGCGCCTCTTAGGCCCGACAGAGAGACAAGCATCTTTTGGGGATGATGCGATTTTCCAAAAGACAGCAGCCCAAATACAGACAGGGGTCTTGCTATGAAGGTCAAAAAGAAGGCTATAGCCAAGGAAATAGGGAGTATTTCTGGAAGCTTAGATGGAAAGGACAGAAGTCCCAGCAGGAAAAATATCATCATCTGCATCAGGCTCGTAAGCCCGTCAAAGAAGTTTACAAGTGGAGCTTTGTTCTCTATAGAACTGTTTCCAAGAAAGAGCCCTACTACATAGACACTCAAGAATCCATTCCCGCCTACGAAAACTGGAAGCGCATAGGCTAGAAGAGCCACAGCCAGCACAAATGCAGTGTCGAATCCAGGTGTCAGCTTTTTATGCTTTAAAATCCAGCAAGACAGGTATGACACTACAGCCCCAAATAGGATTCCGAAAAATGGTTGGGCGAAGATCAAGTATGGAATGGAGTTAAAGCTGGACTCAAGCCCCATTACGCTCAGAAGAATTATGGTCATCATATAGGCGAAGGGGTCGTTTGCACCGCTTTCAAGCTCCAGCATGGAGGCAGTACGGTACTTCAAGTTGAGTTTCTTGGACCTGAGTATAGAGAAGACAGATGCGGCATCTGTAGAGCTTAGTACAGCTCCAATCAGAAGACTCTCCAAGATGCCTATGCCCAGCACAAAATGGCAGAGCAACCCAGTTATAAAGGCCGTGGAGATTACACCGGCAGACGCCAGCAGTATGGATTTAAAGGCAACTGGCTTGGCTTCGGACCACTTTGTACCGAATCCACCGTAGAACATGATAAATATCAGGCCTATAGTACACAGGACTTCTGCCAGCTTGAAATTGTCGAAGGGAATTTTGACAATTCCATCAGATCCAAAGAGCATTCCAAGCAGAATAAACGCCAAAAGCACTGGGACACCCACCTTGTTCGAAAGTTTATTTGCAAATACGCACAGTAGAACTACTACGGCGCTTATCAAAAAATTGAGTTCCAAAGAACCACTCCTTTCATAAAGATATACCATAATTATAACAGATTTTCACAAGCAAATTTTTTCAAAAAAAGACCAGTATTTTGTTCAAAAATTCAGATTTGTTCAAATAGAATTCACATAAATGATTTATCCTGTATATATGAAAAAAATAAAGAGAGGAGAATATATATGATCAAAAAAAGCGGAATAGCTCTTATATGTGCAGGTACTGTATTTATGTCAGGTGCGTTCGGGTTTGGAGGAGCCTATATTGCCAATATGATAGATGAAGAGTCATCTAGGCAAGCTTCTTCCGAGAATGCGGGGAACTCGGCAAATGTGGAAAACACCTCTGCAAAGAGCGGAAGCCAGAGCATCTCAATATCTGAAATATACGAGAAAAACTCAGACAGCGTCGTGGAGATAAGCACAGAGACAAAGCAGTTCGACAGGATGATGGGGCAGTATGTTTCCTCGGGAGCGGGAAGTGGTGTGATAATCTCTGGAGACGGACATATAGTTACAAACAACCATGTCATAGACGGTGCAAGCAAGATAACTGTGAGGCTAAAAGATGGAAGCGAACTCGAGGCCAAGCTTGTGGGCAAAGACAGCAGAACAGATATAGCGGTGCTCAAGGTGGAGTCAGATGGACTTAAGTCGGCGTCATTCGGGGACTCGGAGTCGCTGGCTGTGGGAGAGCAGGTGGTGGCCATAGGGAATCCGCTAGGAGAGCTTGGAGGAACTGTGACTGAAGGGATAATATCGGCGCTTGACAGGGATATAGTCATAGACGGCGAGAGCATGACTCTGCTTCAGACTTCAGCTGCCGTAAACCCAGGAAACTCAGGAGGAGGCCTTTTCAACTCCAAGGGAGAGCTTGTCGGGATAGTGAACGCCAAGTCGAGCGGGTCGGATATAGAGGGACTGGGCTTTGCAATTCCAGCCAAGACTGCGAAAGAAGTTGTAGAGCAGATAATCTCGAATGGATACGTGCCGGGAAGGCCAGAGCTTGGAGTAAGCCTTCTAGAAATACTGGACGAGAACACAGCTGCATCCTACAGGGTCCAGGAGCTTGGGGTGTATGTAGGCGAAGTGAGCAGGCAGAATGGACTCCAGCCTGGAGACAGGATAATAAGCGTGGATGGAAAAGAGATAGAGAAAGCCTCTGATATAAAGGAGATAATAGATGTTCAGTCTGCTGGAGACAAGCTGAAGATAGTGGTTTCTAGAGACGGACAGCAAGTGAGCGTCGTATCGGAGCTTGTGGAATCCATGAGGTAGTTTAAAAATATTCAAGAAATCGGGTCTGTGTTTAGCTTTTTGACGCAGACCCGATTTTATTTAGACTAACTTGGGGTATATAGACAGAAAGGATTTGGCGGGGACTGCATGATATCTTCAGATTAAAACTGTGATATAATGTATGTTCACGATAAATGTATTTGAAAAGAGAGGTTTTTTATGAAAGAAAAAAAGCGATTTAAAGATTATCAGCTAGACAATCAGATAAAGAGGGCTCTAAGCGAGCTGGGATTTCAGAGCCCATTAGAAGTCCAGGAAGAGACTATACCTAGAATACTAGAGGGCAGAGACCTTGTGGTAAAGTCGCAGACGGGAAGCGGAAAGACAGCATCTTTCGCCATACCGCTTTGCGAGAAAGTGGACCTGGAAGTCGAGGCGCCACAAGTGCTGGTGCTCGCTCCGACTAGAGAGCTTGTAGACCAGGTCAAAGAGGATTTTGAGGATATAGGAAGGTACAAAGGCGTGAGCTGCTGTGCACTCTACGGAAAGCAGCCTATAGAGAAGCAGAGAAGAGAGCTTAAGACAAACCCGCATGTCATAGTGGCTACACCTGGAAGGATGCTTGACCATCTGAAAAACAGGAATGTAAAGCTTGATCATGTGAAGTACCTCGTGATAGACGAGGCGGACGAGATGCTCATAATGGGCTTCAAAGAGCAGATAGACTATATAGTTTCAAAGTTATCGCCTGAAAGGACAACTCTCCTCTTCTCGGCCACTATTCCAGAAGAAGTTGAGTCGCTAAGCAGGCTCTACATGAGAGATCCAGAGAATATAGCAGTGAAGTCGGAAGTCCAGACTATAGACAAGATAGAGCAGCTTTACTATGCAGTAGAGGGTCTTAAAAAAGTGGACTTTATAAAGAAAGTCATAAGGCACGAACAGCCTAGAAAGTGCATAATCTTCTGCAACACCCAGGAGCAGGTGAATACACTGTTCGAAATATTCGCTAAATGGGACAGAGGGACTTGTGCAGTGCATGGAGGAATGGACCAGGGTCTCAGAACGGAGAAATTGAAGGAGTTCAAGAGAGGCAAGTACAGGATTCTGATAGCTACAGATGTGGCAGCTAGAGGGCTCCATATACCTGGAATAACACATGTAATAAACTACAGCGTGCCTTTCGACAATGAGAACTACGTCCACAGGATAGGAAGGACAGGCCGTGTGGATGAAGACGGAGTTGCCATAACCATGGTGATGCCTAGCGAGATGGAGAGGTTTAAAGAGCTTGAGAAGTTCCTGGGCTACGAGATTCCCTGCAAGGGAGGATATGTGGACAGGAGGCCTAGAAGTGCGGGCAAGCACAGAAGAGGTGCGGAGAAGTTCAAAGACGACAAGCGAAAGGGAAGAGGCGCTAAAGTGCAGATAGCTGCAGGATTCAGCAACAGCAGCTTGAAGACAAAAGACATACTCTATGCCATACGCAAGATTCCGGGTGTCAGCACAGAGGACATAGGAAAAGTGGACATACTGGACAAGGTTACGAATATAAATATATACAACGGAAAAGAGAAGGAAGTCTCAAGAGAGCTTAAAAAGAGGGGCATCAGGGGCAAGATTTACAAAGTTAAATAGCCTCCAGACTAAAAACTATTTTAGAGGTGTTGGGTGTGAAGAGCAAATACCGTAGAATTGGACTAATAGCAGTGATGGAGTTTTTTGTAGTTGTAATTTCCTTTTACATGGGGTCAGTCTACCATATGATCAAGGCAGAAGGAGCAGACAGCTTGAACGGGCCTTTGGCTTCGGAATTCGTTCCGCTGCTTCTGGGCATACTTATAGGCCTTATAGGGCTTGGATATATGGCGCTGGTGCTAGTGGAAAACAGGGTACATTTGCACAAGAAGAGCGTCTTGGATTCGCAGGTCAGCGTAGACAGTCTGACAAGTGCCTACACTAAAAGCGCAGGAATAAAGGATTTAGGAAATTCATTTGAGCTGTTTAAGTCTGGAGAGGGAAGTCCAGCCGTAATATCCATAGACCTAGACAATTTCAAGAATGTAAACGACACATACGGACATGACGTCGGGGACAAAGTCTTGAAAAGCGTCGCGGAAAAGATAAAGTCGAATGTGCGGGGAACTGACAAGCTCTACCGATGGGGCGGAGACGAGTTCATATTAGTATGCGGCGGAATGAAAAGGGAAAGCGTGATGTCTTTTTGCAAAGGGCTTATTTTGCATATATCAGAGCTGGAGGAAGAGCTGGGAGCTCACTTCAGTGGAGTTACAATATCGGCAGGAGTTTCCTACTTCTCGGAAGAGGACAGGAGCTATGAGGACGCTATCAAGCGGGCAGACGAGGCCATGTGCGATTCAAAGAGCAAAGGAAAGAATCAGGCTATAGCAAAAATATAGACTAAATAGAGAGGAAGATGAGAGGATGGAGAACTTCACATATTACAGCCCCACAAGATTTCTATTTGGAAGAGGAAAAGAGCAAGACACGGGAAGATGCATAGGCGATTTTGGAGGCAAGAAAGTGCTATTGCACTACGGAGGAGGTTCGGTAGTTGAATCCGGACTTCTGGAGAGAGTGAGAGAGTCGATAAAAGCTGAAGGCATAGAGTGCGTGGAGCTAGGAGGAGTCAAGCCCAATCCAAGGAGCGGTCTGGTGTATGAGGGTATTGAACTTTGCAGAAGGGAAAAGATAGACTTTATACTTGCGCTAGGAGGCGGAAGCGTCATAGACTCTGCCAAGGCTATAGCAGCGGGCGCCATGTATGAAGGGGATTTCTGGGACTTCTACTCGGGTAAGTCCGTGGTGGAGAAGGCTATTCCGCTAGGGACAGTTCTGACTATAGCAGCGGCAGGCAGTGAGTCCTCGTCGGCCAGTGTAATAAGCTTGGAGACAGGAGAAGGAATGGTAAAGCGGTCTACTATGTCTGACGCTTTGAGGCCCAAGTTCTCGATTATGAATCCGGAGCTTACTTTTACGCTTCCGCCATACCAGACTGCCTCAGGAATTGTGGACATGATGGCGCATGTCATGGAGAGGTACTTTACAAACACAAGAGGAGTCGGAGTTACAGACAGACTCTGCGAAGGCACCATGATATCTATAATAGAGGAAGCGCCTAAGGTCATGGAAAACCCGAGAGACTACGAAGCAAGGGCCAATATAATGTGGGCAGGGACGATGGCCCACAACAACATCTGCGGAGTTGGAAGACAGCAGGACTGGGCAAGCCATGGGCTAGAGCACGAGCTGTCAGCCCTTTACGACTGCGCTCATGGCGCAGGGCTTTCGGTCATATTTCCCGCTTGGATGGAGCACGTTATGTCTCACGATGTAATGAGATTCGCCCAGTTTGCAAATAGGATATTCGGATGTGAGATGGACTTTGAAAACCCCGAGGTCACAGCCAAGAGGGGAATAGAGTCGCTTAAGAGCTTCTGGAAGTCCATAGGGATGCCTATCAGCTTTGAGGAGATAGGAGCAAAGTCGGAAGATATACCGCTGCTGCTGGATATGCTTGACCTTGAGAACAGAAACCTAGGAGTCTTTGTAGAGCTTACGAGAGAAGACTGCGAAGCTATATACAGGATTGCATCTAGATAGGAAGAGAGACTTATGAAACTTAAAGACAGAGAAGAGAAAGAATTTCTATGCCATATAGAGGACATAATGAGCCACAGTGAAGTCAAAAAGATGAAGCAGTTTATGCAGCATGGGACCACAGATACTTTGACTCACAGCTATACCGTGGCCTACTATAGCTGCTGGGTATGTTACAGGCTGGGCATAAAGTTGGATATAAGGAGCATAGCCAGAGGAGCAATGCTTCACGACTTCTACCTATACGACTGGCATATTCCAGACAAGAGTCATAGGCTTCACGGGTTCTTCCACCCTGCCAAGTCGCTTAAAAATGCGGAGAATCATTTTGAGTTGGGGGATCTGGAAAAAGATATAATAGAGACACATATGTGGCCCCTTACAATCAGGAAGATCCCCAAAAGCAGAGAGGCCTTGATAGTCTGTTTTGTGGACAAAATATGCTCTTTGGTAGAGATATTTACAAATAAAAAACTGGACTAAAAAAGCAAAAAAACCGGAACCTCCGGTTTTTTTGCTTTAGAACAATCCGAATACCGATGCAGCTATCAAGAGTATCACAGAAAACACCATACGGTAAACTGCGAATATCCTCATAGGCTTCTTCTTCAGGAAAGATATGAACTTGTCTATAACCACAACTGCGACTATAAAAGAGACCACAAATCCGATAAAAAGGCTTATAATCTCTGAGCCAGTTAGGAGACCTAATCCTCCAAGCTTTACTATCTTAAGAGTGCTCATGCCTATCATCACCGGTATGGCCAGAAAAAACGAGAACTCTGCTGCGACTACAGTGGATAGACCTGCGACCCATCCGCCTATTATAGTGGATGCAGACCTAGACATGCCAGGTATTATGGCAAGGCATTGGAAGCATCCGACTACAAGCGCCTGTTTTACAGTCAAGTTTATCTCGGTTGTCTTTCTGGTCTTTCGTCCAGTCAACTTGTTTTCTGCAATTATCATCAGGACAGCTCCCACAAAGAGCGTTACGGACACAGAAACTGGGTTGAAAAGATACTTTTCCGCTATGTCGTCAAGTAGTATGCCCAGAACTCCTCCAGGGATGCAGGCTATAACTACTATAAGCCAGAATCTGAAGCCAGATTTCTCGTAGCCTACGCTCTTCGGAAAGAAGTTCTTAAGCGTATCTAATATCTTGTCCCTGTAGAGCACAATTACTGCGAGTATTGCCCCCAGCTGTATTACATAGGTGTACATCTCCACGTAGTTTGGTGTTTTTGAAGTGAAGTTCAGTAGGTTTTGGAATATTATAAGGTGTCCCGTGGAGGAGACCGGAAGAAACTCCGTTGCACCTTCGACTATTCCAAGTACTATTGACTTTAATGCTAAAATTACAGTTTCCATAGAATCTCCTTTCTAAAGTTGTCTCTAAATATTATAGATTAAAAATCAGAATACTTAAAGAGCGGTGAAGAAAGAGTTCAAAATAAGATTTAAACAGATATTATTTGGTATCTATATAGTAATACACGAATATACATAGTTTGAAAGGTGGAATTTACATGACAGGGACAGGCAATAGATATACTGAAGAAGAGATAAACGAAATAGTATATAGAAACGAAGATGCAATAATAGAGGAAATAAGGGAGTATATAGTGGACAATATAAGTCTAGAAGGAGTAGGAGATATTGAGTATGACGGAAGGGACTTCTTTGAAAACACGGACACCAAGTTCCTGTTCAACTTAGACAGCGAAGAGCTGTACGAGTATATAGATGGCACGGATATGGGAGATTATTTCAGAGGCCTTGTGCAGTCCGGCAAGATAGTCTCTGTGTACGACTTGAATATGAAAGAACTTGCCGCCTATATAGAGAACGAGATAATATGGCAGGACGAGGAGAACAGAGGATTTATGGAAAAGTACAGGAATAGAGAGCTCACAAAAGAAGAGTACTTTGGAGAGATTGAAATGCTGATATACGACAGGTATATAGAAGAGTATATCTCGGGGGCCAGGCTGACTGTAGAAGAGATTAACATAGTTTAAAGTAACCTGACCGTCTGGAGGCGGTCAGGTTTTTATATGTCCAGATGAGAGCTGAGAAAATAGAACTATTGACATATTCAAAAAAATTAATTACAATGATTAGGGTCTAGTAGCGAATGCCAATATAGAGGCTGCTGGTCGAAAGGAAGGAATTTACTCTTAAAAAGAGAGGGAAAAGCCTTATCTCAACTTCGAAAATACATGTATCTCGATATCGACTAAACAGAAGATAGGAGAATGTAAAGTGGAAACAAATGTAAACGAATACAAGGATGTATTTGGCGAAAAGCTGAGTCCTGTGAAGACAGTAGTAATGGGATTACAGCATGTATTGACCATGTGTCCGGGATCGCTTGCACTTATAATAATACTTGGAACTGCTCTTAACTTGGATGCAAAGACAATAGGTTATCTCGTGTCTGCAAACCTTCTCACAAGTGGAATAGCTATACTGATACAGGTATACGGACTGGGAAGCAAGATAGGTTCTAAGCTGCCCCTTATACTGGGGTCTTCATATGCTCCCCTTGGGGCTATGATAGCTATAGGAAAGGCTTACGATGCACAGGTTCTCTTTGGAGCTATAATAGGCTCTGCAGTTGTGCTGATAGCGCTTTCTTTTGTGCTTGACAAGATACTGAAGCTATTTCCGCCAGTTGTAGTAGGATCTTTTGTAACTCTAATAGGAATAAGCCTTGCACATGTGTCTATGGAGAACATGGCAGGCGGAGCCGGTGCATCCGACTTCGGAAATCCTAGGTACCTTCTGCTTGGATGCTTTGTGGCCGCAGTAGTGGTGTTGGTGGGAAGATTCGGTGGAAAGATATTTCACTCGCTTTCGCTCCTAGCTGGAATGACGCTTGGAACGGCAGTTGCATGGGCCATGGGCATAGTAGATGTGACGCCTGTAATGGAGGCTGACTGGTTTAGAATAGTAATACCTTTCAAGCTTGGTCTTCCAGAGTTCAAGCTAGTGCCTATAGTAGTTATGACTGTGTTCTGCCTTGTAAACCTTATACAGTGCATAGGGGTTTTCTCTGTGCTGGATGAAGTTGCAGGTTGCGAAACTTGCGAGCAGGACAAGATAAAAGGGCTTAGAGGCCAGGCTGTAGCTCAGGCTATAAGCGGAATATTCTGTTCGGTTCCAGGAGCTATGTTTGCTGAAAACGTTGGTCTTATGAATCTGACAGGAGCCAAGGGAAAAGGAGTTATAAAATCTGCTGGATTTATACTTATACTGCTAGGAATAATACCTAAGTTTTCATCGGTGATAACGGTGATACCAAAGCCGGTACTTGGCGGTGCGACACTTGTGTTATTCGGGATAATAACAGCATCTGGAATATCCATACTTACAAAACTGAAATTCACAGAGGACAATAACTCGACTATAGTTGGAACGAGCATGATACTCGGTGTAGCCGCGACTTTCGTAAGCGAAATGTTCCCGACTCTTCCACCGACTGCTAAGATGCTTTTTGGAAGTCCGCTATTTGTGGTGAGCATTTCAGCTATAATGTTAAACTTAATCTTGAATATAAACACTGGACTTGTAAGAGTCAAGTTGAAAAGTGAGCAAGGGGCCTAGCCCCTTGTTTTTTTATTGCCTGTTAATATTGGCTCAAGCTGGGTAAAAAAGACTAAAGAAAAGTGATGCGAGGGGGGATAAAATGACAAGCACATCGACAGCTCTTTCTATGGCTTTTTTTGCAACTTTCGCCATATATATGTTCTTTGGGATATACATACTTTCGCTCAACCCGAGGGAGAAGCTGAATAGAATTTTCTTTGGCGTATGCATGACTCTTTGCATATGGTCGTTTGCGTTTTCGATAGCCAACTCCGCTCCAGTCCACAGCGAAGCTCTTTTGTGGAGAAAAATATCGGCAATAGGATGGGGAACGATGTACAGCTTTTTGCTTCACTTCATATTCGTCTTGACAGAGAAGAAAGAGACTTTAGGCAAAAAGAGAACTTACTTTGCGATATACACCCCGGCTATTATAAACGTATACGCTTTCAGCCTTTACGGGAAAATTGCAACAGAGCGCTATAAGCTTATCAGCACTTCTTTTGGATGGGTCAATACATCACTAGATAGCGGATGGGATTGGTATTTCAACTTCTACTACATGGGCTTTATGATACTCGGCATATTCACTGTGTGGAGCTGGGGGAGAAATGCCTGGGATGAAAGCAAAGCTGGACAGTCCAAGCTGTTGGCAATGTCTTTTATGGTTGCGCTTGTTCTAGGCACAATAACAGAGCAGATATTCAACAAGCGCATACCTGTCTACACACCTCAGATTGCGCCTCTTATAATCCTGATACCTATATCCACAATAGCCTACTCCATAAAGAGACACGGGCTTATGAGGCCGGTGCTGGATCAAAAGCCGATAGGGGAGGAGCGCATACTAAGCGAAAGCATCAGAAAGAGGATATACTACTCCATGGGTGCAATCTACGTGTGCGGAGGTTTTCTTAGCTTTTCGACAAGGTATTTTGTGCATGGATACCCGCTTTACGACGAGTTAAAGTTCAGCGCAGTCTGCCTTCTCATGGGGGCTTCTGTGGTTGGGATAAAAAAACTGAATTTGAAAGCCGATGTACAGGACATGGTATTCATAGCTTTCATCTCAATTTCACTCTTCAGGATAACTTCTAGATATGCTGACAATAGCGCCACGGTTTGGGCAGTGCCCTTTATGTGCATAATTCTCTCGGTACTCTTCAACAAGAGGGGGACTATAGTCTTGCTCGGCTTTTCAACTTTGCTTATTCAGGTCTGGACGTTTCTGAGCGTATCAGAGTCGTATGTCCGCATAGGCTTCTATGACTATGTAGCCAGACTTGCAATAACAGCTGGAGCGCTGGCTATAGCCTTTTTTGTGAACAGAGTCTATGTGGAGAGGTTGAAAGAAAACAAGGAGCAGATAGAGTTTCAGAAAATGCTCTCTGAAATATCCACAGACTTTATAGCCATATCTGAGGACAGCTTTGATGAAAAAGTCATGGACATGCTTCGACTTAGCGGAGAGCACTACGGAGTAGACAGGGTATACCTCTTTATGTGTCCAGGAGACAAGGAGAAGATGCTCTACACGCACGAGTGGTGCGGAGAAGATGTAGAGCTTGTGAGAAAATGGAACCAGGAAATAGAGTTAAAGGAATCTGACTGGTGGACAGCCCAGCTAAAAGACATGGATGTAGTTGACATAGCGGATATAGACGAGTTGCCGGACGAAGCCAGAGACAAGAAGAAGCAGCTCAAGAGTCTAGGAGTCAAATCTACAATAGCTATATCCATAAAAGACAAAGAGAATGTGATAGGCATACTTGGATTTGATTCTGTTAAAAAGAGAAAGAAGTGGAGAAAAGAACATCAAGATGCCCTCAAGATTCTGGCAAACATGCTTTCAGATGCCATTGTGAAAGTAGGCACTGAGAGAGAGATGAACTACATGGCATACTACGACTCTCTTACAGGGCTGCCCAACTTCACGCTGTACAGGAAAAAGCTGAAGAGGGCTATCGAGACAGCCAGAGAAAAGGAAACACTGCTCTGCATGGCACTTATAGACCTTGACTCGTTTAAGTCGGTAAACGATATGATGGGGCATGAGTCTGGGGACGAGATACTTAAGAGGGTTTCACGTAGGCTTTTAGAATGTGTTGGCGAGCACGGAATGGTGGCCAGATTTGGAGGAGATGAATTTCTGCTGATGCTGGACAGCGTTTCCAGCTGCCGAGAGATGGAGAGCGTGCTGGAGTGTGTAATGGACTCATTTGTAGAGCCAATCTCTATTGGAAGTCAAGAGTTCCACATCACGGCGAGTGTAGGAGTGGCGAGATATCCAGATGATGGACATTCGGCTGACGAGCTGATCAAAAACTCGGATATGGCCATGTACTCATCTAAAGACAATGGGAAAAACAGATTTACATTCTGCTCGCTTGAGATGAAGCATGAAACACTTGAGAAAGTCAAGCTGACCAACAGCCTCTACAGGGCATTGGAGCGAGATGAGCTGGCGCTTCACTATCAGCCACAGATAGACATAAGAAGCGGAAAGCTGGTAGGACTAGAAGCTCTAATCAGATGGACTCATCCAGAACACGGGATAGTATCACCTGGGGTTTTCATACCTCTAGCTGAACAGACAGGTCTGATAAATGCAATAGGTGAATGGGTAATAGCGACTGCATGCAGACAGGGGGCGTACTGGCATAAGAGAGGCCTAGAGGGAGTCAGGATGGCAGTCAACCTGTCTGTGGAGCAGTTTAAGTCAAGCAGTTTCTCAGACAGGATAGAGTCCATATTGCTTGACACCGGGATGTCTCCAGAGCTGCTAGAGCTAGAGGTGACGGAGAGCATAGCACTAGACGACAGCTATGATGTCGTAAACACGCTGGAGAAGCTAAGAGAGTCAAATATAATGGTCGCCATAGACGACTTTGGGACAGAGTACTCGTCGCTGAGCAGGATCAAGCTGCTTCCGGCTGACAGGATAAAGATAGACAGACAGTTTGTAGAGAGCTTGGCTGTAGACAAGAGGGACAGAGCCGTGGTCAGAGCCATAATTGAACTGGCCAGAAATCTGGACTTCAAGGTGATTGCAGAGGGAGTAGAGACTGAAGAGCAGGTGGAGTTTCTGAAAAGCCAGAACTGCGACGAGATACAGGGATACTACTACTGTAGGCCACTGCCTCCAGAGGAGTTGGAAAAGAGTGAGATATTCAATCATTAGACGAGGGGCCATGCCCCTTGTTTTTTTTGAAAAAGCATGAGAAGCATGATATAATTAGCTAGGTAAATAATTAATGCGACTGAAATGGAGGATGAATATATGAATTTATACGGACACAAGGTAAACCAGCTTGGAAGGTATTTCAGCAAGGCGCTGAACGAGGGGATAACAGAGCATGGTATCTACTCTTCGCAGTGGGTTGTAGCGCTCTACATCCATATGAACGGAGAGTGCACCCAGTCCGAGCTGGCGGACTATCTCTATGTGGAGGCTCCCACTATAACAAGGACACTTTCAAGAATGGAGAAAGCCGGCTTTATAGAAAAGCGAATAGGGACAGACAAGAGGGAGAAGATAATAAACTTGACTGAAAAAGCCATGGAAGCCTATCCAAAGTGGGAGGCCGTATCAGACAGTTTAGAGAACAAGGCCATAGAGGGGATAGACAGAGCAGAGCTGGAAATCTTTGAAAAGGTAGTGGCCAAGATGATGTGCAATCTGAAGGGGGACATTTAAATATGGAAGGCGACAGCAAGGAGATAGAGAACTTTAAAGTTGGATTAAATAAGGGCTATATCATAAGGCTGGCTGTATTCGCAGCAGGGCTTTTCACGCTTGCACTTGGAGCGGCGATAGTCATAACTGCAGATGTCGGAGTGGCCACATGGGATGTGCTTCATATAGGTTTGTCTGATATCACAGGGCTTACAGTGGGAAGATGGGTCCAGATAGTGGGAGTTGGAATGGTGGCTATTACGGCTTTTTTTGAAAAAAAGAGGATAGCCGTTGGAAGCGTCTTGAACATAGTTCTTATAGGCTTCTTCCTAAATGCCATACTCGGCACAGGGCTTCTTCCAGAGTTCAGGGGGCTTGCTCCAAGAATCATCATGTTGCTTATAGGGATAGTTTTTATGGGAAGCGGATCTGGTATGTATGTGGCATCTGGAATAGGGGCAGGGCCTAGAGACGGGATGACGCTTCTTATAGCCAGGCGCTTTTCCATATCTGTAAGGCTTGCCAGAACGCTGCTTGAAATGGCGGCGCTGACATGCGGATGGCTTGTAGGAGGTCCTGTGGCGCTGGGAACATTTGTAACGGTTCCGCTCTTAGGACCTATAATGCAGTCGTCTCTAAAGTTTTCAAACAGGCAGCTGGAAAAACTGTACAAAGACGACATGGATGGAGAAGCTTAAGTGTTTTTAGTTGAAAGTGGTTTTAAATGGGTATCAAACTACTAGATTATTTGGGATAGGAGGCGTTCAAATGACAATAATTCTTACTGACTTTATAGGGCAACTCTTGGAATACCCTGTGCTTTTGATAACCACTATCCTGACGCTTAGCGTTATAATGGTGAACGGGTGGACAGACGCGCCTAACGCAGTCGCAACATGTGTCGGCACAAGGTCGCTTTCCCCGGGAAAGGCCATAATCATGGCGGCTTTCTGCAACTTTTTAGGAGTTTTGGTCATGACTTTAATAAACTCATCAGTCGTGCAGACTATATACAATATAGCCGATTTCAGGGGAGATACAAAGTCTTCGCTCGTGGCTCTTTGTGCTGCCATGGTGGCTATAGTGCTCTGGGCGAGTGCCGCATGGGTATTTGGAATTCCCACAAGTGAAGGACATGCGCTAGTAGCTGGCATATCCGGTGCGGCCATAGCGCTTCAAGGAGGGCTTTCGGGAATAAATCCAGACGAGTGGACAAAGGTAGTATATGGCCTATTTATATCCACTCTTATGGGCTTTGCATTCGGGTTTGGAGCCACAAGAGCTGTTGAGACGATTTCTAGGAACTTTGACAGGAGAAAGGCGACACCGTTTTTCAAGAAGGCCCAAATAGGCGGTGCGGCCGCCATGGCTTTTATGCACGGTGCCCAGGACGGACAGAAATTCATGGGGATATTTATGCTTGGGATTTTTCTAGTCAACGGCGAGGCTGAAGCGTCGAACTTTATCATCCCCATATGGCTTATGGTACTTTGCTCTGCTGTAATGGCACTTGGGACTTCAATAGGCGGGTACAGAATAATAAAGACGGTAGGAATGAACATGGTGAAGCTGGAGCCGCACCAGGGCTTTTCGGCGGATATAGCGGCTGCCACAAGCCTTTTGTTTTCTTCGATATGGGGACTGCCTGTAAGCACTACACATACAAAGACGACAGCCATAATGGGGGTAGGAGTATCCAGGCGGGTTTCGTCGGTAAACTGGAGTATAGCCAAGGATATGGCACTTGCCTGGGTGCTGACATTTCCAGGATGTGGACTTGTGGGATATTTTATGGCCCATGTTTTTTTGAGAATATTTTAAAGGGAGGGAGCGTCTTGAAATTCAGAAAAAGCAAAACATACGACTATTTAAGCGAGTTTTCAGAGCTGTCTAAGTTTGCAGTTCAAGCAGCAGACTTTCTGAAGTCTACACTCAAAGAATACCAGGATATAGATGTCACGGAGATGAGAGCTGAAATACATGAAATCGAACATGCGGCCGATGATGCAAAGCATGGAATGATGAGAAGGCTGATGAGCGAATTTCTACCTCCCATAGACAGAGAGGATATAATAGGACTTTCCCACAACATAGACGGGGTGACAGACGCCATAGAAGACGTGCTGATTTGCTACGACATGTTCGGGGTCAGCACTGTCTACAGAGATGTCCTTGAATTTGCAGACCTGATACTAGAATGTTGCGTACATATGAACGCAGCGCTTCTAGAGATGAAGAACTATAGAAAGTCAGAGAGCATATTCGACGAGATAGACAAAGTGAATAGGCTCAAGTCAAGAGGTGAAGCCCTATATGTGGATTCCCTCAGAAAGCTCTACCAGGCTTCTGAAGATCCGATTCACATAATGGCATATACGGAGATATACAAGCGGCTCCAGAAGTGCTGCGAAAAGTGTAAGACGGTCACAAACAAGATTGAGAGCATAGTGCTCAAGAACATATAGGTGAGCAGGAAAAAGGAGGTCTAGACTGATTGTCTAGACCTCCTTTTTTCGTATGAAGACGCATAAAGGAATACAGCGCCTCCAACTACGAAGAGTATGAGTATGCTTAAGACTCCATACTGGGACTTGCCTGTAATCTGGCTAAAAAGTCCATAAAGGGCCGGTCCCATTATGGCCGCAAATTTCCCCAGGATATCATAGAATCCGAAGAACTCGTTGGAGCTCTCCTTTGGGATCATCTTTCCAAAGTACGATCTGGAAAGGGCCTGAAGCCCGCCCTGAGATGTTCCAACAAGAACTGTTATAACCCAGAAATCGAAGTCAGTCTGAAGATTGTAGGCCAGTATGCACACAACTATATAGACTGCTATGCCGGACAGAATTATCCTGTCGCTTCCAAATCGCTTTGCCAGAACTCCAGATATCAAAGTGCACGGTATAGTCACTACCTGGGTTACGAGAAGCGCACCGATGAGAGTCAGATTGCTTATCCCCATAGTAGTGCCGTATATAATGGCCATATGGATTATGGTATTAACCCCGTCTATATAGAAAAAGTAAGCTACAAGAAACAGAAAAACGGATCTGTAGCTAGAGATATTCTTTATTGTCCTGTAGAGTGTTCCGAAGCTACTCCTTACAAGATGTGGCTCTTTCTCCTTGGAGTAAACCTGTCTCACATTTTTAAGCATTGGAATCGTGAACACAAACCACCATGCCGATGTTGCAAGAAAAGAGATTTTTATAGCTGGATTGAGGTCTGAACTGAAATCATCTCCCCGTAAAAGAAACAGTATCACGGCCGCAAGGGGGAGTAGGCTGCCTCCTAGGTAGCCTACGGCGTATCCATAAGTGGAGACCTTGTCCATTCTGTCGGAGCTGGACACATCGACTATAAGCGCATCATAGAAAAGATTGGCTCCTAGGTAGCCTACAAGGCTTATCATATAGAAGACAATTATATACCTCCAGCTTGAGGAGAAAAAGAGCATCCCTGTAGCGAAGACGCCCAGATAGAAGAACGTTTTGAAAATCTTCATCTTCATATTGCTGTAGTCTCCCAAGGCTCCTAGAAGCGGAGCGAACAGAGAGATCAGGAGAGTGGCCGCTGACGTGGCATATCCCCAGTAGGAATCAGCTACACTGTTGCTTAGCCCGTAGTCCGCTGTCACAGACTTGAAGAATATGGGGAGAAGCGTAGTCATGACGACCGCTACATAGATGGAATTAGCCCAGTCGTAGAGCATCCAACTTTTCTCCTGCAAAGAGAAGTTCTTAAGCATAAAATCAGTCCTTTAGAATAGTTTTGTGGTCCAAGACTCGCAGTTCCATACGTCTGTAGCTACATCCCTGTAGAATTCAGGCTCATGCGATATGAGGATGATGCTCCCCTTGTAAGCTTTCAGCGCCCTTTTAAGTTCTTCCTTGGCGTCTACGTCGAGGTGGTTTGTAGGCTCGTCCAGCACCAGCAGGTTGGATTCTTTGTTTATCAGTTTGCATAGCCTTACTTTAGCCTGCTCTCCACCGCTTAGCACATACACCTTGCTCTCTATATGCTCTGTAGTCAGTCCGCATTTAGCAAGGGCTGCCCTGACTTCGTACTGGCTCAGTGAAGGGAACTCGTTCCATATCTCCTCTATGCAGGTGTTGTAGTTGGCTTCCTTTATCTCCTGCTCGAAATACCCTATCTGAAGAGACTCACCAAGCTGAACTGATCCCGACAGAGGCACAAGTTCCCCTATAATGCTCTTTAGAAGAGTGGTCTTTCCGATTCCGTTTGCGCCTGTAAGGGCTACTTTCTGGCCTCTCTCCATCCTGAGGTTGAGCGGGCTTGAAAGCGGAGAGTCATAGCCTATCACAAGGTCTACTGCCTCGAATATAAGCTTTCCGGAAGTCTTGCCGTACTTGAAGTTGAACTCCGGCTTCGGCTTTTCACGGGCAAGCTCTATCACGTCCATCTTGTCTAGCTTCTTCTGCCTCGACATGGCCATGTTCCTAGTAGAGACACGTGCCTTGTTTCTGGCCACGAAGTCCTTGAGCTCCGAGATCTCCTGCTGCTGCTTCTTGTAGGCCGATTCGAGCTGCTGCTTTTTCACCTCGTAGACTTTCAGGAAGTCGTCGTAGTCTCCCACGTAGCGGTTCAGTTCCTGGTTCTCCATATGGTAGACCAGGTTTATCACGCTGTTTAGGAACGGTATGTCGTGGGATATGAGTATAAAGGCGTTCTCATAATTCTGAAGATAGTGCTTCAGCCATTCTATATGCACTTCGTCCAGATAGTTTGTGGGTTCGTCTAGGAGCAGTATGTCGGGCTTTTCAAGCAGCAGTTTCGCAAGCAATACCTTGGTCCTCTGCCCGCCACTTAAGTCCTGCACATCTCGCTCGAGTCCCACATCGTCAAGCCCCAGGCCTCTGGCTATCTCGTCGACTTTGGCGTCTATGGTGTAGAAGCCGTTGTTCGAGAGCATGTCCTGAAGTGTCCCGACTTCCTCCATCAGCTTGTCCAGCTCCTCAGGCGAAACTTCTCCCATCTTTCCGTATATCTCGTTTATCTCGTCCTCAAGGTCGAAAAGATATTTGAAAGCGCCCTTAAGCACGTCTCTTACAGTCATACCTTCACTTAGCGCTGTATGCTGGTCTAGATACCCGACCCTTACACGCTTTGACCATTCGACATTTCCCTCGTCGGGCTCTAGCTTTCTGGTGATTATATTCATAAAAGTGGACTTTCCTTCGCCGTTCGCCCCCACAAGGCCGATATGCTCTCCGTTTAGGAGCCTGAAGGACACGTCGTTGAAGATTGCACGGCTTCCAAAGCCGTGGCTAAGGTTTTTTACAGTTAAAATACTCATTTTTCATTTCCTCTCTTTCGCATAGTACATAAGAATTATATATGAGAAAAAGGGGATTGTGAATAGAATATTGACATAGAGAGATTATAGGAGTAAAATTTAAAAGAGAACGGGGGTTTTCTAATGCAGTATTTAAAGGATGAAGTCAGAAACAGTATAGCCCAAGGGGCTTTAAAGGAGTTTATGGAAAAAGGCTACGAAGGGGCTTCTGTCAGGAGCATAGCCAAAGCGTCGGGTACTTCTGTAGGCAATATATATAAATATTTTAAGTCGAAAGAGGATATCTATGAAAACATAATAGGCTCTGTATATGACAAACTAGTTAACTACATCGGCCAGTTTGACGAGGTGGAGCTGAACGAGAAGGCCGAAGCCGTGTTCAACCAGCTGATAGAGAAGCTGATGAAGATCTTCGACGAAAGTAGCCATGAGATATCCACGCTTTTAAATCAAAGCGTGGGCTCGAAATATGAGAACTGCAAGGAGCTCTTTGTGGACTTTATAACCAGGATTGTCACAGAGTCTATGGAGTACGAGCTTTCCAAAAGAGGGAAGAAGCTTGCGGACAACTTCAACATATACCTTGTGTCCCGCAGTTTGGTGGACAGCATCTCCATAATAGTAAGGGAAAAAGAAGACGGCACAGAGGTCAGAAAGCTGGTTCTGAACATGATAGATATATACTACACTGGCTTGGCGGACAAGCTGGAGTGCAAAGACTTGAATTGAAATGTCTCTAAGAGCAGAGACATATTTTTAGAGTCAAAAGTGAACAATGGTTCACAAAGACAAATAGACGGGAGTGAGTATATTGAGCTTTGTAGAATTTAAAAACGTGAAGAAAGACTATAATATGGGTGAAGTGGTGATAAATGCGGTCAAGGACGTCTCTTTTTCCATAGAGAGAGGAGAGTTTGTGATAGTGCTTGGAGCTAGCGGCGCTGGGAAGACCACTATTCTAAATCTGCTAGGCGGGATGGACAGCTTGACTAGCGGGGAGATACTTGTAGACGGAAACAACATAGGCGCATACGACAAGAGGAAGCTCACAAGCTACAGAAGGGACGATATAGGGTTTGTATTCCAGTTCTACAACTTGATCCAGAATCTGAACGCCATCGAGAATGTGGAGCTTGCAGTCGAGATATGCAAGAATCCCATGAAGCCGGAGGAAGTGCTGAAAAGCGTAGGGCTTGGAGATAGACTCTACAATTTCCCTTCTCAGCTGTCGGGGGGAGAGCAGCAAAGGACATCTATAGCAAGGGCCATAGCCAAGAACCCCAAGCTGCTACTGTGCGACGAGCCTACAGGGGCGCTTGACTACAACACAGGCAAGTCGATACTCAAGCTGCTCTCCGATACGGCCAAGGAGTACAATATGACAGTTGTAGTGATCACCCACAACTCTGCAATAGCCCCTATAGCAGACAAGATAATAACTGTGAAAAGCGGTCAGATAGAGAGTGTCCAGAGAAATGAAAGTCCAATAGATATAGAAAGCATAGAGTGGTAATCATGAAGAAGACGTATTTCAAGAACCTTTTCAGGGATATAAAGAAGAGCATTTCAAGATTTCTGTCTATTGTGGTGATAATAGCTGTAGGTGTTGCGTTTTACGTGGGAGTCAGGGCGACTAGCCCCGACATGAAGATGTCGGCGGACAACTACTTTGAGAAAAGCGGCTTTATGGACTTTAAAATCGTATCTACACTTGGGCTGACTGAGGACGATTTGGCAGAAATTCGGAGTGTGAAAGGCGTGTCCAGAGCTGAAGGGTCGTATTCGCTGGACGCTGTGACAGAGAAGGGCGACAGCCAGATGGTTTTAAATATAAATTCGATTCCGGAAAAAGACGGAATAAACGACATAGTCATAACAAGCGGAAGAAGGGCGGAGAGCCCTGACGAAGCTGTTATAGAGGAGAAGTTTGCAAAAGAGAACGGTTTGAAGCTAAACGACATGCTGAAAATCAAGTCGGGAGGCGACAAAGACCTAGGGGAAAGCCTCGAGAACACGGAGTTTAAAATTGTGGGCACTGCCAAGTCTCCGCTCTATATCTCAACCCAAAGGCAGCTGAGCTCTGTGGGGAACGGCATTGTAAGGGGCTTTGTATATGTAATTCCAGAGGTCTTTAAAAGCGAGGTATATACGGAAGTGTACGCAAAGGCCGAAAGTGCGAAATCGGACTTGAGCATGCTTGAAAGCGAGGAGTACTCGAGATACATCGGCGGAATAGAGAAAGAGCTTGAAAGTCTGGGCAAGTCGAGAAGCGAGACCAGGTACAATGAAATCGTGGAAGAGGCAGATGCGCAGATAAAGGAAGCCGAAGAAAAGCTAGATCAGGCCAGAGTATACGCCGATATGGGGTCAGAGGAAGCAGCTGCTGAAGTCAAGCGCGGGGAAGAAGAGATAGCGAAAAGCAGAGAAGCGATAGACGAGATAAAGAAGCCGGAGTGGTATTTGCTGGGAAGAGCCCAGAACCTGGGCTATGAAACTTACAGACAGGACAGCGACAGAATAGACAATATAGGGAAGGTATTCCCGCTGATTTTCTTTTTGGTTGCCGCACTTGTAAGCCTTACAACCATGACCAGGATGGTGCAGGAGAACAGGACTGAAATAGGCACGTTCAAGGCGCTTGGGTACTCCACGGAGTCCATAGTTGCCCACTACTTTATATACTCTCTGCTGGCCAGCTTGACAGGCAGCATACTTGGCGTGGCCATTGGGTTTAGGCTTTTTCCACCGCTAATAATGAATGCCTACGGGTCGCTTTACCAGATTCCGGAGATGCTTACGCCTTTCAACATGGGGTTTGCGCTTCAAGCCTCGCTGATAGCTGTGCTTTCAACCTGCATAGCTGTAATAGCGGCTACGCTTGACGAGCTGAAGGAAGTTCCGGCCTCGCTTATGAGGCCGAAGCCCCCTAAGTCAGGCAAGAAGATACTCCTGGAAAGAGTAGGCTTTATATGGAAGCGACTTAAGTTCACGAGAAAGGTGACTGCAAGAAATATATTCAGGTACAAGCAGAGGCTCTTTATGACGGTGATAGGCATAGCGGCCTGCACAGGGCTTATGATAACAGGCTTCGGGCTGAAAGACGGAATAATCGGGGCTACAGAGGTCCAGTTCAATGAAATCTACAAGTACGATATGACCGGCAGCCTAAAGAAAGACATAAGCAGAGAAGAAAAAGACAAGATGAAGCTGAAAGCGCTAGAGGACAAGAACATAGAGTCGATTATGTACGCAGACATCAGAAACGGAGAAGTAGAGACGCCGAAGTCCCGAAGCGAGGATGTGTTTGTAGTGGTCCCGGAGGACAAGCAGGCATTGAACAGCTATATAAAGCTGTACCTAGAGGATGAAGGCTTAAGCCTTGACGATAAGGGTGTTGTTATAACTGAAAAACTCTCGAGACTGATAGATAAAAGTGTCGGAGACTCGATAGAGATTGTGATGGAAGACAAGGCCATAGAGGTGAAGATAGCTGCCATAACGGAGCAGTACGTACAGCACTATATATACATGAGCCCGGACTACTATGCGGAAGTGTCAGAGGAAGACCTAAGCTACAACAGCTTCTACGGGTTGCTGAAAGACAGCTCCGATGAAACAGAGGAAAATACGCTAAACAAGCTGAAATCCATAGGCGATGTGAACTCTGTAAGTTTCAAGAGCAACGCAAAAGTGGACTACGACCAAAGTATGGACAGCATAGACTCCGTGGTGATGATACTGATAGCTTCGGCAGGGGTGCTGGCCTTTGTGGTGATATACAATCTCACAAACATAAATATCTCTGAAAGAAGAAGAGAGCTTGCCACGATAAAGCTATTAGGATTTTACAACAAAGAGCTGGCGTCTTATATATACAGGGAGAATATGATACTGACTGTGCTGGGGAGCCTTGCAGGTATACTGGTAGGCATGTTTTTAAACAGGTTTGTGCTCTCCACGGCGGAGACCAATATCATAAAGTTTTTGGGCGAGATCAGCCCGGTGCACATACTCTACTCTGTGTTGCTCACTATACTGTTCTCGGCTGTTGTAAATATAGCCATGTACAGAAGATTCGATAGCATAGATATGATAGAGTCGCTTAAGAGCGCAGAATAGACTGAAAAGGGGATTTATATGGATCTAAATATAAACGGAAATACAATAAGATATGAAGTTCAGTACAACGCAAAGCGAAAGAAATTCGCCATAAGCATGGATCCTTCGGGGCTTGTGACTGTGAAGTCTCCGAAAAATGTGCCAATAGACGCAATAGAAAAACTGATTGCAGAGAATATATCCTGGGTAGAAGGGAAACACGGAGAGATGGAACAGAGAAAGGAAGCTCTTAAGCTCACAGAAGAGCTTGGAGTCTCGAAATACCTCTACATGGGAAGGCCACACTCAGCAGAGGAGCTTCTAGGCACCAGCGGACTAGGTGAGGAAGAGCTGAAAGACACCCTCAAGAAGTTCTACATCTCAAGCGCCAAGAGCCTAATAGGGGAAAGGCTTAAGCACTACCAGCGGGAGATGGGGGTGAAGTTCAAGTCCATGAAGATCATGGAGTCGAAGGCGAAGTGGGGGACCTGCAGCTCCGACAAAGAGCTGACATTCAACTACAGGCTTGTAATGGCGCCTGTAAAGGTTGTAGACTACGTGGTAGTACATGAGCTCTGCCATCTAGACCATATGAATCACGACAGGTCCTTTTGGCGAAAAGTTGGGAGCATTATGCCGGACTACAAGGAGCAGCAGGAGTTTCTCTCAAAATACGGCCAGTTTATGAGTCTGGAAAGGTGGGGATGATGTGTTTAAAAAGTGGAAAAGTGTAATAGCATTTGTGTTGATAGCGATTCTGTCCACAGCGCTTGTACAGTGCACAAGCAAAAGCCAGGAGCAGTCGGACATAGGACCGGGAGTCACAGAGGAATCTGTTCCGGACTACGCGGAGGACTCTGAAAACAGCAAGTCTGGAGCTGAGGGCGAAGACAGCAAGGTGGTCACAAACGTCTATATGGCCATAGAGACACTGGAGTTTGACAGCTCTGTAGAGAAGCTAGAAGCGTCTGTGGAAAAGCAGAGTGGATATGTGGAGTATTCCAACATAGGCTATAATAACTACATCGGCAGGGAAGTCTATAAATCGGGCAATTTTACGGTCAGGGTTCCAAGTGAAAAAGAAGCTGTTTTCAAAAAAGAGATAGCTAAGCTTGGGAATGTGACGTCGGAGAGCACATCTAAGTCGGACATCACCAAGACCTACAGAGACACGGAGACAAAGCTGAAGGTGCTGGAAACCAAAGAGCAGAGGATACTCGCGCTGATGGAGAAGGCTACGGCTATAGAGGATATAATAAAGCTAGAGGAAAGCTTAAATGAAACAATCTACGAAAAAGAGCAGCTGAAGAGCGAGATAAGCAGCATGGACACTCAGGTGTCTTTCAGTACAGTGGAGGTAAATCTCTTGGAAGTCGAAAGGTATTCGACAGGGGACACTCCTGACACAGGATTTTGGAAGAAGGTATCGGAAGCTTTCAAGAATTCCTTCTACGTATTTGGAGTAGTGCTGGAGAGGCTTGTGATAATTGCAATCTATATGATTCCATTTGCGATACTAGGAGTTGCAATCTACATTGTGATAAGAAAATACATCTTAAAGCGCAGAAATAAATAGCCCGGGGGAAACCCTGGGCTTATTTATTTGTGGAGCAGAGGGGTTTTAAGGGTATAAAAGAGAGAAGGAATTGAGAAGGGGAGTGAGAGGCTTGATAAATGTAAAGAATCTATATCATTCATACAACAAAGACGACAAATACGCCTTGAAAGACGTAAGCTTCGAAGTAAAGGAAGGTGAGGTGTTCGGATGTCTGGGGCCATCGGGGGCCGGAAAGTCCACCATAATGGGGATACTGACGGGGCTGCTCCAGCTTCAGCAGGGAGAGGTATCTGTAGTGGGATACAACGTGAAAAAGATAAAAAGCAAGATGTTTAACGACATAGGGGTATCCTTTGAGCAGTCGAATGTCTACAGCAAGATGACGGCAAAGGAGAATCTGGACTTTTACGGCAAGCTTTTCGACGTAGAGACAGCGGACTCTAAAGCGCTACTGGAGATGGTCGGGCTAGGAGACAAGGCCGATGTGAAGGCTGGAGAGTTCTCCAAAGGCATGAAGCACAGGCTGACTTTTATAAGGTCCATGATAAACCATCCCAAGATGTGGTTTCTGGACGAGCCTACCACGGGGCTTGACCCTGCCATAGCGGCGGATATAAAGGACATAATAAAAGAGCAGCAGAGAAAAGGCGTCACGGTCTTTCTGACAACTCACAATATGTATATAGCCGACGAGCTGTGCGACAGAGTGGCCTTTATAGTGGACGGGGAGATAAGGCTTATAGACTCGCCCAAGAACCTAAAGCTGAAGTACGGGGAAAAGCTGGTGGACGTGGAGTACAGAGCGGACGGAGAGACGTTCAAGGAAAAGCTCTCCACAACAGAGAAGAAGGACAAGCAGAGGCTAGTGGAGATAGTGGAGAATCACGAGATAGTCACAATGCACACAAAAGAGGCCACACTTGAGGAGATATTCATAAAGGTGACGGGAAAGGGGCTGAGTCATGATGAAGCTGTTTCATAGTTTCAAAAAAGAGCTGGTACTTTCCTCTAAAAGCTACTACTTCTACATAGAGCTCTTTATGGCGCTTATATTGCTTCTGATACTGCTGTTCGTGGTGCCAGAAAACTTTAATACCAGCACAGAGGAGTACGTCTACCTAGATCTCCCAGCGGAAGCAAGAGAGAGCTACTACAGAGAGATTCAAGAGGAATCTCCGGGCATCGAGTTTGAGAACATGGAGCTTGAGATAGAGGACGGAATTTCAAATGCCAGGTACTACAAGACTGAGGACTCGGAGGTCTACTTTGTAGATAGCGAAGAGGCTGTGAAGTACTTTGCAGAGCAGGAGGGGAAGTTCGGAGCTACTGTCTTTCTGGCTTCAGACGGCAAGCTGTCCTACAGGTACTATATGCAGGGCTACGAGTCGGAGAAACTTAAAAACATCTACAAGGTGATTCACAGCGGAGAATTAGAGCTTGAATCGCTTGCAGCTCAGGCGGAGTCGCAGAGGGTAAAGAAGATAGGCGAATACGAGCAGCTGAGCGATAGGGAGAATATGATACCGGTGTTCCTGACTGTGAACGGAAGTCTTATGGGACTCTTTATAATAGCCTCGTATATATTTCTAGACCGCCAGGAGGGGATAATACAGGCGTACGCCGTGACTCCCGCTCCTGTCTGGATGTACCTTATGAGCAAGGTGGGGGTAATAATCACAAGCTCTTTAGCTTTCAGCCTTATACTGCTACTGCCCACAGTTGGCACGGGGGTGAACTACGGGCTGCTCTTTGTTTTGCTTGTATGTTCAGGGTTGTTTGCGACTTCGATAGGGCTTATAATCACAAGCTACTACAGGGACATGATGAAGTCCTTCGGCACTCTGTACGTGATTATAATGCTGATGATGATTCCGAGCATAGCCTATTTTATCCCGAACTGGGAACCGGCGTGGGTTAGATTTATTCCCACTTACTACATGATAGAGAGCTTCAAGGAGCTGCTGCTTAAGAGCGGGGACAGCATGTATGTGCTGTACACTTCGGCTGGATTCTTGGCTTCGGGAGTGCTGCTCTTCGCTTTTGCAAACTACAGATTTAAGAAGACGCTTCTAGTCTAAAGGGGTGATGATATGATTTCGAAAGTTTTGACTGTTTTTTCTAGGGATTTAAAGGTGAGCCTCAGAAACTTTGTGGCGCTCTATATAATAGTCTTCCCGGTTGTGCTGGGCGTTGCAGTAAACCTTTTTGTGCCGGGGGTGAACGAGAGCACCGTGAGCTTGGCCATGATAAAGGGGGAGAATGTAAGGCAGATACAGTATCTAAAGGACTACGCCGAGATAGAGATACTCGGCAGCGCAGAGGACGTGGAGGCCAGAGTGCTAGAGCGTGACGACATTCTAGGGATTCTTCCCGAGGGCGAAAAAAGCTACTATATACTCTCACAGGGAGACGAGCCAGAGTACATGCTGGAGTTTGCAAAGATGCTCCAGGTGTTTTACGAAAACAAGGTGACAGCCGAGGACTCCAGGGCGGAGATAGTGGAGCTTGGAAGGACGGTGCCTCCTATGAAAAAGACGCTTGTAAGCGGGGCCATAATGCTATACTCTGTAATGGGGGGCATGCTTATAGCCCTGAATATAGTGGAGGAAAAAGCCGACAACACCATAAGCGCCATAAACGTGACGCCGCTGTCCAGGCTGGGATATATAGCCGGGAAAAGCCTTATGGGGGTGCTGTTTCCGCTTGTGGGGACAGCTATAATGCTTGTTATAACAGGGTTTAGAGATATAAACTTCGGGCAGGCCTTGACTATGGTACTGGTGTCCTCTATGGTGAGTGTGCTTGTGGGATTTATAGAGGGAGTGAACAACGACGACGTAATAAATGCGGCTGGAAATATGAAATTGCTTTTTCTGCCGCTTGCAGGCTCTATCGCAGCCATAGAGCTTCTTTCCGACCGCTGGCAGAAGTTTTTCTACTGGAGCCCTTTTTACTGGACTTACAAGGGAAACGAACTTGTGCTTTCAAAAAGCGGCAGCTGGGACGAGATACTGCTCTATGCCGGGATAGTGCTTGCCATAAGCGCAGTTGTATTTGCGGTTTTAGCCCCGAGAATTAGAAGAGGGCTTGAATAGGAGGTGGATGATTTGAATGTAAGGGCGTTTATAGGAGTGCTGCTCTTGTTCTATGGAGCGTTGGTTGTATTTCTGACTTTGAACAAGCCTAAAGTCATATGGAATATGAAGAAGATAAAGCTGTTTGAAAAGCTTTTAGGAGAGAGGGGAACTGTTGTTTTCTTCTATGTATTTGCGGCGGTATCCATAGCGGCAGGAATATGGCTTTTAAGCTAGAGAGAGGTGGAGAACTTGAAAAGAAAAGAGATTTTATTTAGAAAATTTGCAAGCGGACTTTTGGCGTTTGCGCTGATGGCAGGGGTGCTTCCTACAAACGGCTTTTCGGCGGAGATGTGGGAGAGTTACTCACAGTACATTCCTCAGAGCACTCCTGTGCAGAAAAGGCATCTCAGGGGAGCTTGGATATCTTCAGTTATAAATCTGGACTGGCCTACAAAGCAGACAAGCCTTATAGCCAACAGCGAAGAGCGGATAGCCAAGAGCAAGCAGGAGCTTGTGGCCATAATGGACAGAGCCGAGGATATGAACATGAATGCGCTTTACTTCCAGGTTAGCCCCGAAGGGGATGCGCTTTACAGCTCAGACATAGTGCCTTGGTCGAGATACCTTACTGGCACTTTCGGGAAAGGCCCAGGTTTCGACCCATTGCAGTTTGCGGTAGAGGAGGCGCATAAGCGAAATATAGAGCTTCACGCTTGGCTGAACCCCTACAGGGTGGCTATGTCTACAGACGACGCTATGAGGGCTACGCTTAACGTGGAGAAGAGCGTGTACAAAGACCATCCAGACTGGATAAGGGCTGCCTCGAACAGGCTCATAGTCGACCCCGGCATACCGGAGGCCAAGTCATGGGTAGTCTCTAGGGTGATGGAAGTGGTGCAGAAGTACGACGTGGACGGCATCCACTTTGACGACTACTTCTACCTGAGCGGTGTAGACGACCAAAGCACTTTCGAGAAGTACAACGCCGGTGAGTTCTCCAGTATAGGAGACTGGAGGCGCAACAACACATATGAGCTTGTGAAGGAGATTTCGGAGAAGATAGAGAGCGAAAAGCCGTGGGTGAAGTTCGGCATAAGCCCCTCTGGGGTATGGGCCAACAAGAAGGATGGATATCCAGACGGCTCCAATACAAGCGCCAGCCTTACGCATTACGACAAGAGCTATGCAGATACCAAGAAGTGGATAACAGAGGAGATAATAGACTATATAGCGCCCCAGGTGTACTGGAGTTTTGAAAACAAGGCGGCTCCATACGGAGAGCTTGGGACTTGGTGGTCGGAAGTGGTCAAGGGGAAAGATGTACATCTCTACATGGGGCAGGCGCTTTACAAGGCGAATGACGACACAGACCCAGCCTTCCAAGGCACAAGAGCTGTGGACGAGTTCAAGCGACAGCTCAAGTTCAACGCCATGAAACCGGAGATATCGGGGAGCATTATGTTCAGGTTCAGAAATGTATATGACGCTGGAAAGCAGGATGTGGTAAAGGCGATAGAAAATGACCTTTGGGCCAAAAAAGCCTTGGTACCTGTGATGGGATGGAAAGGCGGAAAAGCACCTAAGAGCCCTGAAAGCGGAAATGTGGAGCTTTCAAGCGAAGGTGTCAAGCTGAGTTTTTTGGACAAAGACACCAGCACAGCTTACTACGCAGTATACAGGGTAGACAAGAGCGTGGGGCTTGACGTAAATACAGATCAAAGCGCAAACTACCTTGTAGGAACTGTGAGAAAGAGCGGGCAAACTGCCAGCTTTACGGACAGAGGAAACTACGACAAAAACACAGTCTACGCAGTGACTTCGCTGGACAGGCTACACAACGAGAGCAGCCCAAGAGTAGTTGGAGCGAACAACTCCAAGTACTTCTATGATGTGGGAGCTGGAAGTGGATGGGCCATAGCGGCGGTGGATGGCCTATACGAAAGAGAAGTCGTAAAGGGGATAGGAAACGGGCTTTTCGCTCCTGGAAGCAGCGTCAGAAGGGCAGATTTTCTGATCATGGTCATGAACTCCTACGGCATAGAGGTAGAAGAGAATCTGACGGACAATTTCTCGGACGCAGGCTCAACCTATTACACAGACTACCTTGCAACTGCTAAGAAGCACGGTATAGTGCAGGGTGTAGGAGACGGAAAGTTCAACCCAGAGGGCAGCATATCCAGACAGGACATGTTTGTGATACTGCACAGAGCCCTCAAGTCGATAGGACAGCTTCCGACTGCAGGCGAGCCTGTGAGAAAGCTTGAAGACTATGCAGACAGAGGGGAAATAGCAGACTATGCGCTAGAGGCCATGAAGCTCTTTGTAGAGACAGGAGTGGTCCAGGGAGACGGAGGGTATCTAAGACCTCTAAACAGCTCTTCTAGGGCAGAGGCGTCGCAGGTTATGTACAACCTCATTTCAGATATATAGAAATAGCCAGGACTCATGAGGGTCCTGGCTATTTTCAATCTATATCACTTCAAGTTCTCCTGTCTTGGAGATCTTGGCTTTCACTATTGGAACGTCTTTTCCTGAGTCTGAAACGGCTTTTTCCACAGCGGTCAGAAGGCTTGCGCAGCATGGGGCGTCTATATATCCCACCATCACGGCTGGGATGTCGTTTAACCTAAGCATTGCAGTCAGCTTTTGGATATACGAATCCAAGTCGTCCCATTTAGGACACCCCACAACCACAGACCTGCCTTTCAAAAGGTCTCTGTGGAAGTTTCCGTAGGCCACAGGAGCACAGTCGGCAGCTACAAGCAGCTCTCTACCTGAAAGATAAGGAGCATCTTCAGAGACGATTCTAAGCAGTACAGGCCACTGTGTAAGCTCCGACTCCACAGGGCTTTGACTTTCAGAAGATACAGTTCTATCTATAGTCAACTCAGCACTTCCAGAGCATTTTCTTACGGCCTCTTCGTCAAAGTCATCTGCCTCTCTCTCGATAAGTAGAAGGGCATCTTTAGGGCAGTGTCCAAGACAGTGGCCTATTCCGTCGCAGAGATTGTCCGCCAAAAGTACAGCCTTTCCGTTCACTATCTTTATTGCGCCTTCACCGCATCCTGGTATGCAGATCCCGCACCCATCGCATTTTTCCTCATCTATTTGAATTATCTTTCTTAAAGACATTTTATCACTCCCTCGTCGTAGTCTAGACCATTGTAAGTCAAGGGTGAAAAAACTTATGTGAGCGGACGCAAAAATAGATGTGATCTAAATCACATCTAGCTATAAGTACAAGTATCGCATTCGCCGCAGAGCGTCTTAGGGGAGACTGTGACTCTGTTTCTCCCTTCAAGCTTAGATCTATATAGAGCCTTGTCTACTTGGGCTATAGTTCCGGTCAAGTTGTGGCACTCTGTAAGCTCTGAAAGTCCAATGCTCACAGTTAAATGGCCAACCTGCTTGAATTCATAATTCTCAACTAGAAGCCTCAGCCTCTCTGAGATCTTGTAGGCGGAGTAGGAATCTGAGTCGGGAAGCATGAGTATAAACTCCTCGCCACCCCATCTTGCAAATATGTCGCTTTTTCTGACGTTTTTAGATATGAGCTTTGAGAGCTCCTTCAGTGCCAGATCGCCGGCATTGTGGCCGTAGTCGTCGTTGACTTTTTTGAAGTTGTCTATGTCTATCATCACGAAGCTCAGAGGGGTTTCGCAGCGTATATGCCTGTCGAGTTCATCCTGCGCAATTTCAAGGAACCTGTATCTGTTGTATGTTTCGGTTAAATTGTCTGTAAAGGAAATAGACTCCAGCTCTTTTACGTCTTTTATGTAGAGTGAAACAAAGAGAGATAGAAGAGCAAGCATGGATGCTACATAGGCCAGACTCTGCACATCTCCTGATAGAATATTCAAGAAAAGATTCTCCCTGCCGAAGCAGGAAACCAGAAAGATAAGAAAAGCTATGGACAAGATTTTAGGTTTTGTGTAGATGTAATTCATGACGGACCACCCCCTGACTATAGTACAATATACCCAGGAAAAGAGGGGGTATAACATCTGGGAATTAAAAAATAGCCGAGACAGTTTGTCGTTCTGCCACGGCTATTTAAAGCAAGTGTTAAATTTAAGATTCAGAACCTTCATCTTTAGAGCATTCAGAACATTCAAGACATTTTCCAGGACTTGCAACAGTGGTTCTGTTTCGGCCGTTCTGCTTAGACTCATAGAGAGCTTTGTCGGCTAAATCTATGGAGGCTAGGAGATTTTTGCAGTTGTAAACAGTGGAAACTCCCAGGCTTATGGTGAGTTTTTTGACTTTTCCAAACTGCTGACACTCTACAGCTTGCCTGATCTTTTCAGCTGTTGTATACGCATTCTCCAGGCTGGTCTCCGGAAGCAGCACTATGAACTCTTCACCGCCCCAACGGGCGAAGATATCTGTTTTTCTCAGGTTAGCGGATACTATCTTCGCAACTTTTCTAAGGACCAAGTCTCCCTCGTTATGGCCATATGTGTCGTTTACTTTCTTGAAGTGGTCAAGGTCGAAGAGTATAAAGCTTAAGTCGGAGCCATATCTTATGGAACGGCTCAGTTCGCTCTCAGCGAGCTCTAGGAATTTATGCCTGTTGTATATCTTGGTCAAATTGTCTACATAGGAAATTGTCTCAAGCTGTGAGATATTTCTTATGTGCATTACGAAGACAAAGAATAGAAGCAGTATTATGACGTTTATATGCACAGTTCGCTGTATATACTCCGTCTTTATGTGGAACAGGTCGGTATCGCCGCTGAGAGATATAAAGTATGCCACAACTTTCCCAGAGATGTTTTCAATAGGCAGAAAGTTCAGTATATAGTCTTGTCCGCCGTATTCTGAAAGCACCCCAAATTTCTCTCCCTGCTCCAGCTCGTAGGAAATATCACCACTCTCATCCATTATCATTTCGACGGTCTTAAGTGCCAGAACTTTGGACTCTGACTCAAGCAAGCCTAAGTCGAAGAGGTAGTCTTCCGAGAAGAAGCTCTCAGTGTAGTTCTCAAGTTCTTCCTTGAAAAGGGTATTTGTGACTACATCTTTTTTTACGGCAAAGAAATAGTCTCTGTCGTAGAGTTCCGAAAGCACAGAGGCAAGAGCGTCGAAGGAGATAGATACCTCCACACTGCCCACATGCTGCCCATTGTAGGAAAGTGGATAGATAAACCTATACCCGTTGTATATCTTGCCCTCCTCGAATCCTTTTACATATCTCTTCTCTTCGTTTACAATCCTTATGGACTCTCGGACTTCACCAAGGTTGTCGCCGTATTTTTCAGGCTCATGCATTCTAAGGAAGCTGGTAGTATCTGGGAAGTGGAAGTGAAGCTGTCTGAAATCGTACTCTGTAGAAAAGACATAGTCTTTCTGCAAGTAGCCGTAGAGCTCTTTTCTGAGTCGATCTCTTGTGGCTTCGTCTGAGCTGTAGGCTTCAGACATAAGCTCTTTTATGTAATCATTGTCTATAAGCGATTTAAAGACATAGTTAGAGAATTGCTCCCGGCTGAGCAGCAGCGCATTTATTTGAGACTCGAGCTGATTGTTTTGATTTGATATATAGGTATATTTTTGATTGCTGTAGCCTAGAAAGAGGTAGTAATTAGATATAGCCACTACAACTAAAAGTCCTGCAAAAAGGACTATGAATTTTTTTCTGAGGTTGTAATTCAACATCGCACTTCCCTTCGCAAAAAGATAAAAGCAAATACCCAGATTAAAGTATAGTTTATTTTAAGCGGAAAATAAAGAGAGAATTGAGTATAATATATGAAAAGAGAGAGGACGTGGTACAATGGCACATAAATTCAATCCAGAAAAAAAGGAAAAGCTGGACAACAGCTGGAGGAGAGAGGTACTCCCACCGAAAGAGACGCTTCTAGAGATGGGGTTAAAATCAGGAGATATAATGGCGGACATAGGCTGTGGCATAGGCTACTTCACTACAGAAGCGGCCAAAATAGTCGGGGAGAGCGGGAGAGTATACGGGCTGGACATACTGGACGAAATGCTCAGAGAGACAGAGGAAAAGGCAAAAAGGGAGAGCATATCCAATATAGAGACTTTAAAGACAGAGGAGTACGACTTAAAGCTAGATGACGAGTCGGTAACTTACGCCTTCACTGTAAACGTGGTACACGAGGTGGAGGACAAAGAGTTGTTTCTAAGAGAAATCTCTAGAGTTTTAAAAGCAGGAGGAAAGCTTGCCGTGATAGACTTTGAAAAGCGGGAGATGGATATGGGGCCACCGCTAGGGCATAGGATATCAATAGAGGAGATGGAGGCTTGTCTTGAAGCTGTTGGATTCAAGGTTGTGAAAAAATACAGTTTTTCAGATGTGTTTTACGGTTTGCTGTCCGAAAAATAGATTTGCAGAAAGTAGGTAGATAGAATGAGAAGAGCAGACAGAGAGATGGACAGGGAATTTGCATACTATGTAGTGGACAAGTCCGAGTTTGGAGTCATAGCTACAGTTGGTATAGACGGCCTTCCGTATGCTGTACCTGTTTCGGTAGCTAGAGACGGAGATGTGCTTTATATACATGGGGCCTGTGAAGGCAGAAAGATAGGCAATATAAGGGAAAGTTCCAATGTGAGCATAGCCTTTGTGGAAGATGTAGAAGTACCTCCACCTATAGAAGAGTCCGAATTTGAAATAGCCAAAGATGCTAAAGTTAGTTTGGGCAAGCTAGTCAGCAAGAAGTTCACAACGGAGTTTGAGTCAGCCGTGGTGTTTGGAAAAGCATATGAGGTAGAAGACGAGAAAACCAAGATACACGGGCTAAGGCTTATATCGGAAAAGTATACCCCTGAGAATATGCCATATTTTGACTCGGCGATAGAGGTGAGCCTTGAGAGGACATGTGTTGTCAGAGTAGAGATAGAGAGAATAACGGGGAAGAGAAAAAAATACGACAGTGCAGGAGAAGAGATGAAGTGGGGGAGACTGGAATAAAATAGGAAGAGGGGTTGAAGATGAAAAATTCAATAACCATAGGAAAAGTAAAAGGTATAGATATAGAGATAAACATAAGCTGGCTGGTGGTATTTGGACTGGTGACTTTCACGCTGGCTATGAGCTTCTTTCCAGCAAACTACCCGGAGTGGTCGTCTTTTGCTAGATGGAGCTTGGCGGCAATAATGGCCATAGCGCTGTTTGGCTCTGTGCTGCTACACGAGCTCTCGCATTCTGTTGTATCCATAGGGCTGGGCATAGATGTGAAGAAGATAACATTGTTTATATTCGGAGGAGTTGCGCAGATAGAGAGAGAGCCTGATGACCCTGTAAAAGAACTCAAGATTGCTATAGCGGGTCCCATGATGAGCCTCGCTATAGCGATTACAACACTTGTCGCCTCTAGGCTGCTGTCACTTGTCGAGGCTCCGGAGTTTGTCACAGTTCCCATAACTTATATAGCCAATGTGAACTTGATACTGGCGTTCTTCAACATGATACCGGCATTTCCACTGGACGGCGGAAGGGTTCTGAGGGCCGCCATCTGGAAGGCCAAGGGCGATATTGAGGTAGCCACAAGGATAGCCTCAGCGGCAGGAGGAGTTTTTGGATATCTTATAATATTTCTAGGGATATTCCTGGCACTGACAGGGAATATAGTGAACGGAATCTGGTTCGTATTCATAGGCTGGTTTATAAACCAGGCATCACAGTCTAGCTATCAAAACCTGATTGTAAACGACATATTCGGAAAGATAAAGGTGAGGAAATTCATGAGCGAAAATCCCGTGACGGTGAACTCTTCCATAAGCATAAAAGACATGGTAGAAGACTACATCTACAAGTACAAGTACTCAAGCTTTCCGGTGAAGAGTAGAGACAGAGTCATAGGGATAGTCAATATAGAGCGAATAAAGAGCACTCAAAGAGATTCGTGGGAGTATACAGATGTGGAGGCTGTGACGGAAAAGCTAAACGAAAGCCTTGTAGTCTCTCCGGAAGACAGCGTAGCGGAGGCTATGAACAAGATTTTCAGGAACGAGATAGGCAGGGTCTTGGTTATGGACGGGGATACGCTGGTCGGAATAGTCTCTAGGACAGATATACTAAACCATATCAGGATATATAACCAGCTTCACTAGATAAAAGCTGATTAAATCCACGTAGTATATGGTATATATTACATTAGATACAGTAGAGGAGGAATTATTATGTTGATGGCAAATTTTTTAAGAAACAGAAAATCATCTAGAGAGTTCAGGAATAAAGATCTAAGGGAAAACACCTTGAAAGATATAAAGAAGAGCATGGAAAGCGTACTTGATGAAGCTTCAGACGTAAACCTTGGATTTGTCCTGTATGAAGACGGGGACAGAATAGCTAGAGAGCTCGACGGCATAGGCGGATACGCAGGCGTCATGGTAAAGAGCCCTCACTATATAGGTATAGAGTTTAAGGATAGTGAAGACAAGACAGAGATATACGGGGCTTACTACACAGAAAAGCTGCTTTCACTTATAAACGACATGGGAGTTGATGGATGCTGGCTGACTATGACTCATGTAGATGTGGAGAAGAGAAAAGAGGTGCTTGGAGAAAGTGGAGGGCAGATAGGCTATCTGCTGGCCATAGGTTACCCGCCACTGAGAAATCCCTTTGAACTACTTTCAGAGAAGATAACAGGACATGAAGGGGGAGACACATATCTCTCGGCTATGGGCAAGCCTGAAGTCAAGAAAGAGGCATCTAGGTTCGCATCGACTTCGGGAAGTAGACTTGGAATAGAGAAGATAGTTTTCAAAGACAGTGTAGAGAACCCTGCTACAGTAGAAGATCTAGACGACATGGGACTATACGACCTGTTCTACTATGTCAGATTCGCTCCTTCCAACAGGAACTTGCAGCCGTGGAGATTCCTAGTTGAAAAGAACAAGGTCAAGCTGCTTATGGCGCACTCTGAAGAGGCGGGGTACTCGCTGGTAGACGCAGGTGTCATAATGTACTACTTCGAGTCCATGATGAAGACAGGCCACTACCTGGGGTCTAAAAGCACTTGGGAGCTGATAGACGGCGAGGTAGAGGGAAGCGAGACAAAGTACAGGTATATAGCTGAGTACAATATATAGACTTTAAAAGAGGATGCTAGACATTCTCTTTTTTTAGAATGAGGGGTTCTAGCTTTAGGTGCTAGGGGGGATAAAATGAAATCAGAACTGTTTTTTTCAATTAAAAGCACTAGGAAGTATGCGCTGGTGTTGCTGGTATTTTCACTACTGGCTTTCCAGTTTGGCTGCGAAAGGAATGAAGGAAGAGACAAGATAAGCGTTGTGATCAACGAAGAGAGGCTTGTATCCGATGTGGACCCTGTAGTGGTAAATGAAAGGACCATGCTCCCGATGAGGGCAGTACTGGAAGGCATCGGCGCCAAAGTGGAGTGGGACAACGAGACTCAGACTGCTATTGCTGTAAAAGGCGAGACAGAGGCGAGGCTAAGAGAAGGCAGCGAGTACGCCACTGTCAACGGAGAGGAAATCTGGCTTGACGCTCCCGTAGTTTCAATCTCGGGCAGGATGTTCGTGCCTGTCAGGTTTGTAGCAGAGACGTTCGGCATGGAAGTTTCATGGGACAACGAGAGCAGAATAGTCACAATAGAAGACAAGAACTACGAGATGGTAAAGAGCGGAAGAGTTAACGTGGGGAACGACTCTTTCTATATAGGCCAGAGCGAGGACGAGCTTGTGAGTAGAATGGGCAGTCCAGACAGGAAGGATAGAAGCGAGAAGGGGTTCCTATGGTATATATACAGCTCAGACTACAGCAGATATGTCCAGATAGGAGTGGAAGAGGGAAAGGTAGTGGCTATATACACCAACTCTAATGACCTGGAGTACGACGGCAGAGTGCGCTTTGGCATGATGAGCCCAAATGTAGAGGCGGAATTCCCGGATGGAAGAAGCTTTTTCGACGGCAAGTACGACATATATGTAGAAGACCAGGTGCTCACCCTGTTTGTAGACGTGCACGAGTCCAACACTGTGACATCGCTGCTGCTTATGGACAAAGATGTGTACTCAAGGAACGACTCCAAGTACAGCTTGGACATAAAAAAGGCGAATGAAAAACAGCTTCTAGATCTTTCAAACGGAGTGCGAAGCCGATACGGCCTCAACTACTTCGTCTGGAGTGAAGAGATGTCAGAGGTAGCTGTAGGTCATAGCGAGGACATGTCGGAGAGAAACTACTTTTCGCACGAAAACCCTGACGGCGAATCTCCTTTTGACAGAATAGAGAACAGCGGAATCCTCTACATGAGTGCAGCAGAGAACATAGCAGCAGGCTACCCAAATGCGATATATGCACATGAAGCGTGGATGAATTCAGGGTCTCACAGGGAAGCAATACTTTCGGAAATAGAGCGTTTTGGGGCTGGAATAGCCCAGAACAACGAAGGGTATATATACTTCACGGAGAATTTCTACACACCTAGATAGTGCTTAAAACAATAATTTTCAGGGAGGGATTGAAATGGACGCGATAGAGAAGAATTTGACTCATTTTAAGGAAAAACACAAGGGGATATACGAGGCGTATCAGGATTTCGGTCGCAAGCTACACGAAGAAGGTGGACCGCTTGATGAAAAGTCAAGATGGCTTATAAAAGTAGCGGTGTCAGCTTCCGGACAGCACAGCCTTTCGCTTAAGACGCATATCAGAAAAGCCAGAAAGGCCGGATGCAGTTGGGAAGAGATAGAGCACGCTATTCTGCTGGTAGCTCCTACTTCCGGGTTTCCCACAATGATGGAAGCCTTGTTGGCCCTGGTTGAGGAAGAGGACGAAGAGTCTAAATAGCAGCGGTTATAGGATGAAAAAAGAGCCACATGCTCTCGGATTTTAGAGAGTGTGGCTCTTTATTTTTTGTCTTTGGTACTGCGGCTGTACTCTGAGCTAGGTATTTTCAAACCTATCTTTTTTTCGATTTCAGATACCATGGCTTCATCCTTAGGCGCTACGAAAGTTATGGCAACCCCATCGTCGCCCATTCTGCCTGTACGTCCTATCCTGTGGATATAAGTCTCTGATTCCTCTGGAACATCGAAATTGTATATATGGGAAACACCAGAGATGTCAAGACCTCTAGCCGCTACGTCAGTGGCCACAAGGTACTGTATCCTAGCTTCCCTGAACGACTTCATGACTTTCTGTCTGGCGCTTTGCGTCATTCCGCCGTGAAGCTTGTTGCAGAGGTATTTTTTCTGGCTCATGGCTTCCTCTAGCTTGTCCACCCTTCGCTTGGTCCTGCAGAAGATTATGGCCAGAAATGGGTTGGTGCTGTCGAGTTCCGCGAAGAGGGCTTCCTGCTTCCATCTGTCGGAGACTCTCACTATTCGCTGTTCTATGGTGTCAAGTGTGACATTCTGGCTAGGGGCTCTCATCTCTAGAGGGTCTTTCATAAACTTGTAGGCCAGCTTCTTCACCTTGGAGTCAAGTGTCGCCGAGAAGCAGAGAGTCTGCTTGTCTTTGTTCGTGCTCTTGAGTATCATCTCGACTTCGTTTCGGAAGCCTATATAGAGCATCTGGTCAGCTTCGTCTAGCACAAGCGTGCTCAAATGACTTATGTCGACCGTCTCTCTTCTGATATGGTCTAGAAGCCTTCCAGGCGTTGCCACCACTATGTCCACTTTTCCGTTCAGTTTTTTAAGCTGTGCGTTTATATCCTGGCCTCCAAACACCGGCAGAATAGTTATGTCTGTATTTGCAGCCAGCTTCTTGGCTTCAGAGGTTATTTGGATTGCAAGCTCCCTTGTCGGTGTGACTATAAGGGCCTGGACATGTGGAGACTCAGAGTCTAGGTTTTGAAAAATAGGGAGCAGAAAGGCGAGCGTCTTTCCGGTTCCCGTCTGCGCTTCGGCTAAAACGTCAGAGCCCTCCATTATTATGGGGATGGTCATGTCCTGTATCGGTGTAGGCTTGTCTATGCCTTGAGATTTCAAGTTTTCTACTAAAAACTGCTTTAAATTAAAGTCTTGGAATTTATTCATATTTGTCCTCTTGTCTTTCTATAAAAATAAAGTGAAAATGCAGCATCTCGCTGCTAATTAAGTATAACACTTAGCCTAGACATAGTATAGAGCTTAAGTGTCTTCAGCACAAAAAAGTAGAGAAGCCTCTGGCCTCTCTACTTTTTTATCATCTTTAAAATTGTAAGCAGTACAACTGCTCCGAAAGTTGCGACTGCAAAGCTATAGAGGTTGAAACCTGTTACACCGCTTCCGCCTATGAATGAAACTATCCATCCGCCGAGAAGCCCTCCGATTATTCCAACTACGATATTGGCCATAAGACCCATGCTGGCATCTTTTCCGGTGAATTTACTCGCCACCCATCCGGCTAGCCCTCCTACAATAATCCAGCTCAGTACGCCCATTTCACTCACTCCTTTTCTAGAATATAAAATGCGTCATATCCTAGATATACCCAGAGATACTGTTTGAAAACTTTTTAGTCTTCAAAAGCTTCGCTTACGCTCCACTCTTTCCATACGTTCCCTACTAGATCTGGGCCTGGCTTAAGGACTTTCTTTCCTGGCTTCCAGCCTGAAGGAGTAACTTCAGCTCCGCCTGTGGCTCTGACGTGCTGGAACGCCTGTATCTGCCTTATAGACTCGGACACATTTCTTCCAACTGGAGGAGTGAGCACCTCGAATGCCTGCACAACTCCGTCTGGATCTATTATGAATCGCCCTCTTGTCTCAACGCCGGCATTTTCGTCATATATTCCGTACATCTTTCCGATGCTTCCGTCTTGGTCTGAAAGCATTGGGAAAGGCATGTCACTTCCTATCATCTTTGAAAGCTCATGGTCGTTCCAAATTTTGTGAACAAATGGAGAGTCGACGCTTACAGAGAGCACTTGCACATCTAGGTCTTGGAACTCCGAGTTCTTTTCAGCAACTGCTGAAACTTCAGTCGCTCAGACAAAAGTGAAGTCTCCTGGATAGAAACATAGAAGAACCCACTTCCCACTGTAGTCTTCTAGATTCACATTTACAAACTTTCCTTTGTAGTACGCTGGTGCGCTAAAATTTGGGGCCGGTCTTCCTACTTTTAACATCTGCTGCTCCTCCTTTACTGTTTCAACAACAGCCTTAGCTGCTTTTTCGGCTACTTTGTTTTTGAGTTCAGGCCTTGTACAGCCTGCTTTGATTTCCTCTGGCATATTGCACCTCCTGATAAGCATTACCTATAGATAAAATCTTACTCATAGGTACTATCTATAGAGTTACTACCCATAAAAAAACTGGAGCAAACAAAAAAACTCAAAAAATACTTACAAGTTACAGTGGATTAAAACTGGGGTATAATAAATAAGATAAATAGCGAGGAGGGATAGAGATGCAGAGCAGAGTTGAAGCGCTGAAAAAGAGCGGATTTAAGTCTATATTTATGATAATGGTAAACCCCGGAGGGTTTCTTAAAAACCATCTAAAGCAGTTCCACTGGGCTGTGGGACTCACTATTTCAGCACTTGCCTTTATGCTTTTCTTTTTGCAGACAGGGCTTGATATGAACAGAGCTGGAAAGCTAAGTACAGGTGGACTGCTGATATTTATGGCTCTAGGGCTTCTATACGGAACGGGAGGTATAGCGTTGCTTTCACTGCTGGCAAATGCCATATCAAAGTCCTACGGAGGAGATAAGGACTACGCATGGACTGTAAAGGCCTTCGGGCTTGGCTACACTCCAACTCTTGTATATGTAATACTGGGTATAGCGTTCAACCTTCTAGCGGGATGGAATACATCTATAGCTTTCGGGGTTACAGGAGTGCTCTGGGCGCTAAACCCGATGATACACAGCATAAAGGAGCTTACAAGCGGGAATTTGACAGTCAGCCTTATGCTTACAACAGCGCTTGGAAGCATCACGCTTCTGGGATGGGGTCTGCTGAGTTTGTTTGGAAGCTAGAAAACGGAGAGGAGGTTTTAATGTGAAATGGACACTGGTCATCTTGAGCTTTGTGGTATTTGGAGTGCTTGGAGTAAATTCAGCGGTCCCCAATTCGAAAGCTAGTCATATCGCAATTGGAGCAGCAGTTTCACTTGTGATGGCAGGGATTTCTTTAGGAAGCAGTATATCGCTTTTCGGGGCTTTGAACCCTGAAGTCAGGAGAAAGCATGGAGTTTCTGGAATAGCTGAAGGTGTGCTGGACGGCTACATGTACATGCTGCCTTTTCTAGCGCTGGCTACACTATCTACGCTGCTTTTCAAATGGCAGGCAGCTATGTCTTTTGCTTCGGCCGCTGTCATGATAGGAGGAGCTACGGCCGGTACGGAGATGATGAAGAGAGGCGCAAGGGGCATGAAGAACATGCTGATTCCATCAGCTATAGGATTTCTGGTTACTATGCTTTGGATGGGCCTCATAGGGTCTATATCCAAGCTTTAGAAAAGGAGGTGACAATATGGCAGGTAGGTATTTCAAGTCAAGACAGCGTTTTTTTTCAACAGCACTATCTTTGGCGCTGGCAATCATATATTCACTTGCGATTGCGCCTTCTGTATATGCAGAAGGCGAGGCGGATGCGGCCCTCAAGGTGCAGTCGGAGATTCCAGGCGGAGAGCTTATGGACTTTGAAGGAGAAGCTGGAGGGCTTTCCTTCCCGGTTAATGGAGTCATGTGGGAGAGCGACACCCAGATGATGGTCCACAACATAGCTGGGCCATTCAACGAGTCGGAGAGGGACACTATAAAAGCCGACTTTGTAGAGTTTGCAGAGACACTGGGTGAAAACGTGTCTATAGGAAGCACAAATTCTTTTCAAGGCTACAAGGTCACAGAGTACGTAGAGGTGACAAACGGACAGGAATCCATGATAGGTTGGCTTATAGAGTATGAAAACCATATCCTCTACAATGCCGTTGCAGTCCCGCCTGGAACAGCACCTACAGAGAACTTGAGAAGCAAGATTGAAAATCTCAGCAGTATATCTCTGAAGGCCATGGCCGAGCAGGGCTACGTCCCTTCTGAAAAGTCCGGGGAGGAAGGTGATCTGGATCTAGAGGGCATAGCAGGTGGCGAGAGCGAGGCTGAGGAAGCTCCAAAGCAGGATGCTCAGAGAGGCATTATACCGGGAACAACTACTACTGGCTCGAAGTACGAGCCCAACTCCTCAGGAGATGTATTTGAAGGAGGGGTTTGGAACTCATCGCAAGGGGAGAGCGACTATCTTGAGAGGCGATTTGATTCTCCTACGCTGATATCCGAGATAAGGATAGCGAGGGCAGGAACAGACGTTACAACTGACAACAGTTCGCTGACTATGAAGATTCAGACTCCAGACGGAAACTGGATAACCGTGGACAGCCTTCAAAATACAAATATAAATATAACTTCTCTTACCGGGGGAGAGGAGGCCAATTCGATCCCAAGCTACAGCAAGGTGCTGGACGAACCTGTAGAGGCAATAGCTTTCAGGCTTGAGATGACTGGGCACGGATGGTTTTCAGCGGAGTCTATAGAGCTATTAAGCGAAAGTGCTGGATCTGTAGTTCCGGCTCCAGGGGGAATAGGAAGTGTCGGGAATATTCCTGGACCTGAAAGCACTACCGAAGCTGTTGCGGGAGTGGTTATACCGGGAGTGTTGGTGACTGTGCTTGGAAATATAATAGGAATGGCTGGAACTGGAGGCTTTAGCCCTAGTGGAGCTTCTGAGATATTTGTAGATGGAATTGAGGAAGAACTATCACCTGTAGCTGATGAAAATATTTACTACAGCGAGGACAATTCCGAGGAAGTTTTCTTAGGTGAAATGCGAGAGAAGAGCTTAGATGGAGAACGGGCAGGACCTGAAGAGGAGCTTGAGAACGAAATATACGAGGAGAATGAAATTGACTCCGAAGGGTATGACAGAGAAGGCTACGACAAAAATGGTTACGACAGAGAAGGATATGACGAGTATGGTTATGATGAATTTGGCTACGATAGAGACGGGTTTGACCAAGAGGGATACAGTCAAAACGGCTATGACAGGGATGGCTACGACCGGAACGGATTAGACTCTGATGGCTATGACAGATATGGATATGATTCCAATGGCTATGACAAGAGCGGCTACGACAGAGGTGGATACAACTCAGAGGGATATGATTCTGAAGGCTACAATGTCGAAGGTTACGACTCGGAAGGGTATGACAAGGAAGGGTATAGCATAGCAGGGCACCATAGAGACGGTTACGATAAAAGTGGCTATGACATTTATGGCTACGACAGGGACGGCTACGACCGAGAGGGCTATGATGTCGAAGGTTACAGTTCGGAAGGCTACAGCCAAGAGGGATATGATCGGGAAGGCTACAACTCAGAAGGTTACGACTCAGAAGGCTATGATTCAGCTGGGTATAACAAGAGTGGCTATGACAGGGATGGATACAGTCAAGAAGGCTATGATCAGAATGGTTATGACCGAGATGGCTATAATGCTGACGGCTATAACACGGATGGCTACAATAGGGATGGTTATGATTCAGAAGGTTATGACCAAGAAGGCTATAATGCAGATGGCTATGACCGAGATGGTGTAAGAAAGGATGGCTATGATTCAGAAGGTTATGACAGTGAAGGTTACAATTCTGACGGTTACGATCGAGATGGCTATGACCGAGATGGTTACAACAAGGAAGGCTATGACTCAGACGGTTACAACAAAGAAGGCTATGACCGAGATGGCTATAGCCGAAGTGGCTATGACAAGTTCGGGGTTCATAGAGACTACAAGAAGAAACCTCAAAAAGAGACAGAGCAGACAGTACAAGAGGAGAAAGGTCTAGAGGAAGAAGGTCCAAAGCCAGAGTCAGAACCTCCATCCGAGCCGGGAGGATCTCTTCCAGGCAGATGGGAGTACAGGAATGTGGGTATAAAAGTAAAAATCGGGCCTATAGGTCCCGAAAATCCACAGGGAACTTTGGAAGCCCATCCCGTAGGTCTTGAGTCGACAAATCCATTCAAGGAAAGCTATGAATGGGTTTGGGTTCCAGGCGAAAAACCTAAATCAGGAGAAACACCAGAAATGCCCGAACCTGAAGTGCCTGAGTCGGAAATACCAGAGACAGAAACTCCCGAGCCTGAAGCGCCTGAACCTAAAGCACCGGAGTCAGATAGTGGTATTATAGGGCCGGAAGATCCTATGAACACTCTGAAAAACCATGACTTGGGAGAAAAGGAATCTGAAATTCCAGATCAACCTGGGACTTCAACAACAGCCGACAATACATCTCTACCGGAAGAACCTGAGTCCATGGTCATAACGACTTCAGTACATGGAGCCCAAAAGCTGATTGTAAAGGACCCAGAAACGGGGCAGTGGACAGACCCTGAGACTGGATCGGTGATAGATCTTGAGAAGCACCAAGAGAATTTAGAGCAGCAGGTAAAGGACTACCAAGACTATATAAAGCGCAACGATGAGCTTGAAAAAACTGGCCAAACTTCTATGCAGCAAGCGCTTGAAAAAATCCAGAAAGACGCAAAAGAAGAGATAGACGCCATACAGAAGGAAATAGACAAGAGAAAAATGGAACAGCTCAAATGGGAGCAGGACAATCTAGAGTGGGAACGAGAGCAGGCAGAAAAAGGCAATAGCTGGGGGCGTATAATTGCAAACACCATGGCAAATGCAGGTGGAGATATAGTTCAAGCTGGAAAGGACATAAAAGATGGTGCTGGATACATTGTAGATAAGACAGTGGAATTTGGAGAAGAGGCTGTAGCTATAGGCGAGGAGATATGGAACGACCCGTCTATTATAACTACAACACTTCAGGGGACTATCCAGGATATACAAAAAGGCGTAGACGACGCTGAAAAAGCTGTGAATGAGACTATAGACTATATTGCCAGCAACCCAGGAGAAGCTTGGAAAAACACTAGTGAAGCGAGCATAAAGGCAGGGAAAACTGTGCTAACTGTGGGTAAAGGGATTGTAAAAGGAGTATATGAGACTGTGACCGATCCGAAAAAAGCCTGGGATTACGTCAAGAATGAGGTTGGAATAGAAAACTTTGAAAACTCACTAGATCCAAATAGGTCGCTTGTGAGCAGGATTGGACAGGTGTTCATAGGAACTGGGAAAGTAGGACTGACTATACTTTCAGCTGGAGAATATGGGGCAATAAAGAAAGGAGTCAGCAAGCTAGCCGGAATTACAGATGACCTGGCAGAGGCTGGGGCTAAAAAACTGGCCACAAAGACCGCTAAAAAGACTACAAAGGAAGCCGCAGAATCACTGGCAACTGGAAAAGTTTCTAAAAAAGCTGAATCATTGGTTGAAAAGGCGCAGAGACAGGCCAGATACAAGGCTGAAAGTGCAAAGATGAACGTAAAAGCCAACAAAGCCAGTGAGAGAGCAGACAATATAATCGAAGATTTCAAGAAGCACAAGAAGGAAAACATGCAGAAGGTCGACGAGATCAGAGACGAGGCCTTCTGGAAGGGAAGAGAAGTTGGGGGACAGAAAGTTGACGAGCTTAAAAAGGCGCAGCTAAAGCTCATGGAAAATCCAGACTCTGAAGAAGCTGTAAAAGCTTACGAAAAAGCTATGGAAGCAGTACAGAAAGACAAGCATGCCATGCATAAGCTGAATGATCTAGACAGCAAGAGGCAGAGAGGCGACAAGCTAGATGAGGCAAGGAGCAAATTCTCTCAAAATCCTAAGTCCAAGGAAGCCGAAAAGGCTTACAAGGACAGCTTGAAGGACGTGAGAAAAGACCAGCTAAGCCCAGATGACCTAGAAGACGGCGACGAAGTCAGAAAGATGTTCAACACCAAGATGAAACAGAAAGCGGAAGTGGCAGACAAGAGAGCTAGGGACAGAGTTGCAAAAGAATACGGTGTGGCTGACAATGAAGTAAAGACTGTAGGAGCTACAAACACAATGGATACGAGCGGTGCACCAGACCCTAGAGGGTATGCCCAAAAACCTAAAAATGTGAGTGGGCAGCCTTCGGTGGACAGTGTGGATGACTTTAAAGCAGCCGACGTAGACGTAAGCAAGGTGAAAGGAGACAAGGTAAGCTACGACATAGACAAGACTTACCGTGTTAAAGTTGGAGAAAGGGTAGATCCTGTGACAGGTAAAGTGACCCCAATTTACAAAGATGTAAAGGCGGAAGACACCAAGAGGATATTCGGAGAAGAGTACTACAAGGAATTCCATGATGGAAAACTGCCGACAAAGCTAGATGTAAATGGCAAAGAAGTCGTGGACTATGATGCAGTAAACAAGTTCTCCAAGGATATGGACGTTTCAGCAGTTGACCACCGTTCAGCAGAAGCATACGGCGCAGGCGACCGAGACTTGAAAGAAATGATAAAGAAAGATGGAAGTGTAAAAGACCTAGATGACTTAGAAGCTTCAACTAAGACTATGGAGTACAAAGCCCATGAATGGGAAAACCAAGCTGACGAAATTAGAAAAGAGTTTGGGGATCTTTCAAAAGCTGAAAGCTGGAGCGAGGAGTCAATGCGTCAAACTACTAAGCAGTTCAACAACCAGATATGCGAGCAAGTAAAAGCTAAAAATCTTGAGAATCTGGCAAAGGGAAAAGAAGCACTGGAAATACCGGAGGATCTTTTCACAGCAGTTAAAATAATGGAAAAAGTAGGGGATGGCGGAATAAGCCCTGTAGAAGCGGAAAAGATACTGAAAGGGATGGGACTTAGTCCTAAAAAGGTATCAGAACAAATGACTTCAATTTTTGAGAGCATACAGAAAGCCAAGAAGTAAGTTGGTATAAAAACTGGCACAGTGATGCAGAAGGGAGAGCTATAGATGAAGAGTCGCAACGAGACTGTAATTTTTGAAGTAGAGTTAAGAGATGTCGGAAGCCTCTTGCTTGATGTATTGGGAATAGAGCCTAACAGGGGTTCGGCTTTCTACGAGGCTGGACTTGCAGGCATAGAGCCAATTGAAGACTTGAGGGAAAAATACAGAGAGCTTCTAGAGGACGAAGATTTTATAAAGGCAATTCGAATAGCATCCGAGCCAGATGTGTACGCCATAAACAGAATAGGTGGAGGGTGTATGGATTTAAACGAGGTGAGGCTCCATGGAAAGGCTAGCGAGGGGAAGTGCCTCGCTGCCACTGCCAGAGCAGCTGATGGAACGTATCAAATTCAGCTCTATAAAGACTACAAAGAGTATTTGGATTGGTGGACAGATAGCTTTGCCGGAAAGAGCGAAGAGGCTGTAGATGGCTATATACCTAGAAGACTCAGCATGGAGCAGCTTTTGTTTGTACTTCATGTCATCGACTCTTTCAGAATTGTCTCCTACAAGAATCTCTTGAATCACATATATGTGGAAAAGGCATATATATCATACAGTGAATTTGCAGAGACAATGGCCGACTCGGTTAGGAGCAGAGATATTCGTTGGCTGCTGCCCACTTTTATGGCTGTACTACCTGGGTTCGAGAAGTACAGCCTCAAAATGGCCCCAGAAGATGCCGCTTTTTTAGTAGAGCAGGGCATTATGGAAAATGCGAAGCTTTCAAAAGACGATGAGCCGGTTATGGTGTTCGGAGAAAGTGGACATAGATTAGGGGTGGAGTTTTTCCGTTTCTGGATGCTGTCGTCAGGTTTTGAAATCAGAAAGTTAGGAGCTGAAGGGTTTGAGACAAAGGAGAGGTTTTTTGTAGCACCTACAGCTGTGGCAAACCATTTTATGGACATAAAGGGAAAGGCTACAGTTGAATGCAGTTCCTACACGAGAGAGCAGCTTGTTTCAAAGCTTGAAAAGCTATTTGGCGATTCGTTTAAAGTAGAAGATGTTATCAGAGCTCATGACACCTTGAAAATGCCTAGATCAGAAACAGAGATGATCTACTGTAGAGCCTGCGGCAAGCAGATATCTTCAAGCTCTAAATTCTGCAAGTACTGCGGAGCAAAACTGAGGTAAGAAAAGACTTAAGTCAAATGAATATACGCAAAACAAACCTAGGGTACATACCCTAGGTTTGTCTTGTGTTGCGAGATTATTCAAAGTTGAACCTTGTCACTTCGGACCTGAGCTCATCTGAAACATGTCCCAGCTTGTCGGCGCAGCTCAGAATCTCCTTTATTATGCTGGTCTGCTCAGACGTGGAGGCTGAAACCTCCTGCGAAGCGGCCCCGGACTCTGCAGCTATTCCTGCTAGAGACTCTATGGACACAAGTATGCTGTGGTTTTTCTCCTTGGCATGCAGAAGATTTTCCTGCATACTCAGGGCTTCAAGCTCGGTGCGCTTCACTCTTTCCACGATTTCAGAGAAAGACTCACCGCTTGACTGGACAGACTCTATTTCCGATATCATAGAGTCCAGATTGCTTTCCATAGACTGAACAGTCCTATCTATGTCGCACTGGATATCCCCAATCAGGCTGTCGATCTGCTCCACCTGTGACTTGGTCTGCTCGGCCAGTTTTCTGACTTCTTCAGCTACAACTGCGAATCCCTTGCCGGCTTCTCCAGCTCTGGCGGCCTCTATGGCGGCGTTTAGCGCTATCAGATTTGTCTGCTCAGAGATCTTGGATATTACATTTATGACTTCGCCTATCTCGCCAGATCGCTTTCCAAGCTCCTGTATAGAGCGAGTTGCAGACGATACAGTTTCGCTGACGTGTTCAAGCCTAGCTGTAGAGGTCTTGAGGTGAGACACGCCGTCTGAGGCTACAAGATACGCCTCGGAGGCCTCGTTCAGTAGGCTTTTCGACTCGTCCTCTATAGCGCTTAAGAACTCCATGTTTTCAGTCATGGCGTTTAGAAGCAGGTTGGCTTCTTGAGACAGTTCAGAGCCTCCGTTTGCCACCTCTGTCATGGCCATGTCTATCTGCTGTGTCACTTCGCTAGTGGTGTTGGACTTGGACTTAAGAGTCTCTGATGCATCGGACAGCCTGTCGGAAGTTGAGTGTATCTTCGACATGGCTAGTCTCAGATCTTCGACCATACACTGGAAAGTCGAGGCCAGTACCCCTATCTCATCGCTGCCGCTGGTGTCTATCTCTACAGAGAGATCACCCTCTCTGACTCTGGAGATGCTGCTTGTGAGCTTTTTTATTGGCTTTGTCAAAATGCTTGAAATCAAAAGGGATACCACAAAGAGCACAGCCATTATGCCGGCTATTATGAGGACCAATTGCAACTTGTTGGAGTCCAGAAAAGCCTGGACTTTTGAGGCGTCCATGTCAACTCCCAGTATGCCGATGATCTCCCCAGAGCTGTCTTTTATAGGCGCATAAGATGTGATAAGAGCTCCGTATTCTTCGCTCTTGCTAAACTCTCCAAGCTGAGCCTCCCCTGTTTCGAATGACTCTATCATCTTGGGAAAGTCTGTAGCCAAAGGCTCAGGGTCACCTAGCCCAGATGCACTTTCATCGTCTAAAGGGGCTCCATCTACCATGTAGAAATACTCGTATTCGTCCCCGACAGCTCTTCTCCCCATTGTGTATATGTAAGTTAGATTGTTGAACTCTCTTATATCGTTTAAACTGTTTCTGAGTTCCAGATAGTATTCGTTTTCGCCTGATTCCGGAGAAATGCTTTTGTACTTGTTTAGATCTATTGCAGCTGCAGAATTTTCAGCTATGGTCTTGGCGTATTCCCCTATGGATACCGTGATCATCTTGTAGGAGTTCTGGTATATAACAGCGCCTATGACTATGCTTGCAATTAGAACTATGCTTAAAAAAGAAATGGAAATCTTGCTCTGTATGCTTTTCATAAAAATCCCTCCATCATAATAGAAACCTTGCAATAAAACTTCCTATAGATATATACCGGTTTTACGAAGTTTGAAACATGAAAGAAAAAACAAATTAATGAAATTTAACATTTTTTTAACTTTGAGTAAAGTCTTATTATGTAGAATTGACCATGACAACCTATATGACTTTATAACAGTGGCAAGAAACGGGCTATACCATGGCATTGTAACTGTAAAAGACCTGCTTGAAAAAACAATAGACGACACTCGCTGAAGAAGACAAGTTTTAGACTTGCATCTCTTTTTTTGGGGTATAAAGTGACTACAATAGAGATGAAAAGGGGGAGTATGTATGTCACTGTATAAATGTAGCGTCTGCGGTTACAAGTACGATGAATCAGAGGAGGAGAAGCTCTGGAAGGAGCTGAAGTCGGATTGGAGATGTCCAGTCTGCGGATCTCCGAAGGAGAAGTTCAAGAGGGTTGAAGGTGAGCTTGAATACTCAAGCGAAAAAGCCAGGGGTCACGATTCGGTAGAAGAGCATATGGATATAATCCACAGAATGGCCTCTACGGGAGAGATGGTGATAGAGCCGATGAGGACGAGGCTTCCAGTTGTGTCCTGGGAGGAGATACTCGTAAAGGGGGCTCAGCTGGGGAAATTCCCTCTGGATGAAGACGCTGAAGTCAGCACTAAAACTGTGATCGGGAAGAATGCCGTGAAGCCCATGGTGCTGGAGACTCCGATAATAGTCACACATATGTCGTTTGGGGCATTGTCCAAGGAGCTTAAGATATCCTTGGCCAAAGGCTCTGCCAGAAACGGAGGGGCAATAGGAAGCGGAGAAGGCGGCATACTTGCAGAGGAGATGGACTCGGCACACAAGTATATATTCGAGTATGTGCCGAACAGGTACAGCGTAAGCGACGAAAACCTGAAAAACGCAGATGCCATAGAGATAAAAGTTGGACAGGGGACTAAGCCTGGAATGGGAGGATTGCTTCCCGGCGAAAAGGTCACAGTCGAGATAGCCAAAGTTAGAGGTAAAAAGAAGGGAGAAGACATAGTGAGCCCTTCTAGATTCAAGGATGTAAACTCTCCAGAGGACTTGAAGGCTCTGATAGAGGAGCTCAGGAGAAGGTCGGGCGGAAGGCCGATAGGAGTGAAGATAGCGGCTGGCAATGTAGAAAAAGATCTGGAGTTCATACTTAAAGCAAGCCCTGACTTTGTCACAATAGACGGCAGAGGAGGGGGAACAGCCGCGAGCCATAAGATAGTAAAAGACGCTACAAGTGTTCCGACAATATACGCTCTTTCAAGGGCTAGAAAATATCTAGATGAAGCCGGGAGCGACGTTCAGCTCATAATAACAGGAGGACTCAGGATATCCTCGGATTTTGCCAAGGCCATAGCCATGGGGGCGGATGCGGTGGCAATAGGAACGGCTGCTATGATGGCGGCAGGATGTCAGCAGTACAGGGTATGCAATTCAGGGAATTGCCCTACAGGCTGCACCACACATGATAAAGAGCTTAGAAAGAACATAGTAGTTGACAAAAGCGCTGAAAGAGTCTACAACTTCATAAAGCTCAGCACAGAGGAGCTCAAGATATTCTCTAGAATATGTGGATACCAAGATGTCCATGAGCTTAAGATAGAGGACTTATGCACAGTGAGTTCGGAGATATCGAGCCATACCGATATCGAGCACGCTTGATTCCGGATCACCAGAAAAAAATATGGCTATCTCGTGATTCCTGTAATATAATGAAATACAAAAAACAATGAGTCGAGAACAGGAGGAATAACATGTTAGTTTGGAAAGAGGAGTACGGTATAGGTGTTGATTTGATAGACGAGCAGCATAAGCATCTCTTTGAAATTGGGAACAGGGCCTACAGCATACTGAAAGACAAGCTCTGCATAGACAAGTACGATAAAGTGGCAGAGGTGCTGGAAGACCTGAGAGATTACACAAAGTACCATTTCAAGACAGAAGAGGACTACATGCTGGACATAGGGTACAGCAATTACTTTGCTCAGAAAGTGGCCCACAAAGACTTCGTAGACAAGTTGGACTCGTACGACTTGAACAGCATAGATGAGCTTACAAATAAAGAGATAGAGGAGATACTTTCATTTATATTCAAGTGGGTGTTAGAGCATATTTTAAAAGAAGACAAGAAGATAGTGAATTCTTAAAAGATAGATTTATCCACACTTTCTGCACTAAAAGCCAAAAGCGCCAGCTTTTGGCTTTTTTAAAATTTGATTGAAGACATAAATTAGGGGAATAATATAGACTAAGTCAAACTGTTTGAGGAGATTTAAAAAACACTGGGGGTGAAGTTATGTCGCAAGACCCGATACTGGATATGTACATATTCGAAACAAGCCAGCTGTTAGAACAGCTAGAGGCTATACTTCTGGAAAGTGAAGAGGACGGAGACATGTCTGTCGAAAGCGTAAACGAAGTATTCAGAATAATGCACACCATAAAAGGATCATCAGCTATGATGACTTTCAACGAGATATCAAGCGTTTCACACAGGATAGAGGACTTGTTTTTTTACATAAGAGAAGGCGGAAGGGAAAGGGTGGACTTCAGAAAGGTGTGCGATCTGGTTCTGCTGGCGCTTGACTTTGTGCGTGCCGAAGTAGAGAAGATAGAGCAAGACCAGGAGCCGGACGGAGACGGAAGTAAAATACTGGATGAGATAAATAGGTATATACAAGAAGTGAAAGGTGAAGAGCGCGAGGAGAAGCAGGAAGAAGAGTACCACGGGTACACCGCCAAAGTGGTCTTTGAAGCAGGATGCGGCATGGAGAATATAAGGGCCTTCACAATACTGGGAAATATAAAGTCTCAATGCAAGCAGATGTACCATGAACCGGACGAGCTTCTAGACAACGGGGAAGAGGCGAGCAAAGAGATAGCTGAGAATGGATTCATGCTCCACTTCACCACAAGCTTGAAGTACGAAAGAGTCAAAGAGATAATAGAGGGCTCTCTCTTTGTAGAAAAACTCGAGCTAGAGTGTACCGACAAAGATGAGGTAGAGAGCAAGGAAGAGGAGCTGACTCCAAGGCACAATATAAAGAAAGACAGGCCTGAGGAAAAGCCTAAAGAAGGAAAACGATCTCAGAGTATAATAAATGTCAACACAGACAAGCTCGACAAGCTGCTAGACCTTGTAGGCGAGATAGTCATAACAGAGACCATGGTCATAAAGAACCCAGATCTTTTAGGTCAGGAGCTTGAAAACTTTCAAAAGGCCGCAAGACAGCTCAAGAAGCTTACAGACGAACTTCAAGACGTGGCAATGGGGCTTAGAATGATTCCCATAGGCCCTACATTCCAGAAGATGCACAGGATAGTCAGAGACATGTCTAAGAAAATAGGAAAAGAGGTCGAACTTGTCATAGTGGGAGATGAAACCGAGGTGGACAAAAATGTGATAGACAACCTTGGGGATCCTCTGATGCACCTCATAAGGAATGCCATGGACCACGGGATAGAGAGCGCTGACGAGAGGGAGTACCTTGGAAAGTCAAAAAAGGGACGCATATACCTAGAGGCCATGAACACCGGAGGGGACATAATAATAAAGATATCCGACGATGGAAAAGGGCTGGACCGAGACGTACTCATAGAGAAGGCCAGAGAGAAGAATTTGATATCGAAGTCGAACTCAGAAATAGGCGACAAGGAGGCTTATTCCCTCATATTGCTGCCTGGATTTTCTACGAAAGAAGCTGTCACGGAGTTTTCAGGGCGTGGAGTTGGGATGGACGTGGTCAGGAAAAACATAGAGAAGATAGGCGGGAGCATAGGCATAGACAGCGCCAAGGGAAAAGGCACAAGTCTCACCATAAAGATACCGCTGACGCTTGCGATAATAGACGGGATGCAGGTTTGCACAGGGAACTCTATGTACACTATCCCGATAAGCGCTATAAAAGAGTCTTTCAGGCCAGTCAAGAAAGACGTAGTAAAGGACACTGACGGAAACGAAATGATAATGATAAGGGGGAGCTGCCATCCTGTCATAAGGCTACATGAGCATTTCAGTTTAAACCCTACAACTGAAAATCTAACAGAGGGGATAATAGTTGTGGTAGAAGGTGGGGAAAAGACGGCATGTCTTTTCGTGGACGAGCTGATTGGGGAACAGCAGGTTGTGATAAAGCCGCTTCCAAACTATTTGAATAAATACAGGCTAAAAGAGTACGGCATAGGGGGGTGCAATATACTAGGCGATGGGAAAATAAGTCTGATAATCAACGTGGAGGATTTGATAAGCATGAACGTATAGGGGGGAGTAGAATGAGCGAAATACTAGATGAGCTGGAGGAAGACACTCAGAAAGACAAGTACCTCACTTTCGGTCTAGATGAAGAAGAGTTCGGGATAGAGATAGAGTATGTGAGGGAAATCATAGGGATCCAGCCTATATCGGAAATACCGGAGATACCCAGCTTTATAAGGGGGATAATAAACCTCAGAGGGCAGATAATACCTGTTATAGACATAAGGGCCAGGTTTAAAAAAGAAGTGCTGGATTACAACGACAGAACGTGCATAATCGTAGTGGATATAAAAGACATAGCCATAGGGCTTATAGTGGACAAAGTCCTGGAAGTCTTAAATATCCCGGAGGAAAACCTTGTGCCGCCTCCAGACTACAAGACGGGAATACAGAATGGCTACATAAAGATGATAGGAAAGTCAGGGGATGGGGTCAAGCTGATAATAGACTGTGAACAGCTGCTTGGAGAGGCAGAGATTGAATTGATTGAGGATTTGGACTAGGAAGGGAGAGCGGAAAACATGAAAGGGTATAAAGACTTTAAAGTTGGAACCAAGATTATAGTTGGTTTTTTGATAATGGCAGTTGTCTCAGGAATAATAGGTGCAGTTGGGATAGTGAATATTTGGAAGATAGACGCTCTGGACACCAAGCTATATGAGACCATGACAGCGCCTACTGGGGAGCTTGTGACCATAACAGACACTTACCAGCAGAACAGGATAAAGCTAAGAGACATAATTCTGACAGAGGATACGGCCAAGATATCTGAGTACGAAGGAAAGATTGCAGAGGCGAACGAGGAGTTCACCAAGACTCTAGACAGCTACTCCAAGACTCTCTTCACTGAAGAGGGAAAGGAGCTCACAGAGAGGATAAAGACCGAAAAAGCCAGATACGACCAGATAACAAATCAGATAATAGGCTATGTAAAGGCTGGGAACAAGCCAGCGGCCATAAGCCTACTGAACGGGGAAGGCGCTTCAATCGGAGCGAGCATAGACAGCGCCGTGGTGAGCATGAAAGAGACCAAGATTTCGGCTGCCAAGGATTTATCTGCAAGCAACACAGCTACAGCTAAGACGGCCACAGTGCAGGCGATCTCGATACTGGTTGCAGGGGTAGCAATAGCTATAGGGCTTGGAGTTTTCATAGCCAGGACGATAAGGAGACCTGTAAACAAGCTTCTTGTAGCTTCAAGGGAGATCGCAAAAGGAGACTTGAGCGTAGAGATAGACGTGGACAGTAAAGATGAAATAGGCCAGCTTGCCAAGGCCTTTGATGAAATGGCTAGAAGCGTAAACGCAGTTATGACAGATATAAACTCATCTTCAGAGCAGGTCTCTGTCGGATCGACTCAAGTGGCGCAGTCAAGCCAGGAGCTTTCACAGGGAGCTACAGAGCAGGCCAGTTCTGTAGAGCAGATAACAGCCTCAATACAGCAGCTTTCAGCCCAGACGACTCAGAATGCTGGAAATGCCAACGAGGCAAGCGAGATAGCTTACAAGGCCCAGAGAGATGCAGAAGAGGGAAATGCAAAGATGCAGGAGATGCTTAAGTCTATGGAAGAGATAAACGAGTCTTCAGAGAAGATCTCCAAGATAATAAAGGTAATAGATGAAATAGCGTTCCAGACGAATATACTTGCCCTCAATGCCGCTGTAGAGGCTGCCAGAGCGGGACAGCACGGAAAAGGCTTTGCCGTTGTGGCAGAAGAGGTCAGAAACCTTGCCGCTAGAAGTGCAAACGCCGCAAAAGAGACTACAGAGATGATAGAAGGGTCTATAAACAAGACAGAGAATGGGACTGCAATCGCAAGGGATACGGCCAAAGCGCTTTCAGACATAATAGAGGAAGTGGAAAAAGTGGCCAAGTATGTAGCGGAGATAGCAGAAGCCTCAAACGAGCAGTCGATAGGCATAGAGCAGGTGAACCAGGCTGTGCTACAGGTTTCAGATGTGATCCAGAACAACTCCGCAACTTCAGAACAAGTGGCGGCTGCAAGCCAGGAGCTATCAGGACAGGCAAATATGCTTAAAGAGGCGGTAAGCACTTTCAAGCTCAGAAAGTTCAAGTCCTCGAAAGGCAGCTTCGACAGCATAGGCTCGGAAATACTCAACATGATGGACGAGGAAGAGGAGAGTTCAGGAAAGGGAAGCATAAGGATAAATCTGAGTGAAAGAGAGTTTGGAAGGTACTAGGTAGCTAAGTAGTTAAGGGAGGCGATTGAATTGGCTGAAATAAGCGACTTGGAATTCGACTTGCTCAGGAGATATATAAAAAAGAGCTTTGGAATCAGCCTAGGCGACGAGAAGAAGAGCCTGGTAACAGGCAGGCTTGGAAACAGGATAGCAGAGCTTGGATTCGACAACTTCACAGACTACTACAGATATCTAGAATCTGAAACAGATGAGGATGGTATAGTGGACCTGGTCAACAGGATAACCACTAACCATACCTTCTTTATGAGAGAGCCAGACCACTTCGAGTTCTTTGGGAAAGTGGCGTTGCCTTGGATAGAGAAGACTGCAAAGGACTTCGAGCTTAGGGTTTGGAGCGCTGGATGCTCCAGCGGACAGGAGCCGTATACACTGGCCATGATAGTAGATCAGTATTTCAGCGGCAGGAAGTACAGGTGGAAGACAGACATACTTGCCACTGACATATCTACCAAAGTCCTGAGACAGGCGGCAGCTGGGGCCTACTCGGAAAAGGAGGTAGAAGATTTTCCAAAGCGATGGAAAGATACATATATGAAGAAGACTGGACTGCGCGAATACACCATGTCGGACAAGATCAGAAAAGAGCTTGTGATAAGGCGGTTCAATCTGATGGAGAGCAAGTTTCCGTTCAAGAAAAAGTTTCATGTCATATTCTGCAAGAATGTGATGATATACTTTGACGACATCACAAGGACGGAGCTGGTAAGAAAGTTCTACGACAGCTTGGAACCGGGCGGGTATCTCTTTATAGGTCGGACAGAGTCCTTAAGCGGAATTGAGAGCAGGTTTAAAATTGTAGAGCCGGCAATATACAGAAAGGAATAGGTTTATGAATAGGAATAGGAAGGTGAAGGTCTTGGTCGTAGACGACTCCAGACTTTCTAGAGAGATCATATCAAGGGGAATATCGAGAGATGAAAACATAGTGGTGGTTGGGCAGGCGTCAGACCCTTTCGAGGCAAGAGACAGAATAGAAGAGCTCAACCCCGACGTCATAACTCTAGACATAAATATGCCCAAGATGAACGGCATAGAGTTCTTAAGAAAGCTTATGAGCCAGCATCCCATACCGACAGTGGTCATAAGTGGAATGAAGGAGAAGCTTATGGAATCTCTTGAGGCCGGAGCCGTGGACTTTGTGTCCAAGCCGGATGTAAAGACGAAAAAGGACTTGGAGGGGTTCCTGAAGGAGCTCGAGTACAAGGTGAAGACTGCTTCTACAGCTAAGCTGGTAAAATTAAAGAATGAAGACTCTAAGTCGAGAGACGTCGAAGCGGAACCAAAGCGCGACTTGAACAAACGAATAAAGGTCATAGCCGTGGGCGCTTCTACAGGGGGAACAGAGGCGTTTTTTAAGTTGATAAAACAGCTGCCCACCAATATCCCGGGGATGGTCGTGGTACAGCATATGCCATCGTCGTTCACAAAGATGTATGCAGACAGGCTGAACAGCCAGACAGGGTTCGAGGTCATAGAGGCCAAGAGCGGGGATGAGGTGAAGCCTGGAAGAATCATAATAGCGCCTGGAGACTTCCATATGCAAGTCAGGCCAGAGAATGGGAAATTAACTGTAAGATGCTACGAGGGGGAGAAAGTAAGCGGTCACTGCCCTTCGGTAGACGTGCTGTTTGAATCGGTTGCAGAGCATGTAGGGAAAAAGGCGCTAGGTGTAATACTCACAGGCATGGGCAGAGATGGGGCCAAGGGACTTCTGAGCATGAAACAGAGAGGCGCGTATACCATAGGTCAGGACAGGGATACAAGCGTAGTCTATGGAATGCCCATGGTATCGTACAATATAGGGGCTGTGGAAAAACAGGTCCCTATAGACAAAATGGGAAAGGCCATAGTAGAGTATTTATAGCTAAAAAGGTATGGCGTAGCCATGCCTTTAAAGTATATACTATACTTAGATATTCTAAACTAAGGAGCATTGAGATGTGGAAGAGCAGATACAGCAGAGAAAAGATAGTAGACAAATACAAACTAATATACATACCGCTTATTATAAGCATCGTGGCCATAATGCTGATGAGCATTCTAGGCTACTACATATCGAAGAGCATGCTCATAGACCAAGTCAAGAGCAGTGGGATTAAGCTGGCAGATCAAGTCTCTAGACAGGTGAAAGGGAACAACGCGTCTTTAAGAGCCATGGAAAGCGCACTAGATGAAAAGATAGAGATATCCTCTCAGATAGTGATAGCTGAGAGGGAGAATCTAAGCGAAGAAAAGCTGCTTGAGATTCAGGAACAGCTGGGCTTAGATGAAATCCACTGGATAAGGCGAAACGGTGAAACTATCTACAGCACCCATGACGGATACAAGGACTGGACAGTGCCGGAGAACCATCCGCTCGACCTTTTTTCCAAGAGCGAAGAGCGTTTCATGGTGGAAAAAATAAGGCCAGACGCTGAATATGGAATACTGACCAAGTATGGCGCGATGAAAGACGAGGACGGAAATTACGTGCAGATAGGCATAAGAGCTGAAAGCATAAGAGAGCTTACAAATAAATTTGACTACCAGAGGATACTGACCGACCTAGAGCGAGAGGACAGCATAGAGTACGCTTATATTTTAGACGAGAGCTTCAAAGTGCTGGCGGATACAGATGCAGAAGCTGTAGGGACTGGATACAGTGGTGAAAAAGCTGTGCTGGAGAAGCAGGAGAAGAGTGCAGTTTCAGGTGCTGTCTTAAATGAAAAAACGCTGGCCAGCACAGGCGAAAAAATTATGGAGATAGTGTACCCTATAGAGTTTGACGACGGATACAAGGAGCATATAGTGCTTGGAATCTCCATGGAGGAGGTATACAGGTCCATAGAGAGGATGCTTCAGTACTCTGTGATGGTGACTGCTGTGATGGTCGGACTCATCCTGTGGACACAGAACAAGAACATAATAGTCCCGGTAAAGAACCTCCACGACAATATTCACAGAATAGACCTAGAGAGCGATCTGAGCTATAGACTGCCAGTTACAGAAGGCGATACTTTCCAAGGTATAACCCACTCGATAAACGCCATACTTGAAGAGTCGTCAGATTATTTCTCAGAGCTAGAAGACAGCAAAAGAGAGATAAGCGAGTCCAAGGAGATAATCTCCTCGGCGTACCAGCAGCTGAGCGCATCAGAAGAAGAGCTGAGGGCCCAGTACGATGAGATACAGGACTATACAGAGAAGCTCGAAGAGCTGAAGCGTAAGTACGAAATAGCCATAGAGGGGACAAACTCAGCTGTATGGGAGATAGACATGGAAGACGAGACTATCTACTTTTCAAAGGAATTCTCGAATATAGTTGGGAAGAGAGTAGAAAAGAAAGAGAGCCTAGAGGAAACTATAGACGACATATTTGGAGAAAGCGCCAGAAAACAATTTATGCAGGAATACGAGCTCTACAAGAGTACAGGAATTGGAGAGCTATACGTCCAGCTTGACTACGAGGATCTTGAGAAAAAGAAGCTCCTGCTTCAAGGGAAGGGCCTCTACAAAGACGAGATGCTCAAGTCCATAAGCGGTATAGTAATAGACGTGACAAAGCTAAAAGAGCAGGAAGAGTATATAGAGTACCTTGCATACCACGACTTCTTGACAGGACTTCCAAACAGAAGGTCGCTTATGAAGGAGCTGGACTACGAGCTTGGATATGGAAAGAGAGGCGCACTTATTCTGCTGGACTTGGACAACTTCAAAGAGATAAACGACACTATGGGTCATATCTACGGCGACAAGATCCTGAGGAAGATAGCCGAAAAGCTTGCTGAACTCAACATAGAAAACTCCACTATATCCAGGTTTGGAGGAGACGAATTCTTGGTGATGATATCCGAGGAGACGGACATAGGAAGGATCTCTGAGTATGCAGACGGGATCATAGATATTTTGAAGAGGGAAATAGCGGTTTCAGGTGAAGCGGAGTTCATATCTTGCAGCATGGGCATAACGCTCTATCCTATAGACGGAGACGACTCTGGACAGCTGATAATGAATGCGGACATGGCCATGTACAGCGTGAAGAACAACGGCAAGAGCAACTACGCTTTCTTTGACAAGGACATGGTGGCGCAAGTTCAGGAGAAAGTGGATATAGAAAAGCAGCTGAGGGACTCGGTGGAGAATGACGGATTCAAGCTGCTTTACCAGCCGCAGGTAGACGTGGAAAGCGGGGAGATATCGGGGTTCGAAGCGCTTATAAGGCTGAAGGACAGGTTCATATCTCCAGGGGTGTTTATACCTATAGCAGAGGAGACGGATCTCATACACGAGCTTGGAAGGTTTGTGACAGAAGAGGCAATAAGGCAGCTTCAGGAATGGAAGTCTAGAGGCTTAGAGGGAAAGACTGTAGCCATAAACTTTTCGGCTAAGCAGCTCAAAGACGAAGGGTATTTGGAGTTTTTAAAAGACAGGCTGGAACACTATGGGGTGGCGCCAAGCGAGCTGGAGATAGAGATAACCGAGAGTGTATTCTTGGAAAAGAAAGATCAGCCGCTCAAGTTCCTAGAGGAAGTGAGATCTATGGGAGTGCGAATAGCGCTTGACGACTTCGGCACAGGGTACTCTTCTCTGAGCTACCTGACGTTTTTGCCTGTGAACAAGATAAAGCTGGACAAGTCGCTGAGCGACAGGTTCTTGGAGCTCGAAAACATAGGGGTAATGGACAGTCTTATATCTTTGGCTCACAGCTTGAACTTGGAGGTAATAGCAGAAGGCGTAGAGTATATGGAGCAGTACAAGAAGCTCAAGGTAGGAAAGTGCGATAGAATACAGGGATACCTGTTTAGCAAGCCGCTAGAAAAAGAGGACGCGGAGCTTATATACAATAAAAGTTTCTTGAATGAGAACTAGGAGAGTGCAGGACATGGGAAAGCATTTTGGAAATATGCAGAAGATAAGAAATGGAAAGAGAACATACGGCATAACACCTCATATAAGGGGAGGCTTCATTAGGCCCGAAGACCTGGAGAAGATAGCTGTAGTGGCTAAAAAATACAACGCCGCCCTGAAGATAACTTCTGGGCAGAGGATACTCTTAAGCAATTTGAAGGAAGAGGATCTAAATGACATATGGGAAGAGCTTGGCATGGAGCCGGCTGTGGAGGTGCAGAACTCTGTAAAAAACGTGGAGATATGCCCTGCTGGGCTGTGCAAGAGAGTGAAGTACAACACAATAGGGCTTGGAATGAAGCTCTCTAGAAAGTACCAGAAGATGAAGATGCCATGTAGAACCAAGATTGGCGTTGCAGGATGCAGAAATGCATGTGGAAGTGTCTACAGCAAGGATATAGGCGTGATAGCCGATGTGAACGGACTGATGATGGTCACTGCTGGAGGCTCGGCAGGCTTTCACCCAAGATTAGCGGATATACTTGTAAGGGACTTAAACGAGGAAGAGGTGCTTGTCTATATAGACAGCCTTGTAAGGCACTACCAGGAGATTGCAGAAGAAGGGGAAAAACTGGGGCATTTGATAGACAGGATAGGCCTTTCAGAATTTCAGGCTGGTTTAGAGAAAGTTAAATAAGATTAAGAAAAGCGTGCAGATTCTAGAATCTGCACGCTTTTCTATGCCACTGGAACCATGAAATGATAGACTCCAAGTATTATAAAGAAGAATACAAGCAGTATAACAGATATATTGTTGAACGAAAGCTCAAGTCCGTAGCCTTTCTTGAAGAATTTAGATCTGGAAATTCCGAATTTGTAGATCAGTATGCTCAGAACTATAAAACCTATCCAGATAAAGCCCTTCTCTATATAGCCTGAAAGCTTTATTTTAACATCAAGGCCAAGCAGATTCTTGGAGATAGTAGTGGCTCCAAGGCCCGTGAAAAGGCATCCCAAAGACAGCAGTATCATGGATATGGACTTGGGTTTGCTTTCTTTCAGCGTGATCCTCTCAACAGGGTTTGGAATGAGTATGCTTCCCAGCTTTATAAACGAAAGCGTAGTGCCGAGGTTTATAAATATGATGAACCACTCTATCCAGGCTCCCTTAACTCCAGACTGTATAAAGTACTTGGACACACTTCCGTTGAAGAAAGGAGCTCCTGTTATACCTAGAATGCCTATGAGTATTGCAAGCCCCGTGAAAGGCATCCGCCTGAACACTCCCCTTATCTCATATATATTTCTAGTCTTGTACTGGTAGATTATAACTCCAGCTGCCAGTATGAGAAGAGACTTGAAAAGGGCGTGGTTCATGATGTGAAGAAGCCCACCTGCTTTTGTATAGGTGTCGTTTATGGACACAGCTATCAGTATGAGGCCCATTTGGGATATGGTGTGGTACTCAAGTATCATCTTTATGTCTTTCTGCATAAGCGCAAAGAGGATTCCAACTATAGAAGTCAGTATTCCTATGACTATAAAGAAGTTGTCCATATCCACCATAGGAGAGAACATATCCCTCATCCTGATGTACATGTAAATACCAGTCTTGATGTATACACCAGAAAGAAGGGCTGAGATAAGGGGAGGTGCCCCCGGAGTTCCATATGCCTTAGGAAGCCAGCTAAAGACTGGAACAAAGGCACATTTCAGAGATACACCAGCCATTATCAGTGCATAAGGCACTATCAACGCCCGCACATTGGCCATTGTCATCATGTTCTTAAGGGCAGATATGTCCAAGACACCGAATATCTTGTAGAGCATAGCTGTCCCGAGCAAGAAAAAGAGCATCCCCACGGTGCTTATCATGAGGTAGAAAAGGCCATCGTATATGGAACGGCTGTCCCTTTTGTACATTATGAGTATGGAACATATTATGGTTGAAGCTTCTACAGCCACAAATATGTTAAAAAGGTCTCGCGACAGGAAGAGAAGGAATATAAGCCCCTCAAGCGAGATGAACAGAAACTGGAAGAGCTTGTCCTTTAGGTAGTCCTCGAAAGAGTAGACGCTGAAGACAAAGAAGAGCAAGCTTATAAGCACTACAAAGACAGATGCTATCAAGTCGCTGTAGAGGCTTATTCCCAGGATGTCATTGGCGCTTATAGCTGCTGTAATGGGAATTCCCGAGGACTTCACACTCAGCAGGTTGCTTACGGACATCACTATCAGAGAAAAGTGGAGCGTCAACGATATGAAGGATCGAAAGGCTCCTTTTAGGGGCAGAATATACATAAGTAAGCTTATGAATATGGGTGCCATTACTAGAAAGTATAGTCTCATATTTAATCATCCTTTAGTCTATTTTGTTTTGCCACTTCCCAGCTCATAGTTCCATACCTGTGGTACATGGCTATGAACATAGAGAGAGACACAGCTGTAACTGCAACTCCGATCACGATAGTTGTTATCATTAGGGCTTGGGGAAGTGGGTCAGCTGGAACACCGCGTGTTAGATCGCCTATAGGAGGGACCTGACCTACCTCGAAGTTTATTCCCAGAAAGTACAGTATTATGCCTATTTCCATTATGCTTATTGATAAAATAGACTTCACTATGTTTTTTCGGGCTGTTATACCGTATATTCCGATAAAAAATAGCACAAGTCCTGTAAGTTCTACCATGCTGAAGTTATCCACGACGATTCTCCTCCTCGAAGTATATAAATCTCAAGAATATGGCTGTAAGTCCAAATGCAACTTTCGCGCCTATAAGTGTGTTGGCCACCAGTATATATGTCCTGCTGGAGATGAAATTCAGGTTTCCGGTTATAAAGAGAGAAAGCGTTATCAGAATCAAGAGATAGAAGATCTTCTCCAACAAGTACGGAATCTGATAGTCGTATTTCTCTGTCGGAACTATGAGATACCTGGACATTATTATGGCCGCAAGTATTGCTCCACCTTGGAAGCCTCCACCAGGAGAGTCGGCACCGTTTGCGATTACATATACACCTAGTATCACAAAGAGAGGATAAATAATGCTTACCAGGTACCTTTGGATTTCAGACTGGGAGTAGTCCACAGAGTCTACACTGACCCACTCCTGTATATTTTGCTCAAAGACCTCCAGCTGTATAAACTGGAAGATAGCCACGACAGATGTAAGCAGCAGCAATGCCTCTAACAGAGTATCGAAGACCCTGTAGTCCAGGTATACCGCAGTGACCACGTTCATAACACCTGTTCTAGACTGTGCCTGCTCTATATACAGGTTTCTCAGCACAGGCGTGAAGGACTCTATAGTGGAAAAGTAGAGCATAAGAAAGATAGATCCTAGAGCTATAATGGCTAGAGCCAGTACTTTTCTTCTCATATTCTAGTCCTCCTTCATATTGTATATGTCTTTTATTATTATATTCTCAGCTCCGACCTCGTCTTCGATGCTCTCGAGAACTTCGCAGAATACCGAGTTGCTTTTTTCACCGTATATCTCCACCTTGTCGTCCACTTCTCTTACGAGCATCTCGAAGTCATGGTGTTCTTTTACGTACATCTTGTCTTTGTTAGTGCATATGAACTGCGGATCGAGCTCTTTGGTGAGAAGGTTTTTCTCTATGGCCTTGAAAATCTCGTCTCTGACAGTATCTCTTGTCTTTACGTAGTATACAGTAAAAAGCCTTGACTTCTTTATACCTACAAGCAGTATTATTGTGGAAATAGTGCTTCCTATAACGGCTTCCGCCAAGGCTACATCAGGGGCAGCCAAGAGCATGTAGGCGAAAGCCGCTCCGATAGACAATACGCCAGAGAGAATCACAGCTCTTCTTACAGTTCCAGTGGCCACTATGGCTATGGATATAACTATGAGGAGCAGCAGGTTTATGTTAAGAATTAGTTCCATCATCGCAGACATCCTCCTTGTACCCAGATTTCCAAGCAGAGAGAGCTATTATATGAGTTGTTATGGGATTTATGATAAGCCCTATCCCGAGCAAAAGGGCTATCTTAAGCGAGAAATAGGAAGCTCCTTTTAGAATCAGAACGCCTACAAGCACTGTGACAAAGCCAGCAGAGTCTATAAGCGAAGAAGCCAGAACCCTCTTAAAGAATGAGTTGAACTTAAACATTCCCAGCAGTCCAAATAGTATGAACACAAATCCAAGACCTATGAGTGTGTATCCTAAAATTTCCATCAAATATCACCTCTTGTATAGATAAATACAGCTGTGAACAGAGTACCTACAAAGCCTAGCAGCCCAAAAGTTATGGCTATATCTATAAACATTGTACTGTCTGTAAAAGCTGCGTAAAGGACAATCCCCAAAACGATCAGAGTTGCAGAAAGGCTCATTCCCAAAATACTGTCCCATATATTATGATGCTTGATTACATATATGGCCAGAAAGAGAATCAAGACAGATACGAGAATTAAAAAAAGCTCCAACAATTGAAACACCTACCTTTCAATGGATATATTTAGCTTCCAGATAGATTCTGATAGCTTGACTCTATGTCAGCTACAAGCTCTTCAAGAGACTTGGAATCTGGATTTAGCAAGAGGATGTGAGCTTTCTTTTTGTTTTTCTCTAGACTCAGCGTACCTGGAGTCAGCGTTATGGAGTTGCATACCAATGCATTTACGAAACCTAAATCTGAAGGGAGTTCGACTTCCACTATGGAGACGTCAAACTTGTTTAGAAAAATACCTTTCATCACTTTGAAGGCGGAAACATAGACAGAAGCTATGGTTTTAAAAGAGTATCCTATCATTTTTATAAAGTACTCTAGCCGTATTGCAGGCATCTTGGAGTCGGATATAAAGTCCTGGGTGAAAGCCAGCACGAAAGTGGCGAGTATAAAGCCAAGTCCAACAGAAGAAAGACTCAGATTTTCTGAGAGTATAGTCCAGGACAGCACCGAAGTTACATACAAGATCAGTATAAAGCTGTATTTTCTCATTTTTTACCTCCTTAAAAACAGTTTATAATATTATACAATAAAAAGCGCCCTTAAAGTACCGAGATTTTCACACGAAATTATGTATACTAAATACCAAAAAAAGAGTTCCTTTTCAGGAACTCTTTTAAAGCTAAGCGTTTAAGTCTTTCTTAGAGAGCTTTCCACTTTCGTCAAAAGTCATAGTAGTTATCTTTACGAGCTTTTTCTCGTCATTTATTTTGGCGCACTCTAGAACCTGGAAAGTCTTAGAGCTGTCGTCTGTGGCTTTGTAGAAAGCTTTAAGCACTTTCATTATAGAGTAGGCATGTTCAGGGTCTTTGATAGTTATAGTAGCAGTTTCAGGCTTGGAGATTGAATCCACAACCAGCTTCTCAAAATCATCGATTTTCAAATCGCCTATTATGTAGTAGTCGGCGCTGTCTGAAAGATCTTCCTCTTTTTTGACCTGCTTGATTGAAAACTTTGACTTTGCAGCGGCACTTACACCGGCCATAAGTGGGAGTATACCCCATCCCTTATGTCCTGAAATTATAAAGCTGTCCTTGTTTTCCAGTGCGTTTTCAATGTACTCACCGAAAGACTCTGGCATAACGCCTTGATCGACAAGTCTCTGTAGCATTTTATCCATAAAATCACTCCTCATTTTGCCTAGAGGCATATTTTTTTACTATGGTTAAATTGTAACACTTAAACAGGAACAAGCTCTAATTGAAAAAATCTATCCAAAAGCACTTATCTATAGATTTGAATCTGAAAATAGTGCTGTTTTCACTTGGGAGCTTACGGGTAATAAAGAAATATGCAAAACACAGCGAAAGGATGATGAAAATGGATCAACATAGAGATTATAAATACGACATACTGAAAGAGATAAAGGAGAGGTGGTCTCCTAGGGCGTTCAGCGAAGAAAAGCTTTCAGCCGAGGACATTGAAGCTGTATTCGATGCGGCAAGATTTGCCCAGTCCTGCTTTAACGAGCAGCCATGGAGATACCTCGTGGCGACAGAAGAAGACGAGTTGGAATTGCTCAGAGGGGTATTGAATGAGAAAAACAGGCTATGGGCCAAAAAAGCGCCAGTGCTCTTTTTAGTGCTTGCCCACAAGAAGTTCGCCTACAACGGCAAGCCAAATCCGTACAACAAATTTGACGCAGGCACAAGCTGGGGGTTTCTTTCGCTAGAGGCTACAAAGAGAGGGCTTGTGACTCATGGGATGGCGGGATTTGACAAGGAAGCGGCGAGACAGAAGCTAGACATACCGGAGGATTATGACATAATAGCAGCGGTTGCAATGGGCAAGCTTGGGTGCAAAGACGACCTTCCGCTAGAGGAGTTCAAAGAGAAAGAACACCCAGACAGCAGAAAGCCGTTGGAAGAAATAAAATTGAGATTAGGCCACTTTAAAAAATCCTGATACGTCTATTCCGTTCAGCTGGAGACAGATCAGCAAGAAAAGAGCGAAGTGAAGGACCATTATGGCAGGAAGCCCGTATTTGAACTTGGGGTGCTTTGTCTTGTGGCGAAATAGGTTCATGCCCATAAAAGCGCCTAGACTACCTCCAAATATAGCCACAGTCATAAGTTTAGACTCAGGTATTCTTCGCCTAGAGCTTTTGGCGTAGTATTTATCCATATACATCATGGTCAAAGACAGTGCATTTATTATTATAAAGAAAACAGCTAATTTCCACATTTGAAATCTCCTTTTCAGTCTATATACTATTACAATAGATATTATACCAAAAAAGCGAGGGCATTAGGTCCTGGATTTGACAGCTGGACAGGTATATGTTAAGTTCAGATGTAATAAAAAATGTCAAAGGAGAGCTGAAAATATGGAGAATAAAGTATATGCAGTAGTTGGAGAAAGTGAAATAACACAGGAGAAAGTCAATGAGTTTCTTCAGAGCATAGGGCCTCAAAACGCTATGCAACTTCAAAACGAAGAGGGTACAAAGAGAATAGTGGATGAGCTTGTAAGCCATGAACTACTTTATCTAGATGCGCTAGAAAATGGATTTCAGGAAGAAGACGGGTTCAAAGCTGAGCTTGAAAAGGTTAAGTCGAATCTGCTGAAGCAATACTCTATACAGAAGATACTTTCACAGGCAGTTGTGTCAGACGAAGAGATAGCAGACTACTACGACAGGAACAAAGCCATGTTTGTAGAAGGCGAAAAAGTCAGAGCAAGCCACATACTAGTGGACAGCGAAGAGCAGGCAAAGGAAATAGCTGAAAAAATAAAGTCAGGTTCAGAATTTGAAAGTCAAGCACAGGAGTTTTCATCATGTCCTTCAAAAGACAGAGGCGGAGATCTTGGTGAATTCCAGAGAGGGAGCATGGTGCCGGAATTTGAAGAGGCAGCTTTTGGAATGGAGATAGGGGAAGTTTCAGAGCCTGTTAAGACACAGTTTGGATACCACATCATAAAGCTTGTAGACAAGAAAGCATCAGAGGAAAAGTCTCTTGAAGAAGTACAAGACAGCATAAAAAATCAGCTTCTAGGACTTAGACAGCAGGAAGTCTACTATACAAAAATAGATGATTTAAAGAAAAAGTATACTGTAGAGTTTAAATAGGAAAACTAGGGGTAAATAGAAAAGGAGACTTAAATGGGTCTCCTCTTTTTATTGAAAGTTTTAAGTACAACCCGGGGAATTAAAATTTTCAGTAAAAAGAAAAGAAAACGTTGTCATTTAAAAGACAGGGTGTTATAATACTAATTAAATTAAGCGTAATCTCTCTGTCTTGTTATGCAGGTTGGAAATCTCTGAATCTGAGATAGTTCAATTTGAAGGGTAGAAGAGACCAAGAAAAACTGTATAGAATATCTGGCAATAGTTTATGAGAATGTAAAGTTCGGCATAAACAGGTCTATTTTAGTTAGAAGAACACAAAGTGATCTTGGGCTAAATAAACTATTGGAGGGGATATTTTATGAGTACAAAGTCAACTTCCGTATTTGATTTTTACGGAAAACCAAGTTTTGCTACTGCACTGCCGTTGTCGCTTCAGCATCTGCTCGCGATGATAATAGGTAACATCACACCAGCACTTATAGTTTCAGGAGTTGTAAACGGACTTGCCACTAGAACAGGAGATGCATCGCTAGGTGCAGATGCCGCCGTTCTTGTACAGAGTGCCATGTTTATCGCAGCTATAGGAACTCTTATCCAGCTTTTTCCTATTGCTATAGTAGGATCTAAGCTACCAGTTATAATGGGAGTTAGTTTCGCTTATATTCCAACACTTTCAGCTATAGGAGCTGAATATGGACTACCAGGTATACTTGGAGCCCAAATAGTTGGAGCCGTAGTCGGAATGGTAGTTGGTATATTTATAAAGCCACTTAGAAAATTCTTCCCGCCTATCGTGGCAGGAACAGTTGTTCTAAGTATAGGTCTTTCGCTTTACACTACAGCTGTAAAGTATATAGGTGGTGGAGCAGGACTTATAACTGCTGCAAACAACCTTAAGAACCCAGAATCTGCACCTGCAGTTATAGAGGCTGCACAGAAGACTCTAGCAGGAGGACAGTTCGGAGATCCTAAATTCCTTATAGTTGGATTTGTAACACTTTTAACAGTTCTATTCGTAGGACAGTTTGGTAAGGGAATGATAAAGCTATCTTCTATACTGATAGGTATAATAGTTGGTTACGTAGTTGCTTTCGCAATGGGAATGGTAAGCTTCGACGCTGTAGCTGCTAAGGGATGGTTTGCACTTCCTGCATTTGGAAAGTACAACATAGCTTTCGAAGGACCAGCTATGATGTCTATGGCAATCATATTCATAGTTAACTCGGTACAGGCTGTTGGAGACCTTTCAGCTACTACAATGGGTGGAATGAACAGAGAAGTTACTGACGAAGAGCTTCAAGGTGGAATCATAGGAAGTAACCTTGGATCGCTAGTTGGAGCGCTTTTCGGAGGACTACCACTAGCTACTTACAGCCAGAACGTTGGTATAGTTGCTACTACTAAAGTTGTAAGTAGATTTGTATTTATGATAACTGCCATATTCGTGCTTATAGCAGGATTCATACCTAAGTTTGGAGCTCTTATGACTACTATACCTCAAGCGGTTATAGGTGGAGCTACAATAGGAGTTTTCGCTAGTATCACAATGTCAGGAATCAAGCTTATAATACAAGATGAGCTTTCAAACAGAAACACTGGTATAGTTGGACTTGCTCTAGCGCTTGGAATGGGAGTTACTTCAGTTCCAGAGCTACTAGCTAACTACAGCCCTACTATCAAGATGGTTTTCGGAAGTTCACCAGTTACTATAGCTACAATAGTTGCTTTCGTGCTTAACATAATCATACCTAAGAAAACTCTTGCTCAAGAGCAACAAGAGAGAGATGAAATGGAAGCAAAAAAGGCAGTTAAAAAATAATAAGAAGCTTAGAATTCAAGCTACATATCCCCGGGTATGTAGCTTTTTTTATGTTTTTATAGTAAATTTAGAATCGGGAGGTGAATACATGAACTACGGACTGTTTATAGCTATAGTGCTTTTCTTTGCACTCTATCTTCTCATAAACATATATATAGGAAAGAACCTGAAAAACTACTTAAGGATTATGGGTGTTAAAATAAAGAATGATAAAATATACTGGGCAGCTTTTATGGCGGTAGCCTTTAGCTATATCTTGGCTAGGGCTCTTAACCCCTTTATGCCAGAAGGGGTGGATGTACTTCTCACAAATACAGGGGCATACTACCTAGCTGTCATGGCCTATGCTTTAATCGTCATATCCGCGCTTAAAATGCTCTATATTCTGTTTAAGAGGAGGATTTCAAGCTGTAGAGCGAGAATAAAAGCTGCCAAGGTATTTGGAACTATAGGCATAGTGGTGGTATTTGCATCTGTGGTCTACGGGTCGGTGAATGCGAGAAGAGTTGAGACGACAGAGTACAGCTTAAAGATGGACAAGCCCGGTCCGAAAGGTGGGCTTAAAGTAGTATTTGCAAGCGATATACACTTGGGAAATATAGTTGGAAACAGCAGGCTCGAAGAACTTATACAAGTCATAAACAAAGAGAAGCCCGATATAGTTCTCTTAGGCGGAGATATAGTCGACGAGGACGTGGAGTACTTTATAGACGAGAAGATGGCGGACCGGCTTGAAAAAATAGACTCCAAGTACGGGGTATACGGAGTGCTTGGAAACCACGAGTATATAGGTGGCAGCGAAGAGGAGTTTGAAGCGATACTCTCAAAGAGCCAAGTCAAAATACTTAAAGACGAGCACGAGGAAGCAGGCGGAGTAGTGCTGGTTGGAAGAGACGATCTCTCGGGAGAGCGTTTTAGCGGAGTACCTAGGGCGGAGCTTGAAGAATTGCTAAGAGATGTTGACACAGAGAAGCCTGTGATCATGATGGACCATCAGCCTATGAAGAGCGGAGAAGCCAAAAACTTAGGAGTGGACCTGCTGCTTTCAGGTCATACCCACAGAGGACAGCTTTTTCCAGGCTCTATAATAACGAGCGCAATATACGATATAGACTGGGGAATAAAGTCCTATGGCGATATGGAGGCGATAGTCTCATCTGGATACGGAACTTGGGGGCCGCCAATAAAGATAGGAAGCAATTCTGAAGTAGTTGTTATAAATGTAGAATTCAAGGAGGAGATAGAATGATAGATATAGCTAAGCTTAAAAAAGGAGATGTGTTTTTCAGGGCGCATACAAATGGAGTTATGGAGTGCACTATGGAGGACGACGAGATACAGAAGTACGGAAGCTTTACAGTCAGCATAGCAGAACGAGGCGGAAAGATAGGTATAATGTCAAAAGAGGACTACGAACATATGTACTACACTAGAGAGGAGGCAGAAGAGGCTAGAAAGTCGCTTCCAAACGGAGAGCTGGAGACACTGCTAGACGGGGACAAATGGCTTGAAATGCTTTTCTACGTCTACAAGACATATATGACGGACAGCTATGTAGAGCCTATGAGGAAGGCTATAGAGACAAAGACTGGACTCAAACTTGACTAGTATAGTTAAAAAATAGTTATTTAAAGCTACAATCTGGGTATAATAGCTTTAGAAACATTGGAATGGAGATGAAGCTATGGATGGAAAAAAGAGAGTGCTTATAGTTGACGACTCGAGGTTCTCTATAAGCATAATAACTGAGATGCTTGAAAGAAATGGATACGAGGTAGTTGGAGAGGCCATGAACAAAGAAGAGGTCGAGCAGAAGGCCAGCGAGTTAAAGCCGGATGTAGTGACTATGGACATGACACTTCCAGGCACAGACGGGTTCGAGTGCACAGAGATAGTCAAGAAAGTAAGCCCAGAGTCTTCAGTTGTGATAGTGAGTTCGCTTATGGACGAAGAGCTGCTAGAAAAGGCGAAAAAACTTAAGGTTTCAGGATATATACAGAAGCCTGTGGAAGAGAGTCAGCTGCTTGCAGAGCTAGAGAGGGCCAGCAATTACAAGGACATATTCAACACGCTAGAGGGCATCTATTTTGATGTGTTCAAAGAATCTTTTGCCGACAATATGAACAAGATGACTAGGACACTTGTGAATTTCAAAGACGAGCAAAAGAAGAACAATGTGGAGAGATCTAAGGGGATATCCATAGTCATAGGAATAATAGGAGCTTTCTCAGGGAAAATGGTTGTGGACCTTTCAAACGAGACGGCTGGGAATATGGCTTCAGAGATACTGAAAAAAGAAGAGGTGGACATGGACACCATACTCAACTTGCTCTCTGAGTGGGCCAATATAATAGCTGGGAATGCGTGCTCTATGCTGAACATGAAAGACAGGAGCTACGGCCTCAAGATTGCACCGCCTACTATATTCTATGGAGAGGCGATAAACATATCTCAAGTGAACCTTGAAGTCATGTCTGTAGACATTGAGACATCGTTTGGAGAAGTGACTATGAGTGTGGGCTTTAAGAGAGGTGAGAAATAGTGGATGTAAAGTATATAAATCCATTTATAAAGGCTTTCGACAACGTAATGCCCCAGCTCGGGTTTGAAGTTAAAAAAGGCGGAGTCGCCCTGAAAGACACAATAGTTGGAAGTGGCATAACCATTACGCTAGGGCTTATAGGGGACATAAAGGGAAATATAATATACATCATAGGTGAGGAAGATGGCAAGAAGATCGCGTCCAAGATGATGATGGGGATGCAGGTGGACGAGCTAAACGAGATGGCTCAAAGCGCAATTTCGGAACTCACAAATATGCTTACAGCGAATGCCAGTACAAACTACTCGGAAGATGGGATAATAGTTGATATCTCGACTCCGGTGCTTATGACAGGAGAGAGTATAAACATAAAGGTAAACTCCAAGAGCATCTTGGACCTCGACATGATAGTGGACGAGATGACTATAAAACTGAATGTGGCGCTAGAATAAAATACCAATAAAATGGTATTTTATTTTTTTGTTTTATTTGAGATTAGTGATATAATTATCTTGTGCAGTATAGAATATATAAATGCAAAGGGAGGGTTTGATTTGATAAAGACTATAAAATTAAAGCTAGACGCTATAGAGGGAATGCTCTACTACTGGCAGGCAACAAGCGAAAAAGAGAAAGTAGGAGAGAGCTATCTGGTGAACATAACTGAGTTTTCGGGCATGGACAGACTCTACGGAGATGACTTTACACCTGAATCAGCTAGAAAGGTGCTCAGCGCAATCTCAAACAGAGAGATGCTAAACGATTCATCCAAGACAGAGAGAAAGTTTTGGAACAACAATATGTGGATGCTAGAAGACCTAGAGTATACTAACACTATGGTTGCTCCGCTAAAAGTACTTAATTTAGACGACCTTGTAGAGAAGATAAACAGCTCGGTTTCGGATTCGAAATATGAAGACGTAGAGGTTATATTTATACCAGGGCATAAAGAGGAGAGCTATATAGACGGAAACAAGGTCGTAATAAACTTCTTCAGAGTTATGCCGGATATCTACGGTGGAGACAGCGTCAAGATAGGCGAAAAAGAGCTTAAGAGCTATATAGAGGAAAAAATCATTGAAGCTGTAAGCTAATTTGACAATAAAAACACAAAAAAGAGAATGCATTCGCATTCTCTTTATATTTTTGTGGTAGAATAGTTATAATCGAAAAGATGAAAACAAGAAAAGAGGATGAAAATAGATGATAGAATTAGGAAGAAAGCAGTTTTTGACGGTAAAAAGAGAGGTTTCAATAGGACTATACCTTGGAACAGAAGGAGTGGAAGGAGAGGCGATACTGCTCCCGAAATCGCAGATAATAAAGCCGCTTAAGCCTGGAGACAGCGTAGAGGTTTTTGTATATAAGGATTCAGAGGACAGAATGGTTGCGACTATGAAGCAGCCAAAGCTTCAAGTCGGAGAGATAGGTATGCTACAAGTGGCCGACGTTGCCAAGATAGGCGCTTTTCTGGACTGGGGACTCGAGAAAGACCTATTCCTACCTTTCAAGGAGCAGCTTGGAAAAGTGAAAAAAGAGGCCTGGATAATGGTAGGACTATATATAGACAAGAGCAGCAGAATCTGTGCGACTATGAAGATATACGATCTTTTGAGCATGAATTCACCTTACAATGAAAACGACAAGGTAAAGGGGATCGTGTACGAGGTGAAGCCGGGACTAGGCGCGCTTATAGCTGTAGACGGGAAATACCATGGGCTTGTGCACGAAAATGAGCTCTACGAGGAGCTGAAAATAGGAAACAGCATAGAGGCCAGAGTTGTCAAAAAGAGGGCAGACGGAAAGCTGGACCTGAGCATAAGAAAGAAAGCCTACAGACAGATGGACAAGGACGCCAAGATGATAATAGACGAGCTGAAGAAAAAAGGCGGAACACTTCACCTCTGCGACAAGAGCAGCCCGGAAGAGATAGAGAGCACGCTTAACATGAGCAAAAACGCCTTCAAAAGAGCCGTTGGAAAGCTTTACAAGCTCAGAAAAGTGGAGATAAAGGCCGATAGAATAGAACTTAAAAAGTAGAAAGGCAGTAGATATGAAGAGAGAAGAATACGAGAGAAAAATAAGAGGTATAGACTTCTTTGAAGCCAGAGAGAGACTGTATGGAGTGGCTCAAAACACTGGACTTATATACAGCAATGTATTCAGCAAAGAGTCGGGAAACCAGGTTTATATAAAGCCTGAAAACCTTCAGAACACAGGTTCATTCAAGATAAGAGGGGCCTACAACAAGATAAGCAAGCTTCCAGAGGAGGAGCGCTCGAACGGCCTTATAGCCTCTTCGGCTGGAAACCACGCCCAAGGCGTTGCCTATGCGGCAAACAGGCTTGGAGTCAAGTCGACTATAGTTATGCCCGCAGGAACGCCACTTATAAAGGTGGAGGCCACAAAGAGCTACGGAGCTGAAGTAGTGCTCTACGGAGACTTCTACGACGATGCCTACAGAGAGGCTAGGAGACTTGGAGATGAGAATGGATATGTATTCATACATCCATTCAACGACCGGGACGTAATAGAGGGGCAGGGTACTATAGCCTTAGAGCTACTAGAGGAGATCCCAGATTTAGAGTGCATTGTGGTGCCTGTGGGCGGTGGTGGCCTTATAAGCGGTGTCGCCCTTGCGGCAAAGCAGATAAAGCCCGACATAATGGTCATAGGGGTTGAGCCTGAAGGGGCGAAGACTCTCAGGACCTCACTGGACATGGGTTGCGTCACATGCCTTGAAAAAGTAAGGACAATAGCTGACGGAGTCGCAGTCAAAGAGGCTGGAGACCTGACTTTTGAAGTCGTGAAAAACATGGTAGACGACATAGTTGTGGTCTCTGAGTTTGAAATAATGGAAGCGTTCCTGATACTGCTCGACAAGCACAAGCTGGTCGGGGAAAACGCAGGAGTGCTTGCGCTTGCAGGGACTAAAAAGCTGGGGTTCAAAGACAAGAAAGTGGCCGCAATAGTCAGCGGAGGAAATATAGATGTGCTCACCATGTCATCTATGATAAGCAGAGGGCTTATCAGCAGAGGGCGTATATTCAGCTTCAAGGTGGACCTTCAGGACAAGCCAGGAGAGCTTCTAAAGATATCCAAAATACTATCAGAGCAGAACGGAAATGTGATAAAGCTAGAGCACAACCAGCTCAAGAGCATAGATAGATTTATGGAAGTGGAGCTTGAAGTCACAGTTGAGACAAACGGACATGGTCATATAGAGAGAATAGTCAAGGCTCTTTCAGAAGAGGGCTATAGCGTAGACAGGATTTAGAGGGGGATGCTATGAAGAAGCTTCTTTTAATTTTGGCGCTCCTGGCTTCACTTGCACTAGGGGCATTTGGATGCCAGAAATCTGAGCAAGAGAAGATGGACAAACTCAGAGAAGAGAACGATATATCGCTTATTTCAGACGAGCAGTTGAGAGACAAGATAGTAGCGGGCAAGCAGGCCTTTATGGACATATTCCAGGGAATTGAAGAAGAAGAGCTTTTAGACGAGTTTGAAATGGTATACAGCCCATTTACCGAGGAGTACAATAGCCCTGAGAAGATAGCGAAGAAACTTGAAGCCCACTACTCTAAAGAGTACACAGAGCGTTTGATGAGCATGATTCCAGCTGTAGAGGTGCAGGGCAGATACGCCCTTCCGCTTGGAGATATGGGCATGATGCCGGACTACAGCAGTCTTCAGATTTCAGGCAGAGAGGACATAGACGAGAAAAGCATAAACGTAAGCTACAAGATGGAAGAGGGGTCTTCGGAGGTATACAAGGTGTATTTTGAGTATATAGAGGGCGAATGGAAGATAACAGACGAAATAAGAGAGTTCGAGAAAGAGTAAAGGTCTCTTAGGAGGTGAAAGCTTGAAATTAGAGATATTTGATTTTATAGAGGAAGCTACAGGGCATCTGTGTGAGCTAGAGGACCAGCTTGAAGAAGCTTCCGACGAACTGGAAAAATTCTTTGAGTTTGAAATGGAAGACTTTGAAGGCTTCCTGAACATAAATACAAGAGTCAAGACCAAGATGAGCTTGAAGGAGAAGATACTCAGAAACAACTACTACAGCAGGTACGAAAATGCTGAGGAGATGATCTACGACCTCTCCGATCTGATCGGGATTAGAATTGAGTGCAGGTTTATAGAAGATGAAAACAAGCTCTACAGAAAGCTGCTCAAAGTGTTCGACGTAACAGAGGACGGAAAGTACTTTTCCACAGAGTCCAACCCAGACGTGAAGCTGAAGCTAGACGACAAGCAGCCGCAGCGCCAGAAGAACGGATTCAAGATATTCAGGATAGATGGAAAGTACAGGCTGGGGGAAAACGAGATAACATTCGAGCTTCAGATAAAGTCGCTTGTAAACATGTTCTGGGGCGAGATAGAGCACAAGATACTCTACAAGAACTTCAACTACGTCATGATAGAGGACTTCTTCAGAGACATAATGGGGTCTATAAAGGAAAACCTGAGCATGATCGACAGGCAGCTGATGATTCTGCATGACCACATAAACGAAATGGATGAAGACAACGACGAGGTCAGGAAAAACCAGTTCCAGAAGCTGTTGTCCAAGATGATACACAATATGTACTCCCACAAGATAAAAGGGGATATAGGTTTTGTAGTGGACTTCAGAAAGCCTTGCGACATAATAGTGAAGTATATATTTGAAAAGTCGAAAGTCTACGATGTTTCAAGCTACAGCATAACTTTTCTAGGTATACTTGGAAGGCTTAAAGATGTGAGCCAAAACGAGATATCCTTTATAGAGTATATAGAGTTCGAGAGGTATATAAAGTTCGAGGATGAATATGAAAAGAGGCTTGGAGAGCCGATACTCGGTTCGCTCAACCAGGATTTCATGTGGAACTTGCTCTTCAGGATACTGTTTGACATAGAGATAGGCACAGACACAGAGGACTTCGAAGGTTTTATAGCCTTTATAAAAGATGAGTTTCTGGAAAACTTGAAGTCAAACGGAAAGCTCAACTCCAGATTTGAAGACTGGCAGAGAAACGACATAGTAGACAAGGTGATGAACGCCATAGCCGATGTGTTCCAAGAGAACACGTGCATAGAGTTTGTAAACTACGACAATATAGAGCGGATAAACTCGAAGATCACTACAAGGGTGAACAGGGTCAAGAACTTCGAGGACTGGAGAGACCAGGCTTTCGAAGTTGTGGAAAACATAAAGCAGGATATAAGAGACATACTTGAGTAAGAGCCAGGGGTATCCCTAGCTCCACTCAGACTCTATTATTTCGCTCACAAGCTTAGTGCTTCTTCCATCCCCACGAGCTACGTTTACAGATACATTCTCTCCGAGTGCACCGGCTATCTTTCCTATACCCACGTTTGTAAATCCAGGACAGAGTACAAAGGCGTGTATACTCTCAGTCTCGACTAGAGAGAGGGCTTCGCTTAGCGCTTCTTCTTCGTCGTTTACAAGTACGGTCAAGCACTTGTAGTTGTCTTTCAGTATTTCAGATCTGTCAACGCTCGGGTCTACACCTGGAACTAAGATAAGGTATGCTTCATTTAAAGACATTTCATCAACTCCTTTTAAGAGAAGTTTAGCATTTAGAACCAAGAGTTGCAAATAAAAAGCTTGAAAAGGCAGTTGAAAAACAATATAATTTTTAGAAATAAAAGATACAGAGGTGATATGCTTGAGAAGAGATGATGCGTCGAATTTAGGCAAGTACTTGAATATTATAGATACAAGCAATAGAACATACTTAGCTCTTGAAGAACTGAAGAAGGGAAACGAGCGATTCTATCAAGGAAATCAGAGGAACAGAAATATAAATATAGACAAGGCGAGACATCTATACGGGAAGTCTCAAAAGCCAAAGGCTATATTGCTTGCCTGTTCAGACTCTAGAGTCCCTCCTGAGCTTATATTCGACCAGGGGCTGGGAAGCTTGTTTGTGATCAGAAATGCAGGGAATGTGGTTGATGACCACGTGCTTGGAGGCATAGAGTATGCAGCCGAGTACCTGAACACTCCTCTTGTATTTGTGCTTGCGCATAATATGTGTGGAGCAATACAGGCGACTGTGGATGGTGGACCGCTTACAGAGAATGTGGACAAGATAAGGACTCATATAGAGGAGAGCATAGGTCTTGATACCATAAGCAAGTACGACAAGAGAGAGGCCACTACACTTCTGGAAGATGCAAATCTGATACAGTCAATAAACGACATAATGGAGAACAAAGTGGTACAAGAGAGAGTTGCGAAGGGTCTGCTTAAAGTCACAGGTGGAAAGTACGACCTTGGGACTGGAAAGGTAACTTTTCTAGAGGACTGATGAACTACACTTATGTGGTAGAGTGTGCAGATGGAAGCCTCTATACAGGATGGACTACAGATATAGAGCGAAGATTGAGCGCACACAACAGCGGGAAAGGTGCAAAGTACACAAGAGCAAGATTGCCGGTGAAACTGGTCTACTTCGAGAGCTATTCCGAGAAATCGGCGGCCATGAAGAGAGAAGCCGAGATAAAAAGCTATAGCAGGGCGAAAAAGCTGGAACTAATAGGGAGGTAGAACCTCTCTTTTTTTGTTGCTTAAAAAGTCTAAAAATGGAGATAAATGAAGTATAAAAGACAAGGGGTGATTTGTTTGAAAAAGCTAGATACTGTTGTGGATGAAAAGATTTCTATAGGTATAAGTGGCTGCTGCTATGGCTCTAAAGTCAGGTACAACAACAAGGGGTGGGACTTCTTGGAGTTTCTGGGCAGGGAGAAGGGCGACTACATATGGCACCCTGTCTGCCCTGAGTGTATGGCTGGGCTTGGAGTTCCTAGAAACAGCATCAGAATAGCTGGAGGAACAGGGGACACAGTGTGGAGCGGCGAAGGAAAGGTCATGCAGCAGGGAAAGGGAGATGTGACAGAAGGCTTAAAACAAGGCTCGCTTGCCTGCATGGAGACATTGAAGAGAGGAGAGACAGAGGTCTTTATCTACATGGACGGCAGCCCTTCCTGCGGAGTCTACAGGACAAACCTCAAAAAGCAGAAGAGAGGAAATCCGCCTGGAGTATTTGGGTCACTGCTGCTAGAGCAGGGCTATTTCCTGATACCGGCACTTGAGATGCAGAGCCCTATAAAATGGTGGGACTGGAGAAGGCGTATGCTGGCCTTTGTATGGCTCAAGAAACAGGAGATAGAGACAGCAGAGGACATATATGCGGTGTGGCATGTGCTTAAGTTTCTATGCCAGGAGATAGACAACGAAAAGTCCAGGGAGATAGGGAGGCGAATAGCTTCAGGCCAGTTTGAAGATATAGCCAGCGAGGCGGAGAGCTTTAGAGCAGAGATACTCGAGATGCTCAGAAAGCCGTCCACTGTAAACAAGATAAAGCAGAGCCTTTGGAAGAACTACACCTACTACAAGAAGCACATGGGACTAGAGGTTGAAGAGATAATGGAGCCTACCGACCTCAGGAATATGACTACAATAGCGTCTGAGCTTGTGCTTATGGAGAGAAAGAGCTTTGAGGAGGGGTTCTCCTTTGGGACTTCGCCTGTAATCTACAGAGATAGGCGAAGAAGATAGCTCCATAAATCAGGGGACATAGCTCGGAATATATGTTAGAATATCTACTAGAGATGCAATAGAAAAGGCGGTAAAGATATATGAATATATACGCTATGTCCGATCTTCACCTAGACAGCACAGGAGAAAAGTCTATGGATGTATTCGGAGAAGTATGGGAGAATTATCAGGAAGAAATATTTAAGAACATAGAAGACACAGTTTCAGAAGGCGATATGCTGCTTGTGCCGGGCGATATATCTTGGGCGCTTAAGCCTGAGGAGGCATATCTTGATCTTAAAAAGCTGGACGCACTTCCCGGCAAGAAGCTGCTTGGGAAGGGAAACCACGACTACTGGTGGGGAACCAAGGCAAAGTTGAAAGGGATGGAGCTTGAGACTATCGATTTCGTACAGACAAACAGCTTTAAAATCGGGGATGTAGGCGTATTTGGAACTAGAGGATGGTCTTCAAAAGAGGGAGAGGAGTATTCGGAACAGGACGAAAAGATATTCGAACGAGAGTTGAACAGGCTTGAGATATCCCTTGAGACGTTGAAAGACGAAAAGCTGAGCAAGCGAATAGTTATGCTCCACTACCCCCCTTTCAGGTTTTCAGACTCAAGTCCAAATGAATTTGTGGATATAATGAAGCGATATGGGGTAGATATATGCATATACGGTCACCTTCATGCGGAAGGCCATAAATTCGCAGTGGAGGGAAGTGTAGAAGGCATAGAGTTTCATCTGGTCTCTTGCGACTATTTGAAGCTGAAACCTAAATTCATAGCCATAGGAGGTGAATAGAATGACGCTTTTTCCCAGTCTTCCAATAGATGACGTGACATTTTGGATAATAGTTGCAGTCGTATGCGGGATTGTAGAAGCTGTTTCGCTTGGGATAACCAGCATCTGGTTCGTGATAGGGGCCATAGTTGCGCTTGTGCTTGCAAGCTTTGAAGTTCCGTTTATAGTTCAGATAGTCGTATTCTTGGTGGTATCGATAGTCCTTCTGATATACACTAGGCCTATAGCCACAAAGTATCTAAAGCTTGGAAAAGAGAAGACAAATGTGGACGCCATAGCAGGTCAGAATGGAATTGTCATAGAGAAAATAGACAATATGCTGGGCAAAGGACAGGTCAAGATAGGTGGACAGATTTGGTCTGCCAAGTCTGAAAACGGCGAGGACATCCCGAGGGATACAGAGGTTATGGTCTTGGATGTCCGAGGTGTAAGAGTTGTAGTTAAAAGAGTAGAAGAGGAGGAATAAAAATGGCTCAATTTATAGTTTTTTTAGTAATAGTATTCTTTGTACTTATACTGATAGTCAGAAATATAAAAGTAGTGCCACAGGCGAATGCCTATGTAGTTGAAAGGCTGGGTGCTTATCAGACAACTTGGAGTGTCGGGCTTCACATGAAAGTGCCTTTTATAGACAGAATAGCTAAGAAAGTCTCTATAAAAGAGCAGGTGGTGGACTTCCCACCACAGCCTGTAATCACAAAAGACAATGTAACTATGAAGATAGACACTGTTATATACTACCAGGTTACAGATCCTAAATTCTATGTATACGGCGTGGAGAATCCGCTGAATGCGATAGAGAATTTGACTGCAACAACACTTAGAAACATAGTGGGAGACTTGGAACTAGATCAAACTCTTACGTCGAGGGACACTATAAACACCAGAATGAGAAGCATACTGGATGAAGCTACTGACCCTTGGGGAATCAAGATAAACAGGGTGGAGCTTAAGAACATAATACCTCCAGCAGAGATACAGGACGCTATGGAGAAGCAGATGAAGGCTGAGAGGGGCAGAAGAGAGTCCATACTCAGAGCTGAAGGAGAAAAGAAATCGGCCATACTTGTGGCTGAAGGTAAAAAAGAGTCTACTATACTTATAGCTGAGGCCAAGAAGGAAGCCGCTATAAGAGAGGCGGAAGGACAGGCAGAGGCAATACTTAAAGTCCAAGAAGCTACGGCTGAAGGTATAAGAATGATAAACGAGTCAAGACCGTCACAAGCTGTAATCTCGCTTAAAGGGCTTGAGGCCTTCGGAAAAGCCGCAGACGGAAGGGCTACCAAGATAATAATACCTTCTGAGATACAGGGACTTGCAGGACTTACGACTGCAATCACAGAGCTCATAAAGAAAGATGAGTTTCCAGAATACGTAGAAGATGTGACAAAGCAAGACGAATAGAAACAAGCAGGCTATCCAGAGACCTATCGGTCCTGGATAGCCTTTCTGGTGAAAAGGGGAGAATGATATGTTTAGGACTTTAAAGTGGTTTATAGGATTTTGGGCAAGCCTTATAATGCTTATCCCGAAATCCAGAAAGACAAGAGTGCTTGAAGAATCAGGAGATTTTGAAAAGAGAGACGAGATGGTTGCAGAAGTTGTGCCTAATTGGGCGAGAAAGCTTATAGAGCTGAGCGGAAGTGAAGTGGAAGTTGTGGGGGAAGAGAATCTGCCGAAAGACGAGACTGTGCTGTTCGTATCCAACCATCAGGGCAACTTCGACATACCGCTGCTGCTTGGATATATAGACAAGCCAAAGGCCTTTATGGCTAAGAAAGAGATGGAGAAGATGCCCATGGTCAGCACTTGGATGAAGTATATGCAGTGCGTGTTTATGGACAGAGACAACCCTAGGGAGTCGCTTAAGGCCATAAAGCAGGGGTCTGAAAAGCTGAAAGAGGGATACTCTATGGTGATATTTCCAGAAGGTACGAGAAGCGAAGACGGACAGCTAAAAGATTTCAAGCAAGGGGCTTTCAAGCTTGCCACCAAGTCTAAAGTTCCGATTGTGCCTGTGACCATTTCAGGCTCCAACAGGATAATGGAGAAGGGAAGCATCAAGATCAATCCCGCAAAGGTGAAGCTGGTTATAGCAGAGCCGGTGTACATGACAGAGGAGTATGAAAAAGACACCAAGCTGCTGTCTGAAAAGATAAAATCTGTAATAGAGGGAAATTTATCTTGATCTGCATTTAAAGTTGGAATTAAGGGGTATATAGTCAACAACAGAAAAATAAGTACAAAAGGAGGGGTTCATATGCTACAGGAATTCAAGAAGTTTATGCTCAGAGGGAATGTGCTCGATCTGGCAGTTGCCGTTGTAATCGGAGGGGCTTTCAATAAGATAGTGACTTCGCTCGTAGAGAACATAATAATGCCGCTTGTTGGAATCATACTCGGGGGAAGAAGCTTTGAAAACCTTGCACTGGAAGTTGGAGAGGCCTCTGTGAAGTATGGTGCTTTTATACAGAGCATAGTTGACTTTGTGATAATAGGGGCATCGCTGTTTGTGATAGTCAAGAGCTTTGAGAAGTTCCAGAAGAAAAAAGAGGAAGCACCTGCACCAGCGCCAGCTCCTTCTAACGAAGAAGTGATCCTAGCCGAGATAAGGGATATTCTCAAGCAGAAGTAGTGACAGTTAAAAAATATTAAAAGCTTGACAACTGAGAAATGCGTGAGTATAATTTAATTAATAAATAAGTCGAAAACGTAAAATCTACGAGCGGAAAGAGTAGGTCTAGACGACGGTCCAAGAGAGTCCAGGGTGGTGAGAGCTGGATACCTTAGTTTAAACTGAATGGGTCCGTGAGATGACGCTGTGAAATAGAGTAGCAACGTACGGGGGTCTACCGTTAAAAGGACAGGGTATCGAATTATCTGTACCCTAGAGAGAAATTGCTTAGGTGGCATAGCGAAATACAGACATTTCGTCCTAATACAGGATGAGATGTCTTTTTGTATATCTGGGCGGTTTAAAAATGGGTGGCACCACGAGTCACTTCGTCCCATATACAGACGAAGTGGCTTTTTTTGTACTTAAATTTGGGGGGATAGAAATGGCAAATATGGATAAAGCAAGATTTGAAGAACTAAAGAAGATGGGGAAGAACTTTCCGCTTTCAGTGGAGTATATGGCAGACCAGATAACGCCGACTAATATGTACTACAATCTAGACGGAGACTACAAGTTTCTGCTAGAGAGCGCGATGATAGGGGGAAGCAGCGGTAGGTACACTTTTCTTGGAGAAAATCCGATTAAAAAGATAAAGAGCAGCGGAAGAAACATAACTATCGAAAGCCAAGGAGAGAGCGTAGAGCTTGAGGGGAATTTAATAGATGTGCTTCAAGAACATATGAAAGTGGACTACGAGGAAGAGGGTCTGGACATTCCGTTTAGCGGAGGGGCCATAGGATACCTTGGGTACGACATAATAAGGCATATAGAGGATATACCGGCAAGCAACAATGCAGAGATAGACATTCCAGAGTCATACATGATGTTTTACAAGAAGATAGTCTGCTACGACCATCTCAAGAAGACTCTTTCGCTTATATACAATGTGGAGCCAGGCGACAAAAGCTACGAGGAGATATTGGACGAGATAGACGATATGCACAGAAAGCTCTCCAAGATGCCTGAAATAGTCAATATGGAGGAGAAAAGGCCAGGCGAGGGCGCCCAGATAGAGGACAACCCTGAAACAGAAAAAGATTTTTGCAAGAAAGTTGAAAAGGCCAAAGAGCATATAATGGCGGGAGATATATTCCAGATAGTGCTTTCGCACAGATTCGAGATAGCTACAGAGGACGACCCTTTCGAGATATACAGAAGGCTCAGAAGAAAGAACCCTTCGCCTTACCTCTACTTTATAGACTACGGGGATTTCCAGGTCATAGGGTCTTCGCCTGAGAGCCTTGTAAAGTCGATAGGAGGGGTGGTTGAGACTCACCCGATAGCCGGCACAAGGCCTAGAGGGAAAAACAAGGCGGAAGACGAGGAGATAGCGGCGGAGCTTCTGCAAGACGAAAAAGAGATAGCCGAGCATATGATGCTTGTGGACCTTGGAAGAAACGACATAGGCAAGATAAGCAAGAAGAAGACTGTGAACGTGGAGAGGTTCAAAGAAGTGGACTACTACTCGCATGTGATGCACATAGTTTCAAAGGTGGTGGGAGAGCTTAGAGACGACATGACATGCTTCGACGCGCTAAAAGCCTGCTTCCCGGCCGGGACTGTGTCGGGGGCGCCTAAGATAAGGGCCATGGAGCTGATAGACGAGATAGAGGACGTAAAGCGAGAGCTGTACTCTGGAACTGTGGGCTACTTCAGCTACAACGGGGATATGGACGTCTGCATAGCCATAAGGACTATAGTTTTGAAATCACAGAAAGCCTATATACAGGCCGGTGCTGGAGTTGTTTACGACTCGGTGCCTGAGAAAGAGTACAGGGAAATTGTCAACAAGGCGAAAGCACTTCTGGAGGTGGTATAGATGATAGTACTAATAGACAACTACGATTCGTTTACCTACAATTTATATCAGTATCTGATAGAGTTCGAGGACGACGTGAGAATATACAGAAACGACAAGATAGACGTAAAAGAGCTTGAAGCGCTTAAGCCGGACAAGATAGTAATATCGCCTGGGCCTGGAAGGCCGGAGGAAGCCGGAAACACGCTTGATATAATAGACTACTTCAAGGACAAGCTTCCCATACTTGGGATATGCCTTGGGCATCAGAGCATGGGGCAGGTATACGGAGCAGAGATAGTCAGGGCAGGCGAGATAGTACACGGAAAGACAGCGCTTGTGAAGACAAAGGCGAATCCGCTCTTCAAGGGGCTTCCAGAGAGCTTCAAAGTCATGAGATACCACTCGCTTATAATAGACAGAGAGACACTTTCGGATGAATTTGATATAATAGCAGAGACGGAAGATGGGCTTATAATGGGAATAGCCCACAAAAGATACCCTATCTACGGGCTGCAATTTCATCCAGAGTCGATACTGACAGAGCATGGCAAGGAAATGATAGCTAATTTCGTAGAGGTGATTTAAGATGTTCAAGAAGATACTCAGTGGAATACTAGACGGACACAAGCTTTCGACAGAGGAAGCCAAGGCCCTTATGAACTACATGATGAAGGGGGAGCTTACAGAGTCCCAGATCTCGGCCATACTGATAGCTCTGAAGATGAGGGGGGAGACTCCAGAGGAGATATCGGGCTTTGTGCTTGCAATGAGAGAGCATGCGGTTAGAGTCGCGGTGGACTCATATGCTATAGACACATGCGGCACAGGCGGAGACGGCAAGAACACATTCAATATCTCCACTCTTGTGGCCATAATAGCTTCGGCAGGGGGAGTACCTGTACTAAAGCACGGAAACAAGTCGGTGTCCAGCAAGAGCGGAAGCGCAGACGTGCTGAGGGAGATAGGCTTCGACATAGAGATGACTAGAGAAGAGGCGGAGGAGTGCTTCAAGCAAAACGACATGGCGTTTCTCTTCGCCCCGAACTACCACAAGTCTATGAAAAACGTGGCTGGAGTTAGAGGCGAGCTTGGAATAAGGACGGTCTTCAACATACTGGGGCCGCTTATAAATCCAGCAGAGGTGAAAGGCCAGGTGCTTGGGGTGTTCGATCCAAAGCTCACAGGAATTATGGCCGATGTGCTAAAGCGAACTGGAACTGAGAGAGCCATGATAGTCCACGGTTCGGACGGGCTAGACGAGATAACCATAACAGGAAAGACAATCGTGTCAGAGCTGAAAGACGGTGAGATAATAAACTACGAGATAGACCCTAGAGACTACGGTATAGCGTTTTCGCCTATAGAGTCTGTAGTCGGAGGAGAGGCCGCCGAAAACGCCGGAATAATGAGGAGCGTGCTCTCGGGAGAGCAGGGCCCTAAAAGAGACATAGTGCTTTTAAACAGCGCCGCCGCCCTATATATAGGAAAGGCCGCAAAGGACTTCGGAGAGGGAATAGAGTTTGCCAGAGAGATAATAGACTCTGGAGCGGCTATGGAAAAGCTTGAAAAACTAATAAAGTACAGCGGAGGGTTGAGATGAACATCTTAGACAAAATAGTTGAAAAAAAGATAGAGCAGATAGCGGAAGAGAAAAGACAGGTCTCTATAGAGGAGATGATAAAGAGGGCTGAAGGCAAAATAATTAGAGACTTCACCTCGGCCATCAGAGATGCAGAGGGGCTTGCCATAATCTCCGAGATAAAGAAGGCATCACCTTCTCAGGGGATAATAAAAGAGGATTTCGACCCTGTGGCTACAGCCAAGATATACGAAGAGCAAGGCTTCGATGCATTCTCCGTGCTGACAGAAAAGCATTTCTTTTTAGGAGACGACTCCTACATAGAGATGGTAAAGGCCGTGAGCTCCAAGCCGATACTGAGAAAGGACTTTATAGTCGACGAGTATCAGATATACCAGACAAAGGCCATAGGCGGAGATGCCATACTCCTGATAGCCTCTGTACTGAAAGAGAAGCTTCCGGAGTACTACAGGAAATCGGTGGAGCTTGGCCTGCACCCTCTAGTGGAGATACACTCAGAAAAGGAAGTGGCCTATATAGAGAAGGCGGACCCTATGATTATAGGCATAAACAACAGGGACCTAGAGACTTTTACCACAGATGTGCGTCACACAGAGAAGATTCTAAAGTATCTTCCGAAAGACAGGCTTGTGATCTCGGAGAGCGGAATAAAAGGGGCTGAAGACCTTAAGTACTTGAAGTCGCTCGGCGTGAGCGGGGCGCTTATAGGGGAGAGCCTTATGAGGAATTTGAAAGACATAAAGAAGGTATTCTAATGGTAGCGGTAAAAGTATGCGGGCTTAGAAGGCTTGAAGACGTGGAATACGTAAACAGCTGCAAGCCCGAGTACGTGGGGTTCATATTTGCAAAGAGCAGGCGGGAGATAGACGGCGAGAAGGCCAGAGAGCTCTCGGATGCGCTAGACGACAGTATAGAGAAAGTAGGCGTATTTGTAAACAGAGAGCTGGACGAGCTACTTGAAATAGCGGAGCAGGCGGAGCTAGACGTAGTGCAGCTTCACGGAGAAGAAGACGAGGAGTATATATCCAAGATACCGACTAAATACAGAGTCTGGAAGGCCATAAGGGTTAGAGACAAAGGCGACATAGAGCTTGGAAAGAGATACGACAGCTTAGAGAGAGTCGATGGGATACTGCTGGATGCCTACCACGAAACTGAATACGGAGGGTCTGGGCAGTCCTTTGACTGGGAGCTTGTGAGAAACGGAGATTTCAAGAAGCTTATACTTGCCGGAGGGCTTGACCCCGAGAATATAAGCGACGCAGTAGAGAAGTCGAATCCAGACGTGGTAGACGTGTCTAGTGGAGTCGAGACTGACGGCTACAAGGATTTTGAAAAGATAAAAAAATTTATAGAGAAGGCGAGGAATTAATATGAATGGAAACTTTGGAGAATTTGGAGGACAGTACGTACCGGAAGCCGTTTCAAAGGTGCTAAACGACTTGGAGGTGGCTTTTAAAGAGGCTATGGCTGACCCGAGCTTTAAGGAAGAGCTGGACTACTACCTTAAAGACTACGTGGGAAGAGAGAGCCCGCTCTACTACGCAGAGAACCTTACAAAGCACTACGGCGGCGGGAAGATCTATCTAAAGAGAGAGGACCTTAACCACACAGGAGCCCACAAGATAAACAACGTGCTAGGGCAGGTGCTACTAGCCAAGAGAATGGGCAAGAATAGAGTTATAGCTGAGACAGGTGCAGGACAGCACGGAGTTGCAACGGCCACTGCGGCGGCGCTTTTCGGGATGGAGTGCGATATATACATGGGAGAAGAGGACACAAAGAGACAGGCTCTGAACGTGTTCAAGATGGAGGCGCTTGGAGCTAGAGTTGTAGCTGTGTCTAGCGGTACAAAGACGCTTACAGACGCTGTAGACGAGGCGCTTAAAAACTGGATAGAGAGGATAGACGACACTTTCTACGTGCTTGGGTCTGCAGTCGGTCCGCATCCTTATCCTACAATAGTGAAGGAGTTCCAGAGCGTAATAGGAAAAGAGGCCAAAAAGCAGATACTGGAGAAAGAGGGAAGGCTTCCAGACTACGTAATGGCATGTGTAGGCGGAGGAAGCAACGCGATAGGGCTTTTCGCAGACTTCATAGAGGAAAGTGGAGTAAAGCTTGTGGGAATTGAGCCTGCAGGGCTTGGAGTGGATACAGACAAGCATGCGGCCACACTTACAAAGGGAAGCATAGGTGTTATACACGGAATGAAGACTTATGTGATACAGGACGAAAAAGGAGAGGTGCTGCCTGTACACTCTATATCAGCAGGGCTAGACTACCCTGGAGTCGGACCGGAGCACTCGTACCTCAGAGACAGCAAGAGGGCTGAGTACCATTCAGTGACAGACCAAGAGGCAGTGGACGCCTTTATGCTGCTGACAGAGAAAGAGGGAATAATACCAGCTATAGAGAGCGCGCACGCACTTGCTTACCTAGAGACACTGGCTATAAACACAGGTAAAGACGAGATAATAATAGTCAACCTCTCGGGAAGAGGAGACAAGGACATAGCGAGAATTGCAAGGCTGAAAGGCGTAGACGTAACAGAGGAAGACTAGAAAGGGGATATACAGATGAAGGGTAAATTCGGTAAATTCGGAGGGCAGTATGTGGCAGAGACAGCTATGAATGCCCTTGCAGAGCTTGAAACTGCTTTTGAAGAGGCCATGTCTGACAAAAGCTTCAGAGATGAGCTAAACTACTATCTTAAAGACTATGTGGGAAGAGAGAGCCCTCTCTACTATGCAGAGAACCTCACAAAGCACTACGGCGGCGGAAAGATATATCTAAAGAGAGAGGACCTTAACCACACAGGGTCCCACAAGATAAACAACGCCATAGGGCAGGTGCTACTTGCAAGGAGAATGGGCAAGAAGAGAGTCATAGCTGAGACAGGTGCAGGACAGCACGGAGTTGCAACAGCCACTGCGGCGGCGCTTTTCGGAATGGAATGCGATATATACATGGGAGAAGAGGATACAAAGAGACAGGCTCTAAATGTGTTCAAGATGGAGGCTCATGGAGCCAAAGTAATTCCGGTGACTACAGGCACAAAGACGCTCAAGGATGCAGTGAACGAGGCGCTTAAAAACTGGATAGAGAGGATAGATGACACTTTCTACGTACTTGGGTCTGTTATGGGGCCACATCCTTATCCTACTATAGTTCGGGACTTCCAGAAGATAATAGGTGAAGAGGCCAAAAGACAGATACTGGAGAAAGAGGGCAGGCTTCCGGACTACGTAGTGGCATGCATAGGCGGGGGAAGCAACGCCATGGGAATATTTACAGACTTCATAAAAGACGAGTCTGTAAAGCTAATAGGAGTTGAAGCTGGCGGGCTTGGAGTGGATACAGACAAGCATGCGGCCACACTTGCCAAGGGAACTGTGGGAATACTTCACGGCATGAAGACATATGTGCTTCAGGACGAAGACGGCCAGATAATGCCAGTACACTCCATATCGGCAGGACTGGACTACCCAGGAGTAGGTCCGGAGCACTCTTTCCTAAGGGACAGCAACAGGGCAGAGTATCACTCTGTGACAGACGACGAATCTGTAGAGGCATTTATGCTGCTTACGAAAAAAGAGGGAATAATACCGGCAATAGAGAGCGCCCATGCCATAGCATATCTAGAGACGCTTGCCAGAAATACAGGAAAAGACGAGATAATAATAGTCAACCTCTCGGGAAGAGGAGACAAGGACATAGCCAGAATAGCAAGGCTTAAAGGTGTAGATGTAACAGAGGAAGACTAATAGAGAAAGCCAGCTTTTCAATTGAAAAGCTGGCTTTAAAATAATCCTATATAGTTATGGTGTAGAGCCGAGAGCTATGCTTTTTCGACTCATACATGGCACGGTCGGCTTTGGCTATCAAGGACTCTATAGAGTCGCCGTCTTCAGGGTATAGTGCTATGCCTATGCTCACTCCCAGATTCACGCTTTCTTCAAACTGTGACTCTAGCGAGGAGACGGCATATTTAAATCTCCTTGAAAGCTCTAGCAGCTGGTCCGGAGCTCTCAGCTCAGAGTCCAGGACTATAAACTCATCTCCACCGAATCGGTAGAGCTTCATATTGTGCTCAAGCGACTCCAGCAGTGAATTGCCCACATCTTTGAGCAGCTCATCGCCTCTTTCGTGACCTAAAGTGTCATTTACAGACTTGAATCCGTTTAAGTCCAGGAAATAAACCATAGCAGGAGTTTTCTTGGCTATTATGTCCTGCATGTCCTGCATAAGCATGTTCCTATTTGGAAGCATGGTCAAGCTGTCATGGCATGCCATATACCTGCTCTGCTCTCTCTCCTCTATATAGGAGGAGACATCTATTCCAGTCACCATTACTTCAGACACTTCGCACGGACCAGAGTATACAGGGCTTGTAGAGAAAGAGTATATCTTGTCCGAGAGCTTGAACTCAAGCTGAGACCGTATGCCCTTGAAGCCCAGAAGGATCTGCTTTCTAAGAGAGGACACAAACTCCTCCGGGTAGTAGTCTGAAATAGGCACAGGGTCCGATCCGAAAGGCAGGTAGTTTTCAGACTCGATTGCACTTCCCTCGTTGAACACCAGCGTAATCTCTTCGTCATCTAGACGGCACTTAAACACATAGTCCGGAATAGATGACAGGACTTTACTCAGATCAAGAGCGACTGCACTTCGCTTGGACTCAAGGGTTAGCAGCTTTTGAAACTGAAGATTGTGCTTTTTTATGAGTACCGATACAAAGTAGATTGCAAGCGAAAAAATCAAGATCAAGATAGCCAAGGTAGAGATAATACCTCCGAAGTTGTTGTTTCCAGACATTATAGTGACTATGTAGTATTCGTCCGAAATCTTGTTCAATATGAAGTCGTAGATTCTGCCCTCAGACTTTATGGAGTGCGTCCCTGTGAGATCCTCTCCAGATTGCTTTATCTCCTGGCTTACAAGAGGGAAAAGCTTTAAGCGGTCGGATCCGAAAACTATAAAAGGCTCTTTGTCGGCAGCGTTGTTTTTAAGCCTGCTGAGATCCACTATATATACAGACTCTATAAAGTCGATATCAGACTCATACCTGCTCAATAGGTCGTTTAGATCGTATTCCTCCACTATGTAGTTCTGCTCGCTGACTATGGCAGAGACCATATATTCCTGGCCGGGATTTTTTATGTACGCATATTTGTAGAAGGAGCTCTGCCCTTTGGCTTCTTTTTCGACATAAGAGTATGTCTTTGGACCGATCCAAAAGTTTTCGATGGAGAACCCTTTGTCCACAGTCACCTCTTCGCCGTTGAAGAGCTCGACTATAGCTGTGTTCCAAAAACCCCAGTCTTCTGTAGTCATCCCCTGCTCGCCTGGAACAGTCGAAGTCTCTATAGTTGCAAACTCACCGCTGTCTTTCAGTATGCAGAGTCCAGTTACATCGTATTTTTTAGATATCAGCTTCAGCAGCTCAGGGTCTATGTTCTCGACAGACAGGCCTCCAAGTTCGGAAGAGATTGAGTTCATAAGAGAATAGGCTTTCTTGTCGAAAAGCTCTTCGCTGTTCTCAGAGATTTCAATTTTTCTATCTATAGACTCTTTTATAATGGTATTATAATAATATACAGACTCTTCCTTGAATTTGTTGAACTGCCTGCTAAGCATAAATATGGACAGTGCAAAAGTGAAGAGTATGGTCAATACTATTAGTATTGGTATTCTAGCGTTGTAAATTCGTTTCTTTAGAACAGACATAGCGCTACCCCCAAAATTGGAAAGATTTATTTCCTGCTTTTTCACAATTATATAATTAAGTAGGGCTTAATACAAGGATTTGTAGGACAATTAGACTAAAAACTGACGAAAAGAGGGATAATGTGAATAGAATAGATAAGAAGTTTCAAGAATTAAAGGAAAAAAATGAAAAAGCGCTTATAGTGTTTATAACTCCGGGCTGTCCCAATCTGGAAATAACGGAGGAGCTAGTGCTCTCCATGGAGAAGAGCGGAGCTGATATAGTGGAGCTGGGAGTTCCGTACTCGGACCCTATAGCCGACGGAAAAGTCATAGAGTCGTCTTCGCAGCTTGCAAGGGAAAACGGAGTAAAGACAAGAACTGTGATGGAGATGGCAAGTGGCATAAGATCTAAGTCGGAAGTTCCGCTTGTGCTACTTGTCTACTTCAACTCTATATTCGCCTTCGGCTCGGAAAAATTCCTAAAACTGGCTTCGGAGTCGGGAGTGGACGGCATAATAATCCCTGACCTGCCTCTAGAGGAGAGGGAAGACATAATAGAGGAGTGCAACGAGTACGGAGTCAATTTCATACCTCTTGTTACACCTACTTCCAAGGACAGGATAAAAGAGATAGCAAGCGGCGGAGGTGGATTCATATACTGCGTGTCTGTAGCCGGGGTCACAGGAGAGAGAAAGGAATTCAGCGCAGATATAACAGACTATATGAAGTCCGTAGCCGAGGTGACTGAAGTGCCTAGGGCGATAGGGTTCGGAATCTCTAGCCCGGAGATGGCATCAAAGTACAAGGAGCTTTCAGAGGGGATAATAGTCGGAAGCGCCATAGTCAGAAGGACGCTCGAGGACAAGAGTAACGACGAGATAATAGAGGACGTGTCGAGCTTTGTAAAGAGTTTAAAGGACGCCATAAGGTAAGAGGTGAGAGCATGGGAAGAGAGCTGGAAGTGAAAGTCTTGAACATAGACAAGAGCGAGATAGAGCGAAAGCTAGTGGAAATAGGTGCTGAGCTTGTAAAAAGAGAGCTTCAGGTAAATAGCGTATATGACTACCCGGACGGCTCGTTCGAGCGCGAGAGGCGGGGATATATCAGGATAAGGGAGATAAAGGACCTGAGTACGGGAGCTGTAGAGTACGAGTTTACAATAAAGAAAATAATCTCAAACGATGGAATAAAGGAGTACGAGGAGATAGAGACGAAAGTCGAGGACAAGGAGTCGCTTGGCAGGATGCTTCTAGAGCTTGGACTTTCTAAAAAGCACGAGGGCTACAAAGAGAGGATAAGGTACAGGCTGGAAAACATAGTCTACGATATAGATACTTGGGACGAGGCGACAGTGCCATATCCATACCTTGAGATAGAGGTGGAGTCAAAAGAGGATTTGAAGAGGGCGGTAGAGCTTATAGGAGCTTCGGAAAGCGACATAAGCCTAAAGACCATAAGAGAGCTGAAGGCGGAAGCCGAAGCAGAGAAGCAGGAGGGATAAAATGCTAGACAGAAAAATAGTGGAGGAAATGATAGCGGAATCGATTTCCACAGGCGGAGACTTTGCAGAGGTGTTTGTGGAGGACAAGTACAACTCTTCGCTCTTCCTGATAGGCGGAAAGATAGACAGCGCCATGACTGGAAGGGACTTCGGAGTCGGCTTAAGGATATTCAACGGACACAACAGCATCTACCTATATACAAACAAGTCGGACAGAGAGAGCCTTATGAAGCTGGCAAGCCAGGGCTCCAAGGCTGTAATAGGAAGAGAGAGAAAAGAAATATCTATAGACCTTATAGACTATAGGGTGAAAAACATTCACAACATAGAGGTGTTGCCGGACACAGTGGAGAAGGCCAGGAAGATAGAGCTTATGAAGAGGGCCTACAGCTCTGCGAAAGAGTACGACAGCGTAATCTCGCAGGTCTCGGTGAGCTACGGCGACAGCATACAGAACGTGATGATAGCCAACTCGGAAGGACTTTTCACAGAGGACAGAAGGGTCAGGACCAGAATGGGAATATCCTCTGTAGCACAGAGCGAGGGAGAGATGCAGACGGGCTTTTTCGGACCAGGCGCCCAGATGGGATTCGAGTTTTACTCGGACCTTGATATAGAAGGCTACGGCAGAGAGGCTTCAAGAGTCGCCAAGACTATGATAGAGGCCGATGTATGTCCTAGCGGCAAGATGCCTGTCATAATAGACAACGGCTTCGGAGGAGTTATATTCCACGAGGCCTGCGGACACGGGCTGGAGGCTTCGTCTGTGGCCAAGAAGCTGTCTGTTTTCACGGACAAGCTTGGCGAGCAGGTGGCATCTCCTCTTGTGACTGCAATAGACGACGGGACTATTCCAAACGGATGGGGGTCTCTCAACATAGACGACGAGGGAACTCCTACAAGGAAGAACGTGCTTATAGAAAACGGAATACTGAAGGGCTATATGGTGGACAAGCTGAATGGACAGAGAATGGGAGTCGAGTCTACAGGCTCTTCCAGAAGGCAGTCCTACAAATACGCCCCGACTTCTAGGATGACAAACACCTATATAGCAGCAGGCAAGTCCAAGAAGCAGGAGATAATAGAGAGCACAGAGTACGGGCTCTACGCCAGAAACATGGGCGGAGGCTCTGTGAACACGGTGACAGGCGAGTTCAACTTCGCCGTGATGGAAGGCTATATAGTCAGAAACGGAAAGATTTGCGAGCCTGTAAGGGGGGCAACTCTCATAGGCAGCGGACTTGAGGTACTTCAGAAGATAGACATGGTTGGAGACAACCTAGAGCATGGACAGGGAGTCTGCGGAGCTTCAAGCGGGTCGATACCGGCCAATGTAGGCCAGCCGACTATAAGGGTCGAGTCCATGACTGTAGGCGGAAGGAGTGTTGAGTAGTATGGAGAACAAAGCGTTGATAGAGGAACTGCTGGAAAAGGGAAAACAGGCCGGCTTCGAGGACATGGAGGTATATATCCAGGGAAGCTCTAGCATGGATATAAAGGTGTTTAAAGGAGAACTTGACAAATACACTATAGCGGACGGCGAGGGCATGTCTTTCAGAGGGGTTTACAATGGAAATATGGGCTACGCCTACTCGGAAAAGGTGGACAGCTCTTCGGTGGACATGCTTATAGAGGGCGCTAAGCAAAACGCCTCTGTGATAGAGGACGAGGACAAGGAGTTCATATTCGGCGGGTCCGAAAGCTACAGAAAAGTGGAGAGCTACAACCCGGAGCTTGAGAAAGTGGACACGTCTAAGAAGATAGACTTCGCCATGGAGCTAGAGCGAGTGGCGCTTAGTTTGGACGAAAGGGTGGAGTCGGTGAGCACCTGCCTATACGGAGAGTCAAGTGGCTACAGCGTGCTAGTAAACAGCAAAGGCCTTGTGCTGGAGGACAGATCCAATATGGCTTACGGCTATATCTCTGTAAAAGTGAAAGACGGGGACGACATAAAGACGGCCGACAGATACGTGCTTTCAAACGATTTCTCTAAGTTTGACATATCTCAGCTTGCAAAAGAGGCTGTGGACGAGGCGATATCCATGATAGGGGCCAAGAGCGTAGAGTCTGGAGACTACGAGATAGTGCTTAGAAATGATGTGGCTGCGAGTCTTGTAGATTCATTTGAAGGAATTTTTTCGGCAGAGGCTGTGCAGAAAGATCTCTCGCTGTTGAAGGGCAAGCTAGGAGAGCAGATAGCTGTGCCGGAGCTTACAATAGTTGACGACCCTTTCCTGGAGAACGGGATGGGCTCTACAGGCTTCGACAGCGAGGGCGTTGCTACAGTGTACAAGAAGCTGATCGAAAACGGGGTGCTTAAGACATACCTTCACAGCCTAAAGACGGCCAAGAAAGACGGAGTGGAACCTACAGGAAATGGATTTAAGGGCTACAAGTCCTCGATATCCATAGCGCCTACCAACTTCTATGTGGAAAACGGATCTCACAGCTTTGAGGATATAATAAAGTCCGTAAAGAGAGGTATACTTGTCATAGACCTTCAGGGGCTTCACTCTGGTCTTAACTCTGTATCGGGTGATTTCTCGCTTTCGGCCTATGGATACCTTGTTGAAAATGGGGAAATTTCAAGGCCTGTAAACCAGATAACTGTGGCGGGCAATTTCTACAAGCTGATAAAAGAGATAGAGATGATAGGAAACGACCTAGAATTCATACTTCCTGGAAACATAGGCTCTCCTTCCATAAAGATAAAGAGCCTTTCGGTGGCAGGGGAGTAGCATGTGCACCGTGTTTGGAAGAGTTGAGAGCGGAAAGACACTAGTCGGAAGGAGCTTTGACTGGGTGCAGTACGGCGGAAATATCTGCTTTGTGCCGCCCTATAGGAGCTACGGCATAAGCACTATAGGTTGCGCATTTATAGAGCAGATGGGCGAAGACAGGGCATATGAAGGCATAAACACAGAGGGACTCTTTGTGGCTGTGGTGGCGCTTCCAACATATGGAGGTGAGGAGCGGAAAGAGTCCCCACTTGTGATAAACAGCCTCAGCATGGTGAGGTTTCTGCTGGAGAGGGCCAGGACTTCCGCCGAAGCGCTTGAGATAGTCAAGAGCTTCGCCATAGACTACAAGATAAAGTACGGGCTTCCCAAGGTGCAGTATTTTTTCGCAGACAGACAAAACACAGTTGGGATATACGAAGAAAATGTATTTGAAGAGCTTGTAGAGCTAGACGCTGAAACATACAGAGTTCTGACGAACAAGTCTGCAACCAGTAAGAACAGCTGTAAGCGCGAGCTGAAAGTCAAGAAAAGCTATGAGTTTGAAAGCAACCTGGATGGTGTAGGCTATAGGGAGATGGTTTCAAATGTCTACCAAGAGGGACTTACTGCCTGGAGCAGCGTATACGACCTAGAGAAGAGGAGCTTCAGCCTCTGGATAGAGGGGAACTTCGAGGACGAGTACAAGTTCAAGCTAGAGGACTGCCTTAAGGGCGGCAGGTTCTCTGTGGACTTCGCAGAGCTGAAGCTAAACACAAAGGTGACAAGCCGAAAGAGAAACAGCGGCTACAGCAAAATATTCTAGGGCAGACCATTTGGTCTGCCCTTTGGATTTAAAAACTTTAGTCTTCCTTGTGCTCAAGGTTTGAAGATTCAGGCGATTTACCCGGCATGCTCTCTAAAGCTAGATGAGGAGTCCCGGTAGCGTTAAGCGACTCACTTAGCGCTCTGTTCTCATCACGAAGAGATGCGATTTCAGACTCAAGGTTTTGTATGCGCTTGGACTTTTCCCTTATGGACTTCTTTAGCGAAAACTGCTTTAAAAGCCCAAGGAATATGGCCACAACCGCTCCAAGCGAGGCGGAGATAAGTATTACAAGTGCCTGTGAAATATTGGCGCCAGCCACTAGAAACTTTATATCCACAGGGTCTGAATTCTGTATGGCAAACACGGCCACTAGAAGCGCCGAAACTAGAGATACTACAAACTTCCACTGCATAGCGATACCCCCTTTAAATGAATGCTTTCCTATTAAGATACCCATTTAAGAGCTTCATCAGACTCAAAAATTTTAAAAAACGCCTATATTGTTGACATAGTGAATATCAGCAGTTATAATTATAAATAAATATAAGTTAATATAAATAAATATGCAGAGACTGATTAATTTCCGGATATATTGCTTTAAGCCTTGTTAAGATGATATTATATTGGGAAAGAGTCATTAAAATAATGAAATAGAGAGGGGTTTTAAATATGAGCAAAGAAAAAGTTGTACTGGCGTATTCTGGAGGACTTGACACTTCGATAGTTATACCTTGGCTAAAAGAGAACTACAATATGGAGATAATAGCTGCTTGTGTAAATGTCGGACAAGACGACGATATGGAGGAAGTTAGAAAGAAGGCCATAGCTTCTGGAGCGTCAAAGATATACATAGAAGACGTAAAAGAGGAGTTTGTAAAGGACTACGTATTCAAGGCAGTGAAGGCAAATGCGGTTTACGAGGACAAATACCTTATGGGAACAGCAGTTGCAAGACCGCTTATAGCTAAGAAGCTAGTTGAAGTAGCGCATAAAGAGGGAGCTAAGTACATCTGTCACGGATGCACTGGAAAAGGAAACGATCAGGTGAGATTCGAGGCTGGAATAGCTGCGATAGACCCTAGCATACAGATAATAGCGCCTTGGAGAATATGGGACATAAGTTCTAGAGAAGACGCCATAGACTATGCAAACGAAAAGGGAATACCTGTGCCTGTAACTAAGGAGAAGATCTACTCAAGAGATATGAACCTTATGCATATAAGCCACGAGGGTGGACATCTTGAGGATCCTAAGAACGAGCACAGAGCGGAAGAGCTTTACCTTATGACTAAGACTCTAGAGGCTGCAAAAGATGAGCCTACTTATATTGAGCTGGAGTTCGAAAAAGGAGAACCTACAAAATTAAACGGTGTAGAGATGTCACCAGCGGAGCTGCTTTCAGAGCTTAACAAGATAGGTGGAGAGAACGGAGTAGGCGTAGTGGACATACTTGAGAACAGACTTGTGGGAATGAAGTCTAGAGGAGTCTACGAAAGCCCTGGAGCTACTATACTTATGGAAGCTCACAAAGACCTTGAGAAGCTGACTATAGACAGAGCGACTTACCACTTCAAGCAGACTGTAGCTATAAGATACGCAGAGCTTGTATATGACGGACTTTGGTTTACACAGCTTAAAGAGGCGCTAGACGCATTTGTGAACTCGACTCAAGAGACAGTTACAGGATGGGTTAAGCTGAAGCTTTACAAGGGGAACGTGGTTATAGCTGGAATGGACTCTCCATATGCGCTTTACGACGAGGAGATATCTTCTTTCGGAGCGAGCGAGCTTTACAACCATGAAGACGCGGATGGATTTATAAAGCTGTTTACACTACCACTTAAGATAAGAGGAATGGCTAAAAACAAATAGGCGGTGAGCAAATGAAACTTTGGGGTGGAAGATTTCAAAAGGACGAAAACAAGCTGATGGAGGACTTCAATAGCTCTCTTCCTTTTGACAAGAGACTTTACAAACAGGATATAATCGGGAGCTTGGCCCATGTAGAGATGCTGAACAAGTCGGGAATACTTACAGACGAGGAGAAGTCCCAGATAATAGGGGGCCTAAGCTCTATACTAGAGGACATAGAAGCTGGAAAGCTGCTGATAGAAGGCAATTACGAGGATATACACTCCTTTATGGAGGTAAACTTGATAGAGAGAATAGGCGAAGTCGGAAAGAAGCTGCACACTTCTAGGAGCAGAAACGACCAGGTCGCAGTAGACATGAGGCTTTTCGCAAAGGAAAACGGACAGATGCTTGCAGAGATGATGGGCGAGCTTATGGAGACGACAAAGACACTTGCAGACAATAACTGCCATATAATGCCAGGGTATACGCACCTTCAAAGGGCTCAGGTTGTGACTTTCAAGCAACATATGATGGCGTACTACAGTATGTTCAGAAGAGACAAGCAGAGGCTTGAAAACGCAGTAGAGCTTATGGACGAGTCGCCCCTAGGATGCGGAGCGCTTGCCGGGACGACTCACTCCATAGATAGAAGCTACACGGCTGAGAAGCTGGGCTTTAAAAAGCCTGTGGACAACTTCATGGACGGGGTGAGCGACAGGGACTACCTTCTAGAGATGCTTTCAGCATTCTCTATAATCATGATGCACCTGAGCAGGCTGAGTGAAGAGCTTATAATCTGGAGCAGTCAGGAGTTCAGATTTGTACAGATAGACGATGCATACGCAACAGGAAGCAGCATAATGCCGCAGAAGAAAAACCCAGATGCGGCAGAGCTTATAAGAGGGAAGACAGGAAGAGTTTACGGAGCGCTTATGGGTATGCTGACCGTTATGAAGGGAATACCGCTTGCCTACAACAAGGACATGCAGGAGGACAAGCAACAGTACTTCGATGCGCTAGACACTGTGATATCTTGCATAAGCATAATGAACGAGATGCTGAAGACTCTGAAAGTCAACGCAGACGTGCTTAGAGGAGCTGTGAAGGCAGGATTCCTGAATGCAACTGAAGTTGCAGACTACCTAGTTACAAAGGGAGTGGCTTTCAGGGATGCCCACAAGATAGTGGGAGAGATAGTGCTGCTCTGTGAAAGCAAAGGAGTTGCGATAGAGGACCTAAGCTTAGAAGAGCTGAACGGAGTAAGCCCTAATTTCACGGACGACATATATGACTTCATAGAGTATGAAAAGGTATTTGAAAAGGGAATAAAAAAAGAGCTGCTTTAGAACTCAGGGCTCTGTGACGAAAGTCGCCAATCTAGACTGATTGGTGGCTTTTGTTTTTTTGTAATCTGAAACAAATGATATATATGCTATAATCTAAGGACATGGATTTGGGTGGTGATTTTTTGAAGGCAGCAAAGTCAAAATTGGCGTTTATGGCTGTATGTGCCGTATTCGGTGTGATGATTTCAATTCAGTTTAAAACAGCGATAAGCGTAGTCGGCTTCAACGTGTTTCCAAATCAGAAGCTAAAGGAACTTTCAAAAGAATACGAGATTATAAAGGCCAAGAAAGAGAGTTCAAAGCAGTATATAGAGGAACTCGACTCTCAGATAAGGCAGTATGAAACGGAGGAAGCCAAGGATAGCGAAGAGGTTCAGGGGAAGTATAACGAGCTTGAGAGGTACAGGATATTTGCTGGATACGAAGACGTGAGTGGCCCAGGTGTTGCGGTGGAGATAAGAGATCCAGAGCTGAAAGTCGAAGCTGGGGAAAACATAAGCTTTATAGTGGAAAACTACAGTTTTATACTTCAGATTATAACTATACTGAATGACAATGGCGCCGAGGCTATATCCATAAACAACCAGCGGTATACAAACTTCACGGAGCTAGTGCCTAAAGGCGACAGCTTGCTTGTAAACGACGTAAATGTAAAGCCTCCAATAGTCATAAAGGCCATAGGGAGTCCCGATGCGCTGGAGCGAGGGCTTAAGATAAGAGGGAATGTAGTCTGGGACATGGAGAACACACTGCAATACGGAATAAGCATAAAGCGAATGGACGAAGTCGAGATCTCGAAGTATGGAAAAAAAGAAGAGCATAAATACGCAAAACCTGTTAATTTAAATTAAAAAGTGTGGGTAAATATATAATATCCATGCTTTTTCTTTTATAGAGTCTATGCTCAGATAAAAGTACATAAAAAAGTATGGCACATTGAAATGATTATGTTATAATATATTTAGAAAAAACGATGAAAGGAAGTTGGATGATGAGCTATAAATATATCAAGTGGTTTAATGAAATCGACAAAGAGGACATACCTCTAGTAGGAGGAAAAGGAGCTAATCTAGGAGAGCTTACTATAAAGGGAGTAGACGTTCCACCTGGATTCTGTGTAACTGCAACAGCTTATTCTGATTTTATAGAGAAGTCAGATCTTCAGAAAGAAATAATAGAGGTTCTAGATGGCTTGGACGTAGAGGATTCAGTTCAACTTCAAGAGAGAAGTGCGGCTATAAGAGCGCTTATAATCAGAAAAGACATGCCTTCAGATATAGAGCAGGAGATTATAGAGGCATATGAAGAGTTCAACAAGAGAGTTAAGACTCCAGATGCACAGGTTGCAATCAGATCTTCAGCTACAGCAGAGGACCTTCCAGAGGCTTCTTTCGCAGGACAGCAGGACACTTACCTTCATATAAGCGGAATAGATGAAGTTAAGTCGCATATAAAGAGATGTTGGGCATCGCTTTGGACTGCAAGAGCTATTTACTACAGAGAGCACCAGAACTTCGTACACACAGAGGTAGCGCTTAGCGTCGTAGTGCAGAAGATGGTAAACAGCAAGATAGCCGGAGTTATGTTCACTGCAAACCCTATGAACAGCAGCTCTAACGAGATAATGATAAACGCCAGCTGGGGACTTGGAGAGGCTGTAGTTTCAGGAATAGTTACACCAGACGACTTTATAATAGACAAGACTACAAAAGCTATAATAGAGAAGACTATAGCTGACAAAAACACTATAGTTGTGAAGAACACTGACGGAGTTGGAACTAAGGAGATGGAAGTGGCCGAAGTTCTAGGAGCAGAGTATGTCACAAAGCAATGTCTAAACGACCTTGAAATCTCTAAGCTTGCAAACTACGGAATGAAAATAGAGGAGCTTTACAAGTCGCCTCAGGACATAGAGTGGGCACTTGACAGCGACACTGAGGAGCTTTACATCCTTCAGTCTAGACCTATAACTACACTTACGGAGGAAATAAAGATGGAAATAGGACAGGGAAGCCAAGAGCTTAAGATGATAGCCAAAGGACTTGGAGCATCTCCAGGAATCGGATCTGGAAAAGTTAAAAATATAAAAGACATAACAGAGATGGACCAAGTAAAAGAGGGCGACATACTTGTAACTGTTATGACAAATCCAGATATGGTTCCAGCTATGAAAAAGGCCGCAGCTGTTGTAACTGACGAAGGTGGAAGAACTTGCCATGCTGCCATAGTTTCAAGAGAGCTTGGAATACCTTGTATAGTTGGAGCTAAGGACGCTTCAAAAGTCCTTACAGAGGGAAGAGAAGTTACAGTAGATGCGACTAGAGGAGTAGTGTACGAGGGAACTGTGCTTCAAGAGAAGAAAGAGGAAAAGCAAGCTTCAGCTCAAGGAGTTGGAGTTAGCGAAGAGCTTCTTCAGCAGCTTACAGCGCCTATCACTGGAACAAAGATATACATGAACCTAGGAGAGCCAGACCTTATAGGAAAGTACAAAAACCTTCCAATGGATGGTATAGGCCTTATGAGAACAGAGCTAATATTCACAAATGCAGTTGGAGCTCACCCTATGTACCTTCTAAAGATAGGCGAAGAGGATATGTTTATAGACAAGCTTTCAGAGGCTGTGACTTCTGTTGCACAGGAGCTTTATCCTAAGCCGCTTGTAGTTAGACTAAGCGACTTCAGAACTAACGAGTTCAGAGGACTTAAGGGTGGAGACGAAGTTGAGCCTATAGAGGCAAACCCTATGATAGGATGGAGAGGAGTTTCTAGATATATCTCTCCAGAGTATATAGAAGGATTCAGACTAGAGTGCAAGGCTATAAGAAGAGTGAGAGAAGATTTCGGACTTACAAACGTATACGTAATGCTTCCTTTCGTAAGAACTACTTGGGAGCTTAAGAAAGTAAAAGAGATAATGGCAGAAGAAGGGCTTGTTCAAAACCAGGACTTTAAGATCTGGATAATGGCGGAAGTTCCATCTGTTATATTCGAAGCAGAGGAATTCGCTCAATTGGTTGACGGATTCAGCATAGGAAGTAACGACCTGACTCAGCTTATAATGGGAGCGGACAGAGATTCAGGAATCCTGAACGACATGGGATACTTTGACGAGAGAAACCCTGCTGTAAAGAGAGCTATAAAGACTCTTATAGCTGCGGCTCACAAATACGGAAAGACAGTTTCAATCTGCGGACAGGGACCATCGACTTACCCAGAGTTTGCAGAGTTCCTAGTTGAGTGCGGAATAGACAGCATGAGCGTAAACCCAGATACAGTTGCCTACACTAGAAGGCTTGTAGCTGGAGTGGAGCAGAGAATGATTCTGAAGAAATTAAGAGGCGAAAATTAATATAGCTGGCATATAAAGCAGCAAATGAAACAGAGCGGGGAGACCTGCTCTGTTTTTAGTTGTATAAAGCATCTTTAGGGGTAAATATGAGGTAGAAAGCTATAATTCGAGGGGGGATAGATATGCCACAAAACAGAATAGGGGGAAAAATAAGCGCAAACAGGATAGCGGAGCTTGAAGCTCAGGGCGTGCTTGACTGTATGGACACAAGACCAGAGGGGCTTTCAGAGGAAGAGGCAAATGCAAGGATGGCCATATACGGCGAAAACAGAATAGAGAGCAAGAGCAGCTTCAATCCGATCAAGAGCTTTGCCAAGCAGATGGTGAACCTCATGGCTATAATGCTCTGGGTTGCAAGCATACTTGCCATAGTGTCAGGGACACCACTGCTGAGCTACGTTATCTGGATGGTCATACTCATAAACGGCATATTCTCATTTATACAGGAGAACAAGGCCGACAAAGCGCTACAGGCGCTGGCCAAGATGATACCGAATAATGTCAAGGTTTACAGGGATGGGGAAATGAAAGTCACTACAGCAGACAAGCTGGTGCCTGGAGATATTGTATCGCTCAAAGCTGGAGACAAAGTGCCGGCAGACATAAGAATCACAGAGTCTACAGGACTGCTCGTGGACAATTCGATGCTGACAGGAGAGTCGCTAGCCGTGGAGAGGGATGAAGCTCCACACGCACTGGAGGAAGGGGACAGCACAACCAGCAGGAACCTTGTGTTCGCGGGAACCTCTATAAGCGGAGGAGAAGCCAAGGGGGTAGTGTATGCCACTGGAGACGAATCTCAGATAGGTAACATAACCCAGACCTCTGCCGGCATAGTCAGAAAAAAGAGTACGCTTGAGCTTCAGATACAGAAAATAACCAAGACACTCATAGTGATCTCTTTTGTGGTGGGGGCGCTTGCCTTTTTGATCTCTACGGTGGCGACAGGCATACCTGTGAATGCGGCCCTTATATTTGCAATAGGCATAATAGTGGCCGATATTCCAGAAGGGCTTATGCCCACAGTAAGCCTTTCGCTGGCGGTTGGAGTGCAGAGGATGGCCAAGAAGAATGCGTTGGTGAGGAAGCAGTCGGCTGTTGAGACACTTGGGAGCACTACAGTTATATGCACAGACAAGACTGGGACGCTTACGCAAAATGCCATGTTCGCGAAAAAGATATGGACATCTGACGGAGTAGTTGAGATAAGCGGAGAGGGCTATGAAAAAAAAGGAGAGATAACTGGCTTCAACGATAGAAGCTTAAAAGCGGTCAAGAAGCTGCTCGAGGCCTCTGTACTTTGCTCTGACACATTGCTTCAGACGGACAGAGAGAATCCGGAAAGCTGGAAAATAATCGGAGACCCTACAGAGGCAGCCATACTTATAGCGGCTGAAAAGGCTGGCTTTGAAACAGGGTCATTTAGAGATCATTTCGAGCAGCTGAGTGTAGTCCCTTTCAACTCAGACTCCAAGACCATGTCTGTGACAGTAAGGGACGGCAACGGAGATGTAGTGCAGTATACAAAGGGAGATCCAGGCAAGCTAATAGAGCACTGTAATTATATTTTCAAAGAAGGAAAAGCGGAAGCCATGGGGCCTGAGGACAGGGAAAGTATAATGGACATCAATGACAGGTTGGCGAGTGAGGGGTTCAGGTTGCTTGCCGTCGCATACTCAGACGATCCAGAGGGCGAAATCGCACAGGACGGCTTGACTCTTCTCGGGCTTGTAGCCATGTACGACCCTCCGAGGGAAGGCGTGGCGGAAGCCATAGCGGATTGCTACAGGGCGGGAATAAAGGTGTCTGTAGTGACTGGAGACTACAGTTTGACGGCAGCTGCAATTGCAAGGCAGATTGGGATCATATGCGATCACGACTACGTCACTATAACTGGGGCGGAAGTAGAGAGCATGAGCCAGGAAGAGCTTGCAGAGAAAATAGATACAGAGGTACCTGTAATATTTGCAAGGACTACGCCGAATGAAAAACTTAAGATAGTGGAGACTTATCAAAGTCTAGGCCATGTGGTGGCCTCGACTGGAGACGGCATAAACGACGTACTTGCACTTAGAAAGGCAGACATAGGCATTTCAATGGGAAAAAACGGCTCTGACGCGGCTATAGAGTCTTCGGACATAGTGCTTCTAGACGACCACTTTGCAACTATAGTCGAGGCCGTAAAAGAGGGCAGAGCCATATACGACAACATCAGGAAGTTCATCACTTATATACTGGCATCGAACATACCGGAGGTGCTTCCGTTCCTGGCCATGGGGATACTGAACATACCTCCATCGCTCACAATACTGCTGATACTGGCCATAGACCTTGGCACGGACTTGATTCCGGCGATATCGCTGGGAGGGGAGCATCCAGACGAGTCGATACTGGACGAACCTCCAAGAGCCCTTGACGAGAATATACTGAACAAAAAAGTGCTTCTGCGCTCGTATGGATTTCTTGGTATGATAGAGGCAGGGATGGCTTTTGCTATCTACTTGTTTGCATGGAGGTACTTTGGATATTCATTCGAGGAGATGCGCTCTTTCAATGTGGCTATAGCAAATGGCACGGCAAGTGAAGCCATTATGCAGGTATACAGCTACGCCATAACGCTATCGTTTGGTGCAGTGGTGGCAGGACAGATTGGGAACGTGCTGGAGTGCCGCTCGTCGAGGCTGCCATTTACTGCTACGCTCAAGAAGAAAAACTCCATGATGATATGGGGCATAGTGCTGGAGATAGCTCTGTTTCTTGCGATAGCGTATGTTCCGTTTTTCAATATGCTCTTTGGAACAAGTGCGCCAAAGCTTGAGCATCTGGCGATGTTGATTGCATGTCCGGTGGTGCTGATAGCGTTGGAAGAGACGAGAAAGTGGATAGTCAGAAGGCGATTTAAGATACAGTAGGAGGTTAAGAGTTGAAGATATACCATACAGGAGATTGGCATATAGGGAAGGTGTTTTTGCACAAAAGCTTTATAGATGAACAGAGAGAAGTGATAGGTAAATTTCTGGAGAAAGTGGAGTCGGACATGCCTGACCTTGTGATAATAGCGGGCGACATATACGACAAGTCCATACCTACAGTAGAGGCGGTGGGGCTTTTGAACGAGACTCTTTCCAAGCTCGTGATGGAGCACAAGCGAAAAGTCGTGATCATATCTGGAAACCACGACAGCGCAGATAGGCTCTCTTTCGGGTCCGAGATGCTAGAGGACAAAGGGCTCCACATAGTCACAGATGTAGTGAAATCGATTAGCCCAATAGAGCTAGAAGATGAGCACGGGAAGGTCAATGTATACGCCGTGCCGTATATATCGCCTATGAAGGCCAGAGCTGTTTTTCCCGGGGAGGAAATAAAGGACCATGATGATGTGGCGAGAGTTGTCATAGGCAAGATATGCGAAAAGCTGGACAAGAGCGAGAGGAACATATGCATATATCACGGCTTTGTCACGAACTCCGGAGAGAGATTGCAGGAGAGCGAGTCGGAAAGGCCTCTTTCAATAGGCGGAAGCGACGAAGTAAGCGCTGAATACTTCAAGGACTTTGACTACGTGGCGCTTGGGCATCTCCACGGTCCGCAGAAAGTGAAGACAGAGCGTATAAGGTACTCAGGTTCCCTTATGAAGTACTCTTTCTCGGAGCAGAACCATAGAAAGGGCATAACGAGTGTCTGTTTGGGCGAAAAGCAGGTCGGAAGTGCGGAGATGAGCTGCAATATAGAGGAGATATACCCGTCTAGAGACATGAGAATCATAGAGGGGAGTCTTGAAGAGTTGCTCGCAGAAGATTTAAGCGAGGCTGAGAGAGAGGACTATATAATGGCTAGGATAGTGGCAGACGGAGAGCTCTACTCGCCTAAAGACAAGCTGGACAAAGTCTACAAGAACATACTCAGAATAGAGATAAAGAGAGACGCTACTCGACTTGAAGGCGAAAAGGCTGAGTTTTCAAGGGCCAACTTCAGGGAAAAAAGCGTGCTAGAGCTGTTTAGAGACTTCTATGCTGAAGTTACAGATATGGAGCTTGAAGGTTCGAAAGAGGAAAAGCTTGCTTCGCTGCTTGAAAATATGGATATGGAGGAGTTTTAATATGAGACCTACTAGACTTGTCATGACGGCCTTCGGGCCATACAGCGGGACAGAGACTGTGGACTTTACCAAGCTTAAGGAGCGGAATCTATTTCTCATAACAGGCCCTACAGGAGCTGGAAAGACAACTATATTCGACGCCATAACATATGCGCTCTACGGGAGCGGAAACGGAGACGAGAGAAAGCCCCAAAACTTCAGAAGCGACTTTGCAGGCAAGGATGTGCTGACAGAGGTGGAGCTGGAGTTCAGAGTCGGAGCTAAAAGCTACAGCATATACAGGTCGCCTGCGCAGCTTGTGAAAAAGAAGCGTGGAGAGGGATATAGGGAGGAGAGCGAGAAAGTATGCCTCGTGTGCAAAGGCGAGAGCGGCGATCCCGTTGTCTATGACAAGATAAAAGAGGCGGGGGAAGAAGTGGAGCGGATACTCAAGCTGAATGTAAACCAGTTCAGGCAGATCATGATGATTCCCCAGGGTCAGTTCAGGGAGGTCATAAGCTCTGATACCTCAGAGCGAGAGAAGATACTCAGGGCCCTTTTCGACACCTCAAAGTACTCGAAAATTCAGGAAAAGCTGAAAGAGAGAAAAAAGGAGCTAGAGGCTTCAATCAAAAGCTCGATGGATCATATCTCGGAAGCCTTTAAAAAAATAGGGCATGACGGCGAGGACGGAACCACGTCCCAGAAGATGGCGAAGGTGGAAGTTGAAATAGAGGAGATAGAGAAAGCTAGAGTCGGGAAAGAGAAGGAAATTTCAGAGCTAGAGCTAAGCATTTCAAGAGTGTCCCAGGAAATAGCGAAGGGAGAGCAGGTAAACAAGATACTTGAAAATATAGAGAAAAACAGCGAAAAGCTAAGCCAGCTTGAAGCGAAAGGTTCGGAGTACCTGGAGAAAAAAGAAGCTGTATCCAAGATGGAAAAAGCCATAAGACTCCAGGGAGACGAGCGGAGTATCGTGGACATGTTAAAGAGAGCCAGGGAGGTTGAAGCTTCTATTCTAAAAGAGCGAGAGTCTCTTTCGAGTCTTGAAATTCAGCTTGAGCGGAAAAAGTCTGAGCTAGAGAGGGAAGCTAAAAGAGAAGGAGAGCGTCAGGAACAAAGCAAGAAGCTTTTGACGCTAAAAGAGCGGGAGTCGGATTTCAAAGAGCTAGAAGAGAGAGAGATTACTCTAAAGCTGAAAGCAGAAAAACACAGAGATTCGGAGCAAAGGGAAAAAAGCTTGGAGGCTAAGCTTGCAAATTACTCAAGCGAAATCCTTCTGCTAGAGAAAGAACTTGAAAGCGGTGAAAATCTAGAGCTGGAGATTGAAAAGCTTGAATCCAAGCGAAAATCTGACATGGAAAAAAAGCAGCAGCTGCTTGAGCTCTTTGAAGAAGACAAAGCTATAAAGGGCGACATAGAGTTGCTCAAAGAGCTCCAGTCAAAACTTAGCTCTAAGTCTGAAGCTGTAAAGGTGCTTGAGATCAGCTTGAAAAAGGAAGCAGAGGAGTATGAAAATTTAAATGAGACGCTTTTATCAGAGCAGGCCTCTTATATAGCGCTTTCGCTGTGCAAGGACTCTCCTTGCCCGGTCTGCGGGTCGTTAGAGCATCCAAACCCAGCAAAGCCGGTCAAGTCAGAGGTAAGCCAGGAATCGCTAAAGCAGAAAAGGCAGTATGTAGAAAAACTCAGACAAGAGCTAGAGGTGGAAAAGGGGCTCTTGGGAGAGCTTAAAGTTGAATCAGGGAAGCTTAAAGCCACTGTAGAGTCGAAACAGAGCTCTCTAGACTCAAGACTGCACAAACTTGGGGTGGAGAGCGGCGATATATACAAGGTAAAGACTGAGCTAAGGGAAAGGATCAAGGAGTATACTGAAAATATACTGTCTATGGAAGCTTCTCGCGCAGAGCAGTCCAGAAAGAAGACCAACCTTAAAGCGCTTAAGATAAAGCAAGCAGAGCTTCAGGAGAAGCACAGAGCAGAGAGCGAGCTGGAGAGAGAGCTGTCTGACGAAATAAAGGACTTGAGCGGAAAGCTGAAAGTCCAGAAGTCTTCACTTGAGAAGCTGCTTTCGAGGCCTGAGATAAGCTTTGAATCATACAAAGAGGTTCTAGCTGAGACAGAGTGCAAGTACGAAGAGTTGGAGAGAAGCTACAGGCTTGCCAAGGAAAGCTTTGAAAACATGGAGAGAGATCGTATAGCGCTGGCTTCAGGGCTAGAGGCTAGATGTGGTGAGCTGGCTAGGTTAAACGAGAGCGCTGAAGATAGAAAGGCTGAGTTCAAGGAAAAAGTCTCTAAAGCCGGATTTAAAGATGTGGAAGACTACAGAAAGTACAGAGCGAGCGAAAGCGAGCTGGATAAAGCCATAGAAGAAGTGAACAGATACTATGACAGCATAAAAGAACTTAAATCGCTGCTGAAGAGAGACAGGGAGTCTACAGAGGGTCTTGATATTGTGGATATAGAAGCGCTTAGAGGTATAGAAAAAGACCTGAACGCTAAAAAGTCTGAGATATCCGATGCCAGAACAGAGTTGCTTATAGAGAAAGACAGGTACAGAGAGTGTCTGGAAGCTGTAAAGAGCAGAGCTGAGTCCATAGCGAAAGAGGAGTCTGAGTACAGCGTAGTTGGAGAGCTAGCAGCTGTGGCGAATGCAGAGAAGGGGAGTATAAACAGCAAGAACATGAGTTTCGAGAGATATGTGCTGTCGTCTTTTCTAGAGGACATACTCTTAGCTACAAACGCCAGGCTAAGCGGGATGACAGACGGAAGGTTTCGGATAGCCAGAAAAGAAAGCCTAGACCACAGGGGCAAGGCAGGCGGACTAGACCTAGAGGTGATGGACTACTACACAGGGCGAAAGCGGGATATAAGCACGCTCTCGGGAGGAGAGGGCTTCAAGGCGTCGCTCTCTATGGCGCTTGGACTTTCGGATGTGGTCAGGGCGTATGCCGGAGGCATAGAGCTAGACACCATATTCATAGACGAGGGCTTTGGAACACTTGACTCGGACTCGCTTGAATCTGCGATAGATACACTGGTGGAGTTGCAAAACAACGGCAGGCTAGTAGGGCTTATATCCCATGTAGACGAGCTGAAGGAGAGGATAGACGCTAAGATAGAGATAGAGTCTGGAAGCCAGGGAAGCCATATAGTTGACTTTGAATTTGAAGGATAGTACGAGAGGTGGATACAATGATATACAGAAGACTTGACTTTAGCAACAGAGAGGAGTTTGAGGCGGCTTGGCGCATATACGAGGAGAACTTCCCGCAGTATGAGAGAAGAAGGCTGGACACCCAGCTGAGAGCTGGAAAAGATGAATTCTACAGGCCCATGATATTGCTTGAAAGAGAAGAGATAATAGGTATAATGTTCTACTGGGCATTTGAAGAGTTCACTTTCTTAGAGCATTTTGCCGTGGATGAAAAGCACAGAGGCTCAGGACTTGGATCGAAAATTCTAAGGGAGTTCTGCGAAAAAGAGAGTGATGTGGTGCTGGAGATAGACCCGCTAGAGAGCGAGATAGCCGTGAGGAGAAAGCAGTTTTACGAGAGACTGGGCTTTTGCCTGAACGACTATGACTACACCCATCCTGGGTACGAAACAGATTACCCAGAACATAGACTTATGATAATGAGCCTTGGGAAAAAGCTAGATGAAAGCGAATACAAGAGGTTCGTAGAGCGTAGAGACAACCATACGCTGGTTTAAACAAGGGAAATAAAAAAGCCGAGGACAATGTCCTCGGCTTTTTGCTGTGCTAGAAAGCAGGAATTACTCCGCCTTCGTAGTTGTCTTCTATGAAATTCTTGACTTCATCTGACTGAAGCGCCTTTATAAGGGCTTGAACTTTCTCGTCATTTTCATTTCCGCTTTTGACTGTGATTATATTGGCGTAAGGAGAGTCCTTGGCCTCTATGAGTATTGCGTCGGTAGTCGGGTTGAGTCCGGCTTCTAGCGCATAGTTTCCGTTTATAACAGAAGCGTCGAAGTCCTGAAGCGTTCTAGGAAGCTGCGCCGCCTCTAGAGCTTGAACTTGAAGGTTCTTAGGGTTTTCAACTATGTCTTTTTCTGTAGCGTTGAATCCAGCGTTTTCGTCAAGCACTATAAGTCCCTTTTCCTCTAGGAGCAGAAGTGCCCTAGCTCCGTTTGTAGGGTCATTGGGAATGGCTATCTTGGCTCCGTCAGCAAGCTCATCTATAGACTTTATGCTCTCAGAGTAAAGTCCCATAGGCTCTATGTGTATCTTGGCTACAGAGACCAGGTCAACACCTCTTTCTGCCACAAAGTTCTCAAGGTAAGGCTCGTGCTGCATGAAGTTTGCATCTATCTCCCCGTCGTTAAGGGCCAAGTTAGGCTGTACGTAGTCGCTGTAGTCCACTATTTCAAGCTGGATTCCCTCAGACTCCAAATCATCCTTTACGAGCTCAAGTATCTTTCCGTGAGGCTCTGGTGTAGCCCCGACTTTGATAGAAGAAGAATTTTCGCCAGAACCGCTGCATCCGGCTACGAACATAGTAGTTGCAAGTGAAAGTGCTAAAAGTATTTTTTTCATTTTATTTCCTCCGATTTTTATTTTCTCTTGTTGTTTATGCCTATCGAAATGCTGTTTCCAAGCATCTGTATTACCTGAACCAACAGGATTATGACAACTACAGATATTATCATTATGCCTACTTCATATCTGTGGTATCCGTATCTTATGGCAAGGTCTCCAAGACCTCCTCCACCTATGGCTCCGGCCATGGCCGAATAACCTATGAGGTTTATGATTGTAAGAGTTATTCCGCTTACAATTGACGGCAGAGACTCTGGAATAAGTACTTTTGAGATTATATTGAAAGTAGTGGCTCCCATGGACTGCGCCGCCTCTACAAGGCCATGGTCTACCTCCCTAAGAGCGCTCTCTACAACTCTGGCCACAAACGGGATAGCAGAGATTGTAAGAGGCACGACAGTCGCCATAGTGCCTGTGCTTGTTCCGACTAGTAGTCTTGTAAAAGGTATTATGACTATCATGAGTATGAGGAATGGGAAAGACCTCATTATATTTACTACTGTGCCTAAGACTGCGCTTAAATTAGGCTTTTCCCAAAGCCCGCCTTTTTCTGTAAGCAGCAGAACCACCCCTACAGGAAGCCCTATGGCGAGGGACATGACTGTCGAGAGAAACACCATCAAAAGGGTCTCACCTATTGCCGGCAAGAGCAGGTCAAGCGACAAGAAATCAGCCATTCCAGATCACCTCCGTAGCTATATTTTGACGTTTCAGAGATTCGAGCGCAGCGTCTATATTGGCCTTTTCTCCAAGCAGCTGGATGGTAAGATGCCCTACAGACATGCTCATCAGCTGGTCTATCTCTCCAGAGATTATATTCACGTCTAAGCTGTGATCCTTTATGAGCTTAGAGACTATGGGCTGCTTGGCGCTATCCCCGAGATATGAAATCTTTAAAACTACAGAGCCAGGCAATTTGGGAAACAGATCATCTATCTCTGTCTCAGGCTTTATGCCGAACACGAAGTTCTTGGCGGTGTCTGTCTTGGGATTGGAGAAGACTTCGTGAACCGCTCCAAGCTCTATTATCTTTCCGCCCTCTATTATGGCCACCCTGTCGCATATCTCCCTTATTACCTCCATCTGATGCGTTATAAGTACTATGGTTATACCGAGGTTCTTTCGTATATCCTTGAGCAGATCCAGTATGGAACTAGTAGTCTTTGGATCAAGTGCTGAAGTAGCTTCATCACAGAGCAGTATCTTGGGGTTGTTGGCCAAGGCCCTTGCTATTGCTACCCTCTGCTTTTGCCCGCCTGAAAGCTGTGAAGGATAGCTCTCCTTCTTGTCGGAAAGCCCTACAAGCTCCAAGAGCTCGTCTATCCTCTTGTCGGCATCATTTTTGTCCACGCCGGCTATCTCAAGAGGGAAGGCTATGTTCTTGGCAACAGTTCTAGAGGAGAGCAAGTTGAAATGCTGAAAGATCATGCCTATGCCTTTTCTGCTCTTTCTGAGCTCTGACTCGCCAAGGGCTGTTATGTCGAGGCCGTCTATTATGACTTTCCCAGAAGAAGGGTCTTCCAGCCTATTTATGGTGCGGATCAAAGTAGACTTTCCGGCACCACTCATACCTATTATGCCGAAGATCTCGCCATCCTGTATTTCGAGGCTGACATCATCTAGAGCAATTACTTCGCTTTTGTTTTTAAGCTTGAAAACCTTGCACAAAGAATCTATAACTATCAAATAATCACCACCTTGTATGTATTTACTCTAAATGATATATTATATACTTTTTGAAGAAAAATCAATACATGAAGCTACGGCGTTTGAATAAGATTATTATACACTATTCCGATTGGTATTTCAAGGATTGAAAAGGCTTTAAATATTATTGATTTTTTGGGGATATAGTGATACTATTTTTATAGAACCTTTAATCTAATCCAGAGAGGTTAGGAAGGAGCGAAAATAGTATAGACATGTCCATATTTGCAATAATACTGTGGGTATATGAAATATGACTATTGGCCTTCCTATTGTATGGAAGGCTTTTTTTGTACCTTTTAAGACGGTCCGGAGAGGCTAAAAAGGAGGAATATATATGTTAGAAGGAAGACATCTTATAGAACCAATGGATTTTACAAACGAAGAGTTGGACGGAATATTCGAACTAGCTGACAGCATAATAGAAGATGAAAAGTCTTATATGGATAAATGCAGAGGAAAGATACTCGCATCGCTGTTTTACGAGCCAAGCACCAGAACGAGATTCAGCTTTGAAGCTGCTATGTACAGGTTAGGCGGTCAAGTAATCGGATTTTCAGAGCCCAGCTCTTCTTCTGTGTCTAAGGGAGAGAGCATAGCAGACACGATAAAGACGGTTTCGTGCTACGCAGACATAGCAGTTATGAGACATCCGAAGGAGGGAGCTCCTAAAGTGGCATCTATGTACTCCGACATACCTGTGATAAACGCAGGAGACGGAGGCCACCAGCATCCCACTCAGACGCTTACAGACCTGTTGACTATCAGAAGGACAAAAGGTGAAATTGGGAATATAACTATAGGCTGCTGCGGAGACCTTAAGTTTGGAAGGACAGTGCACTCGCTGATAAAGGCGCTTTCAAGGTATGAAAACGTGAAGTTTGTGCTTATATCGCCAAGCGAGCTTAAGATTCCAGACTATATAAAGAGGGAAGTGCTGGAGAAAAACGGGATAGAGTACGTAGAGGCAGAGAAGCTTGAGGAGAACATGGGAAGTTTGGACATACTCTATATGACAAGGGTTCAGAAAGAGAGGTTCTTCAACGAAGAGGACTATATAAGGCTAAAAGACAGCTATATACTTACGCCGGACAAGATGGAATACGCTAAAAAAGACATGATGGTGCTTCATCCACTGCCTAGAGTGAACGAGATATCGCCTGAGATAGACAGCGACCCTAGGGCGCTTTACTTCAAGCAGGCCAAGTATGGAATGTATGTAAGGATGGCACTTATAGCTAAACTACTGGGGGTGTGCTAGATGACGGTGAGCATAAACAGCATAAAAAAGGGAATTGTGATAGACCATATAAAGGCCGGACATGGAATAAAGGTCTACAACTACCTTGGGCTTGACAAGGTGGACTTCACGGTGGCGCTTATAAAAAACGCTCCCAGCAACAAGCAGAATAAGAAGGACATAATAAAGATAGAGAACGCCATGAACATAGATTTTACCGTACTTGGGCTTATAGACCCGACTATGACTATAAACATAATAGAGAATGAGAGCATAAAGGAAAAGATAAAGCTGAGTATACCGAAAAAAGTGGAAGACGTCATAAAATGCAAAAATCCTAGATGTGTGACTTCTGTAGAGAAGAACATACCGCATATATTCTTGCTGTTTGACGAAGAGAAGCTGGAGTACAGATGCCAGTACTGTGACGAAGTATATACTTTCTCGGAGGTGTAAAGATGGAACTGCTTATAAAAAACGCTAGAATCGTGGATGTTTCACAGGACTTTGCGGGGGATATATATATAGTGAATGGAAAGATAGCGGCTATGGGAGAATCGCTTGCGATAAAGTGCGAAACAATAGACGCAGCTGGAAAGGTGGTCATGCCTTCTTTTATAGATATGCACGTGCACTTCAGAGAGCCAGGCTACGAGTATAAGGAAGACATTGAAAGCGGAAGCAGATCGGCCGTGAGAGGCGGCTACACCATGGTCAACCTTATGGGGAATACGGACCCTGTGTGCAGTTCTATGGACGTTGTGAATAAAGTGCTTTCGAGAGTGGAGCAGGTTGGACTTGTAGACGCTCATCAATGTGTGTCCATAACTAGAGACTTCTCTGGAAGCGATATAAGCCATCTAGAGGAAGTGGACGAGAAGGTGGTCACTATAATCACGGACGACGGCAAAGGAGTTCAGAGCAACAAGGTGATGCTAGACGCCATGCTGAAAGCCGTGGAGAAGGACATGGTTGTAATGGCTCACGGAGAGGACGAGGACATAACGCCTTTCAGCTTCAGGCTTTCAGAGAATATAGAGACTATAAGGGACATAGAGCTTGCAAAGTACACTGGGGCGAAGCTGCACATGGCCCATGTAAGCACCAAAGAAGCCATGGAGTACATACTTCAGGCCAAGGTTCAGGGCTACGATAACATAACATGCGAAGTGGCTCCACACCATATATACCTGAGCTCAGACGAGTCAAACTACAGGGTGAACCCTCCTATAAGGGAGATGGAAGACGTAGAGGCCATGCTTTGGGCCGTGGAAGAGGGATATGTGGACATGATAGCCACAGACCATGCGCCTCACACTGTAGAGGACAAGCAAAACGGAGCCCCAGGGATGGTAGGGCTAGAGACGGCTTTTCCAGTGTCCTATACGGCGCTTGTGAAGTCAGGCAGGATAAGCCTTAGCAAGCTTACGGAGCTTATGAGCAGAAACCCTGCCAAGCTGCTTGGAGTCAAAAAAGGAGAGCTCAAGATAGGCTATGATGGGGACGTGGTCATAGTAGACCTTGACACTCTAAAGGCTGTGGACAGCTCGGAATTCCACTCAAAAGGCAAGAACACTCCGTTTGAGGGCATGGAGTTCTACGGAGAAGTGCTTAAGACGATCAGAAAAGGTGTAGTTGTGTATTCAAAGGAGGAATCTCAATGATAATAGATAGACTTTATGAAGCGGTGGAGAGCAAGGGACATGTATGTGTAGGACTTGACACAGACTTGTCTTATATTCCAGAGTTTCTGCTTAAAAAGCACACAAATATCTCGGATGTCATATTCGAGTTCAACAAGACAATAGTGGACAGCACAGCAGACTATGCATCTTGCTTCAAGGTTCAGATTGCATACTACGAGGCGTACGGCCTAGAGGGGCTTCTGGCCTACAAGAAGACGCTAGATTACCTCAGAGAGAAAAAAGAGATAATAATAGCTGACATAAAGAGAGGGGACATCTCAAAGACTGCCGAGATGTACGCGAAAGGTCACTTCGAGGGAGACTTCGAATCCGACTTTATAACGCTAAGCCCTTATATGGGACTAGACAGCATAGAGCCTTATCTTGACTATGTAAAGAACAAGGAGAAGGGACTTTTCGTGCTTGTCAGGACTTCGAACGAAGGCGCCAAGGACATACAGTTTATAGACACGGCAGAAGGCGAGAAGATATACACTACAGTTGGAAAGAAGATACAGACACTCGGAGAAAACTACCTTGGAAAGTGCGGCTACAGCTCTATAGGTGGAGTGGTTGGATGCACTCACGCAGACGAGGGCAGAGAGATGAGAAAGACACACGACAAGACTTTCTTCCTCATACCTGGATACGGAGCTCAGGGTGGAGGAGCTGACGACGTGGCGCCTCTTCTGAGAGACGGAAACGGCGGAGTTGTAAACTCATCTAGGGGAATACTTCTGGCCTACAAGAAAGCTGACGGAAAGCCTGAGGAGTTCGGAGCTTATGCAAGAGAGGAAGCTAAAAAGATGAAGGAGGCTATCGGAAATGTCATCTAAATACCTAAAAGCCAAAGTGGCTTCAAACGAGAAGATAGCAGAGGGAATCTACAGAATGGTAGTGGAGGGAGATTACTCTGCAAACCCTGGACAGTTCTACATGCTTAGAGCCTGGGGCGTGGAGCCTTTCCTTTCAAGGCCTATAAGCATACACGGAATTACAGATGCGGGAATAGAGTTTCTCTACGAGGTAAGAGGCACAGGCACAGAGATTTTCTCAAAGCTTAAAGCCGGAGACGAGCTGGAGCTCTTAGGGCCTGTAGGAAATGGATTCGACCTAGAGACTATAAAGGGCAAAGTGGCTGTAGTAGTGGGCGGAATAGGTATAGCCCCTATGTACGAAGTGATGAAGCATATAAAAGACTCTACAGTGGACTTCTACGCTGGATTCAGAGACGAGGTATACTCTGTGGATTATATGAAGGAGTATGCGGACAACGTCATAATATCTACAGAGTCTGGAAGTGTAGGTCACAAGGGCTATGTAGTAGAGCAGCTTGACGCTTCAAAATACGACTACATTCTGTCTTGCGGACCTACACCTATGATGAAAGTGGTAAAGGAAATGGGCGAGAAGGTAGGAACTCCTGTGTACGTATCGCTTGAGAGCCATATGGCCTGCGGAGTTGGAGCTTGCCTTGGATGCACCTGCAATACCAAGAAGGGAAAAGAGAGAGTCTGCAAAGAAGGGCCAGTATTCCTAGGAGAGGATGTGTCTTTAGATGACTAGTTTAAAGGTGAATATAAACGGAGTGGATTTCAAGAACCCTGTGATAGCGGCTTCAGGGACTTTCGGATTCGGAGAGGAGTACAGCGAATACTTCGACGTATCCAGAATCGGAGGCATCAGCAGCAAGGGTCTGACTATAAACCCCAAAGCGGGAAATGAAGGCAGAAGGCTTCATGAAGTTACAGGAGGGCTTATAAACAGCATAGGGCTTCAAAACCCTGGGATAGACGAGTTTATAGAGCTGGAAATACCCAAGATGAGAAGTTTGAACACTGTAATACTTGCAAACATGGGCGGAGGAACTATGGATGACTATCTTGCTGGAGCTTCAAAGCTAGACAAGGCAGATGTAGACATAATAGAGCTGAACATCTCCTGCCCTAACGTAAAGTCTGGAGGTATGGCTTTCGGAATAAAGTCATGCGTTGCGCACGAGGTGGTTTCAGAGGTCAGAAAAGTGACTAAGAAGCCGCTTATGGTGAAGCTCTCTCCAAATGCAGAGGACATAGTGGAGATGGCTGTAAAGTGCAGAGAGGCTGGCGCTGACTCGCTTTCGCTTGTAAACACTTTCAAGGCTATGGCCATAGATATAAATAAAAGAAAGCCAGTCTTTAGAAACATATTTGCAGGGCTTTCAGGAGCTTGTATAAAGCCTATGGCACTTAGGATGACTTACGAAGTCGCAGGAGCCGTGGACATACCTGTAATAGGGATGGGCGGAATCATGAATGCAGAGGACGCAATTGAGTTTATAATGGCTGGTGCCACAGCTGTCCAGGTTGGAAGCGCCAACTTTGTAAAGCCAGATATAATGCTGGACATAATAGACGGCATGGAAGCTTTTATGAAGCGTGAAGGAATAAAGTCGATAGACGAAATAAGAGGAATCGCAAGGGGGTAATTAAAATGGCAAACACAGATCAAATGGTAATAGACACACTTAAAGAGGTAGAAGCACTACTAGAGGGACATTTCCTGCTTTCATCGGGAAGACACAGCAACAGATACGTGCAGTGCGCAAAGCTGCTTCAGTATCCAGACAAGGCTGCAAAAGTGCTTCAAGTTGCAGCAGACAAGCTTAAAGAGCTGGACTTCGACATAGTGGTAGGACCTGCTATGGGTGGAATAGTGGCTGCATACGAGATGGGAAGACTGCTTGGAAAGCCAGCTATATTCACTGAGAGAGTCGACGGAGTTATGACTCTTAGAAGAGGATTCGAGATAGCAGAGGGACAGAAGATAATCATAATGGAGGACGTTGTAACTACTGGAAAGTCTTCTATAGAGACTGCCAAAGTGCTAGAAGAGCACGGCGGGAAAGTTATAGGGATAGGGTGCATAGTAGACAGAAAGAGCTCTGACATAGACCTTCCAATCTACAGCTGTATAGAACTAAACATAGAGAGCTTTGACAAGGAAGAATGTCCAATATGTGAAGAGGGCAAGATACCTGTTATAAAGCCAGGAAGCAGAAATATAAAAGCATAGCGGAATTCAGACATGGTCAACTTGGCCATGTCTTTTTTTACTAAAATCCAAAAGAGTGGTAGAATGGTATTACAGAGAAAATAAAACAGGAGATGATTGTGGTGAGAGCATTTTATCTGCAAGGTGGAGGAGCAAAAGGTGCATTTCAGGGAGGAGCTATAAAGGCGCTTTACGAAAAGGGAATAGAGCCGGACATAGTGTCGGGCACATCCATAGGAGCCATAAACTCGTACTTTCTGATAAAGGGGAATGTAGACGAGCTTGAAGCCATGTGGAACTCCATAGAGGAGGAGGACTTCAAAAGCCCGGACCCAGGGGAAAAAGTGGTGGAAAACGAAAAGCTTATAGAGGTGCTTGAGCATGTGGAGAAGAGAGAGAGCAGAGTCTCGGAGGTGTACATAAACTATGTGAAAGTAGAAGACTCCAGCTTATCTGAAGTGGTAGAGGAAATCTGCTCTAGCAGCTCTAAAATCGCGCTTTCCAGCATAAAGTACAGCTCGCTGCTGCCCTATGTGGAAGGTGCTGAAGGGGGAACGGCTGATATGATGGAAGCCTTCAAAGAGAAGCTTGAAGCCGGGGAGTACGACGGATACAAGCTTGACGGGGGTATGCTCAACAACAGATTTACAGAGCCTCTCTTAAGGGACGACATAGAGGAGCTATACCTTATGCCTTTAAGTAATAGCTACAAAGTGGATAAAGAGCTGAAGGAGATGTACAGAGACAAGAAGCTGGTTGTAATAAGGCCTGATGTGGAATTCAACCCGGAAGACACGCTGAGGTTCGAAGGAGAATTCTGCAAAGAGCTTTTCAGAAGAGGGTACGAGACTGCAAAAAGACTCCTCTAAAGTCTAGCGCTTTAGAGGAGTCTTGAAGAGAAAGTTGATAAGGTCTATGATTTCCTGATCGATCACATGGTAGTAGACTTCGAGGCCGTCTCGCCTTGCCTCGACTATCCCAGAGGCCTTTAGTTTCTGAAGATGCTGGGATATAGTGGACTGCGGAGTGTTCAAGCAGTTTTTCATATAGGAGACATTGCACTCCCCTTTTTCGAGCAACCCTGTGAGTATGCAAAGCCTTACGGGGTGGGCAATCAGTTTCAGTTTTTCAGAAATATCTATAAAATGGCTTGGATTCGCATTCAAATTATCATCTCCCAGATTATATTGCAGTTATCGATATCTATATATTACAATGAGGGGATAGACAAGTCAATCAAATACAGGAAGGGAGGAGTGGAAAATTGAATACATTTCAACTCAAGATAATAGGACTTATACTTATGACGCTAGACCATATGTACCAGTACTTTAAGCTAGCTGGCGTGCCTATATGGTTCAACTGGCTGGGAAGAGTAGTGGCCCCCATTTTTGCATTTACAGCAGTAGAGGGATACTACCATACCAGAGACAGGTTTAAGTATATGAGAAGGCTCTACGTGTCGTCTTTACTTATGAGTATTGGGAATATAATTGTTCCAATGATCATATCTAGGCCGGACGGGATGACAGTGCCTAACAACATATTTTCAACCCTGTTTCTGATAACCGTATACATAAAAGCCATAGAGCTTTTAGCTGAGGGAAGATACAGCGGGGATAGAAAAAAACTTTATCGAGGTCTTGTGCTTGGGGTAGTTCCTATAGCTTCAGGGTTTATAGCTTCAGCTGGATATCAGCTTGGGGGAGAATGGGCATACAAGGCGATATCGGCGGTATTGCCAAATCCATTCACTACGGAGGGAGGCCCTGTATTCATAATGATAGGGCTCATAATGTACTTTTTAAGGCAGGACAGAGTCAAGATGGTGGCTATATACAGCTTTATATCGCTCTCGATGCTGGTTTCAGGAGAGCTGACTGTGCAGAGGATATTCTTCGAGAACTACCAATGGATGATGGTGTTTTCCGCGGTGTTCTTTCTGCTCTACAACGGCCAAAAGGGCAGAGGGGTGAAGTATCTCTTCTACGCATACTACCCTGGCCATATATATTTTTTCTATGTATTATCGGCTATTCTGATGTTAAAATAGAGTTAGCATTTTAAAATGAATATTTGGAGGGGAAACAATTGGAATCATGGAAAGTAGAAACTAAATGCATACAAGACGGATATAGACCAGGCAATGGGGAGCCTAGAGTAGTTCCCATAACTCAAAGCACGACTTTTAAGTACGACTCCACAGAGCATGTGGCGAAGCTCTTCGACCTTGAAGCGCCGGGTCATTTCTACACAAGGCTCAGCAATCCAACAGTGGAAGCGCTAGAGAACAAGGTGGCTTCACTTGAAGGTGGAGTAGGAGCGCTCTGCACTGCTTCTGGACAGTCGGCCAGCATGAACGCCATACTGAATATATGCGAATCAGGTGACCATATAGTGTCTTCAAACAGCATATACGGCGGGACTTTCAACCTGTTCGCCATAACGCTCAAGAAGATGGGGATAGAGGTGAGCTTTGTAGACCCTGAAGCATCTGAAGCAGAGATAGAGAGCGCTTTCAGGCCGAATACAAAGGCGCTTTTCGGCGAGACTATAGCCAACCCTAAGCTAAATGTACTTGACATAGAGAAGATGGCCGATATAGCTCATAAAAATGGAGTTCCTCTTATAGTGGACAATACATTTGCCACACCGTACCTATGCAACCCGTTTGAGTTCGGAGCTGACATAATCATACACTCTACTACAAAGTATATAGACGGCCATGCCACAAGTGTGGGCGGAATAATAGTGGACTCTGGAAACTTCGACTGGAACAACGGCAAGTTCCCAGGGCTTGTAGAGCCGGACCCGTCTTACCACGGACTTTCATACACAGAGAACTTTAAAAACGCCGCCTATATAGTTAAGGCTAGAGTGCAGTATATAAGGGACATAGGAAACTGCATGAGCCCTATGAACGCATTTCTTACAAACCTTGGGCTTGAGACGCTACACCTCAGGATGGAGAGGCACTGCTCAAACGCACTGAAAGTGGCGGAGTACCTTGAGTCTTCTGAAGAAGTGCTTTCGGTGACTTATCCGGGGCTCAAGAGCAGCCCGTACAAATCGCTTGCAGACAAATACCTTCCTAAGGGAACTAGCGGAGTCATCTCTTTCAGAATAAAGGGAGGAAAGGAAAGGGCCATAGAGTTTATGGACAAGCTGAAGCTTGCAAACATAGTGGTTCATGTCGCAGACATAAGAACGGCAGTTCTTCACCCGGCAAGCTCGACTCACAGGCAGCTTACTGACGAGCAGCTTGCAGAGGCTGGGATAGACCCTGATATGATAAGGCTTTCTGTCGGGATAGAAAATGTGGAAGACATAATAGCAGATATAGAACAAGCATTTTAATCGATTCCAACACCTGAGGGTGTTGGAATCTTATGTTTTTTCGGATTTTTCAGAAAGGAAAGGGATCTCTATGTACAAGACAGGATCAGTGGTAATAGGGGTATTGATCACGATTATGCTCACTTTCAACGGAGTGCTCTCTAGAACGCTTGGAGACTATTTCTCTGTGCTGGTGATACATTTAGTTGGAATACTGTTTGTAGTGGCGCTTTTAGCGGCCAGAAAAACTAGACCTAGACTGGCTAAGGCCCCGTGGTATTTCTATTCTGCCGGGGCCATAGGCATCTTTGTGGTTATTTTCAACAACATCTCGTTCAACAGGCTGGGAGCTTCCGTGACGACGGCGCTGGGGCTTATGGGACAGCTTATTATGTCCTCGGCCATAGACTCTCTTGGGCTTTTCGGGATGGAGAAGCATGAGTTCCAGAAAAAAAAGCTTGTAGGTATGGGGATTATGTTTGCGGGAATAGTCATTATGATTGCATATTAGGAGGGGAAGAAGATGATCTATATAGCGATCGCACTTGTGACAGGCTCTATGGTTGTGCTCTCTATGGTCATAAACTCAAAGCTTGCAGGCAGAGTAGGCGTGATTTCAGGTACGCTTGTAAACTATATGGTAGGCCTTTTGGGGATAACTGTATTTTTGCTCTTGAAAGACAGAGGAATGGCTGTGGAGCTTTCGGGATTCAAAGAGATTCCGATATGGGCATACTTTGGTGGAGCTGTCGGGGTGCTTGTGGTCTCGCTTTCAAACGTAGTGATCCCGAAGATACCTACAATATACTCCAGCATACTGATCTTCATAGGTCAGATCTCCATGGGAATGATCATAGACTATTTTCTGCTGGACATAATCTCGATAGGGAAGCTTGTGGGATCAGGACTTATACTCCTGGGGCTACTCTACAACTTCAACCTAGACAGGATTGAGAGCTTGAAGAGCCAGTAGGCATTGCAGTAAATCATAAAAACAGATACAATAGATTCAAGAATCACTCTCAAAAGAGTGGAACAAGCATGAAAGTCTTGAAAGGGGGATTGAATTGAATATAAGAGAGTATTTAAAGGAAAACACACTGCTTGCTGACGGGGCTATGGGGACTTACTACAGCGAGCTTACAGGAGACAAGATATCTTTCTGTGAATTTGCAAGCCTAGAGAAGCCAGAGGTGATATCCAGGATACACAGAGAGTATATAGAGGCTGGAGCGAAACTTATAAGGACAAATACTTTTTCCGCGAACACAGTTACACTGGAGGCCTCTAGAGAGACGGTAGGACGGATAATAGACGAAGCCTACAGCATAGCAAAAGAAGCAGTAGAAGGCAAAGAGGTGTTTATAGGATGCAGTATAGGGCCTATACACGAGTCGAGGATGGGAGTCGAAGCTGTAGACGTGCTCGAAGAGTACAGATACGTAGCAGACAGATTCCTGAAAAATGGAGCCGAGGTCTTTGTGTTTGAAACTTTCGGAACGCTTGAGTATTTAGAGGAGATCACTTCATACATAAAGGGAAAAAATCCTGAAGTGTTCATATTGACTCAGTTTGCTGTCACCATGGACGGATTCACCAGAAAGGGCATAAGCATCAAGAATCTGGTTGAGGCTGTAAAGCAAATAGATGGAATAGACATGTACGGATTCAACTGCGGATCTGGGCCGGCCCATCTATACAAGGTGCTTAAAAACGCCGATGTATTTGAGGACCCGATTTCAGTGCTCCCAAACGCAAGCTATCCTGAGATAGAAAACGGCAGGATGGTCTATGTGAACAATCCAGACTACTTTGCAGACATAGTCTACAACATATCTGAGCTAGGGGCCAAGATAGTGGGAGGATGCTGCGGCACTACACCGGAGCATATAAGGTCTATAAATAGAAAGCTTCAAAGCGGACTGCCTCAAGCTGAAAAGCCCGAGACAAGTGCAAAGATCGTGGAAGTGAGTGAAAAAAAAAGCGTAAACAGCTTTAAAGAGAAGCTCGAGCAGGGGAAGTTTGTGCTGGCTGTGGAGCTGGACCCTCCGTTCGACACAGATATAGAGAAGCTGATGGAGAGCGCCAGAGTGTGCAAGCTAGAGGGTATAGACCTGGTCACGGTCGCCGACTCACCTAGGGCTATTGCAAGGGTGGACTCCATGATGGTGGCATCTAAGATAATGAGGGAAGTCGGAATAGAGACAATACCGCATCTCTGCTGCAGGGATAAGAACTTAAACGCCATAAAGTCAGGCGTGCTGGGAGCCCATATAGATGGAATCAGAAATATACTGGCCATCACGGGAGATCCTATACTGGACATAGACAAGCTTTCGACCAAGAGCGTATTCAATCTGAATTCGTATGAACTTATAAACCTGATTTCAGAGATGAACCACGAGATATTCAAGCAGGATTCTATGCTTATAAGCGGCGCGCTAAACCTGAATGTAAAGAACAAAGACGCCCAGATGGGAAGGCTCAAGAGGAAAGTTGAAAAAGGCGCAGAAATTTTCTTTACACAGCCTATATTCGAAGAAAGCGTCATAGAGTATATAGAAAACATGGAGCGAGAGCCGAATGTCAAGATAATGGCGGGAATAATGCCAATAGTGAGCTACAAGAATGCGCTATTCCTGAACAACGAGGTCCCTGGAATTCACATCCCGGACAAGTATGTAGATATGTTCAGGGAAACTGTGGATAAGGCTGAATCTGAAGCCATAGGAATAGATATAGCTGTGGATATGGTCAGAAGAATAAGAGACAAGGTGGACGGACTTTACTTTATAACGCCTTTTGGAAGGATAGAGATAATACAGAGTATACTTGAGAAGATAAGATGATATTCTCCGAAAAAGGGTATATAATTATGTAAAGGGAGATGATTGCTTTGAAAGAAAAGAGAGAGCTGACTAGGTCGGAGGAAGTCATGAATGCTGTATCGCACGGCATCGGCGTGTTGCTGGGCATAACAGCACTTGTGGTGCTCCTTGTATCGGCCAGTCAAAGTGGAAATGCATGGCATATGGTGAGCTACAGCATATACGGGGCCACGCTTATTTTTCTGTACTTAGCGTCTACGCTTTATCACAGCATGCCCAAAGGGAGAGTCAAGGACGTATTCAAGATAATAGACCACTCTGCGATATTTCTGCTCATAGCTGGTTGCTACACGCCTATAACGCTTATAGCGCTGAGAGGAGCGCTTGGGTGGACAATATTCGGAATAGTTTGGGCCATAGCCATAGCTGGGATAGTCTTCAAGATATTCTGCATACAGAAGTTCAAGATGCTTTCAACTGTTATGTACGTGGCTATGGGCTGGATAATAGTGTTTGCGATAAAGCCGCTTGCAGAGCTGCTCAGCATGAAGAGTATGGTGTTTCTGGTGGCTGGTGGGCTTATATACACTATAGGAGCGGTTTTCTACAGCCTGAAAGGACTCAAGTACAACCATGCCATATGGCATATGTTTGTGCTGGGCGGAAGTGCATGCCACTTCTTCACTATGTTCTACATGCTTCCTCATTAAAAAAGAGCCGAGAATTTTTTCTCGGCTCTTTTGCATCTTAGCAGTAGCCTTGGCAAGGAACGCCAAGTATGTCGTCTAGCTCTTTTTTGTCGTCTAGGTCTTTCATGTCGTCAAAGCCCCCTATAAACTTCCCGTTTACGAAGAGCTGCGGAACTGTCTTGCAGTTTGAAATCGCTATGGCCTTGTCAAGCTCAGCCTGGTCATTTGTGACGTCAAGCTCCGTAAATTCAACGCCTTTCTCTTCAAGCAGCGCAGCTGCGCTCTTGCAGTAAGGACAGTAGTCTTTAGTGTACAGTGTTATTTTTTTCATCTAAAATCACTCCCAGATCGTATTTGTATCTATTATACCCACTTAAAAACAACTATATCCAAAAATAAAGATTTACTTTCAAAAACTATTTCAGCTAAAGAGCAGACAAGTGAAATGGGAATATATTTGAACTATCCGGGAAATAAATATATAATATAAGCTATGAATACAGAGAAGTACAAAGGAGAATAACTATGGAAGATAAGAAAACTATATTCAGCGGAGTGCAGCCGTCTGGAGCCCTCACTATAGGGAACTACCTTGGAGCCATAAAGAACTGGGTTCAGCTTCAAGAGGAGTACGACTGCTACTACTGCGTAGTGGATATGCACGCTATAACGGTTCCACAGGAGCCTAAAGACCTCAGGAAAAACACGCTAGAGATACTGGCGCTATACCTTGCCTGCGGACTTGACCCTGAGAAGAACACGCTCTTTATACAGTCGCATGTGAGCGCCCATGCCGAGCTTGGATGGGTGCTGAACACCATGACCTACATGGGGCAGCTAAACAGGATGACACAGTACAAGGAGAAGTCTCAAAAAAGCGAGCAAAATCTAAATGCAGGGCTTTTCACATATCCAGTGCTTATGGCGGCAGATATACTGCTCTACGATGCCGACGTAGTTCCTGTAGGAGAGGACCAGAAGCAGCATCTAGAGCTTGCGAGAGACTTGGCCGAGAGGTTCAACAACAGATACAGCGAGACTTTCACTGTGCCGGAGCCATTCATATCTGAATTCGGAGCCAAGATAATGAGTCTTCAAGAGCCAGGAAAGAAGATGTCCAAGTCTGACGAGGATCCTAACGCATATATACTCCTGCTAGACGACGAGGCCACCATAAAGAGAAAGATAAAGAGGGCTGTGACAGACTCTCTAGGAGTGGTGAAGTACAGCGATGAACAGCCTGGAATAAAGAACTTGCTTACAATCTACTCTAAGTTCACTGGAGAGAAGATAGAGGAGATAGAGAGAAAGTACGACGGAAAGGGATATGGAGATTTCAAAGAGGATTTGGCCTGCATAGTGGCAGACGGGCTTAAGCCTATAAGGGAAAAGGTGAACTACTACATGTCCAACAAGTCAGAACTGGAGGCCATATACGCTGAAGGAGCTAGAAAGGCCGAGAGAAAAGCTGCAAAGATGCTCAGAAAGGTTTACAAGAAGATAGGATTCATTCCAAAGAGTTTTTAGATCAAGCTAAGGAGACTAAAATATGAATATACCTAATATGCTCACCACGGCCCGATTTTTTCTGATACCGGTATATATATGGGTGTTTTTTTCCCCGAATATAGAGAAGAATCTGCTCTTGTCCACGCTGGTCTTTATAGTTGCTGGAATCACGGATCTTTTAGACGGACATATAGCCAGAAAGTACGACATGGTGACAGAGTGGGGGACTGTACTCGACCCGCTGGCAGACAAGCTTATGCAGATAACAGTTGTGGTATGCCTTACAATAGGAGGATATATACCTGTATGGCTTCCGGCTGTAGTCATTGTAAAAGAAGGACTTATGATACTTGGAGGTCTCGTTCTCTACTTCAGAGGCGAGAAAGTGGTTGTACCTGCCAACAGGTACGGAAAACTGGCCACAGTCGTATTCTACCTGGGGATTTTTCTGATTTCGCTTGAGCTGGGCAGAGGGGTGAACTTGTTTGCTGCAACGACCATAATAGTCTTTATGACTATGGCATTCCTGAACTACTACAGGATGTTTAGGGAAATTCACAGAGAAATAAAGTAGAGTATTGACAAAACAACCATGGTATAATAATTTATAGTTGTAGAATTGAATACGATAGCTAGGAAAGAGAGGGAGTAAATCACTATCCTTTACAGAGAGTGGATTGAGGCTGAGAAATCCGCAGGGCAATGGGATTGAAAGTAGCTCTGGAGCACCTCTGCTGAACGGAGTAGGCGGAGGCGGGTGATTGCGTTAAAGATCGTGAGTGCCGGAACTTCCGGAAATAGGGTGGTAACGCGAACCTTCGTCCTTATAATTGGACGGGGGTTTTTTTATGTTTAAAAGGAAAAGGTGAGAAAATGTATATTTTAGGAATAGTGCTTTTCATCGCTTCAACTGCCATTCTCTTTGGCAGCGACATAATGTTGAAAAAAGGCAAGATAAAAGACACGAAACAGCTCTTAAAGGTCAAATCTATAGGGCTTGGATTGCTGTTTCTGAGTGTTATATTTATGCTTTTAAAATAAGAAACTGGAGGTAGAAAATGGATAATATAGCTAAGACGTACAGTCCTAAGGACTTTGAAGACAAGATATATAAGCAGTGGGAAGACGGGGACTACTTTGTGGCAAACCCTAAGAGTGGCAAAAAGCCGTACACCATAATGATGCCGCCGCCGAATGTGACAGGAAACCTTCACATGGGTCATGCGCTCAACAACACAATGCAGGACATACTTATAAGATGGAAGAGGATGTCTGGGTATGAAGTGCTTTGGCTTCCGGGAACGGACCATGCGAGCATCTCCACAGAGGCCAAAGTTGTAGGCAAGCTTGAGAGCGAGGGCAAGACCAAGTACGAGATAGGAAGGGAAGCCTTTTTAGACGAAGCTTGGGCTTGGACAAAGGAGTACGGCGGAAATATCAGAAACCAGCTTAAGAAGCTTGGGATATCATGCGACTGGTCTAGAGAGAGGTTCACGCTGGATGAGGGCTTAAGCAAGGCTGTTGAAGAGGTATTTATAAAGCTGTACGAGAAAGGTCTTGTGTACAGAGGAGACAGGATAATAAACTGGTGTCCAAGCTGTCAGACGGCTATCTCTGACGCAGAGGTGGAGCATGAGGAGTCGCAGGGCAAGTTTTGGCATATAAAATACCCTGTGAAAGACAGCGATGAATCGCTTATAATAGCGACTACAAGGCCAGAGACTATGCTTGGAGACCTCGCTGTTGCAGTGAACCCTGAAGACGAGAGGTACAGCCATCTTGTGGGCAAGACGCTGATACTTCCACTGGTGGACAGAGAGATACCTGTTATAGCGGACAACTATGTAGAGAAGGACTTCGGAAGCGGAGCTGTTAAGATAACTCCTTCACACGACCCTAACGACTTTGAGGTTGGAGAGAGACATGACCTTGGACAGCTCAAGGTGATGAACGACGACGGAAGCATAAACGACAACGGTGGAGCATACGCCGGAATGGGCAGATACGAGGCCAGAAAGGCAATAGTGGCGGATCTTGAAGCAGGCGGATACCTTGTAAAGATAGAAGATCACCTTCACAACGTAGGCCACTGTGAGAGATGTAAGACTGTAGTGGAGCCACTGATTTCAAAGCAGTGGTTTGTATCCATGAAAGAGCTTGCAGCCCCTGCACTAGAGGCTTACAAGAGTAAAGAAGTCAACTTCGTGCCGGAGAGGTTCGGAAAGACTTACTCGCACTGGCTAGAGGATATCAGGGACTGGTGTGTATCTAGACAGCTTTGGTGGGGACATAGACTGCCTGTTTACTACTGCGACTGCGGAGAGGTAATAGTCTCTTCAGAAGAGCCTAAGTCATGCCCTAAATGTGCAGGCTCTAGCATAAAGAGAGATCCTGACACGCTTGATACTTGGTTCTCTTCAGCGCTATGGCCGTTCTCTACGCTTGGCTGGCCGGAAGAGACTGAAGATCTAAGCTACTTCTACCCTACAGACGTGCTTGTAACAGGATACGACATAATCTTCTTCTGGGTAGTCAGAATGGTTTTCTCAGGGATAGAGCATATGGGAGAAGTCCCATTCAAAGACGTGCTTATAAACGGGCTTGTAAGGGACTCGCAGGGAAGAAAGATGAGCAAGTCGCTTGGAAACGGAATAGATCCGCTGGAGCTTATAGACGAGTACGGGGCAGATGCGCTTAGATTTATGCTTGTGACTGGAAACACGCCTGGAAACGACATGAGATTCCACATAGAGAGAGTGGAGTCGAGCAGGAACTTTGCAAACAAGCTCTGGAACGCATCTAGATTTGTGATGATGAACCTAGAGGGAGACCATGCACTCGACAGAAATGCACTTAGAGAGGAAGACAAGTGGATAATCTCAAGGCTAAACGGAGTGGTAGCAGAGATAGACGAAAACCTCTCCAAGTATGAGCTTGGGATAGCTGCAGGCAAGATATACGACTTCACTTGGAACGAGTACTGCGACTGGTATATAGAGCTTGTAAAACCTAGGCTCTACGGGGAAGATGAGGAGACCAAGTCTGTTGCAAAAGGTGTGCTGCTTCATGTGCTAAAGCAGATACTGAAGCTGCTTCATCCTTTCATGCCTTATATAACAGAGGAGATATGGAGCTCGCTTCCAGGAGTAGAGGATGTGCTTATAACTGCTGAATGGCCTCAATGCTCCCAAGAAAACAGCTACAAGGAGTCTGAAGAGGGACTTGAGTATGTGATGGACTGTATAAAGCACATCAGAAACATAAGGGCAGAGATGAATGTAGTGCCTTCGAGAAAGGCCAAGACAATATTCGTGACTGAAGACGAGAGCGTGGCTAAACTGCTTGAAAACTCGGAGATATACTTCAAGACTCTAGCTTCAGCTTCAGAGATAGAGGTGAAGAGCGACAAGTCTGGAATAGGCGACGACGCTGTTTCCGCAGTAGTTTCAAAGACTGAGATATTCCTTCCACTAGAAGAGCTTGTAGACATGGAGAAGGAAATAGAGAGGCTTGAAAAAGAGAAGTCCAAATTGGAAGGCGAGATCAAGAGAGTAAACGGAAAGCTTTCAAATGAGGGCTTTGTGAGCAAGGCACCTCAGTCTGTAATAGACGAGGAAAAAGAGAAAAAAGCCAAGTACGAGAGCATGATGGAAAAAGTGATTGAGAGACTTGAGAGCCTTAAAAAATAAGATTCGGGAGTGAAAAAAGATGACAGTGAGTATAAACGAAGCATTAGACTATATCCACAGCACCAACAAGTTCGGAATAGTGCTTGGGATGGACAATATAGTGAAGTTGCTTGAGCTTATGGGGAATCCACAGGAGAAGCTCAAGTACATCCACGTTGCAGGGACCAATGGAAAGGGGTCTACATCTTCTTATATAACTAAAGTGCTAGAGAAGGCCGGATACAGAGTCGGCCTCTTCACCTCTCCTTACCTAGAGCTCTTCAACGAGAGGATCAGGATAAACGACGAGTACATCTCGAATGAAGACCTAAGCGAGATAACTTTCTACGTAAAAGAGAAAGTGGAACAGATGCTGGAGGAGGGATTCGACCATCCTACGGAGTTTGAGATAGTTACGGCTATCGCTATAGAGTACTACCTCAGAAAGCAGGTGGACATAGTTCTGCTGGAAGTTGGAATGGGAGGGCGATACGACGCCACAAACGCCATATCCAAGCCGGAAGTTGCGGTTATAACTCCAATAGGGATGGATCACATAGGCATACTTGGAGACACACTTGGAAAGATAGCTTACGAAAAAGCTGGAATAATAAAGCCAGACGGCACTGTTGTGATATACCCTCAAGAGCCGGAGGCTCAGGAAGTAGTAGAAAACGTGGCCAAAGATCAGAACAACGAGATAGTCAACGTGCCTGTTGAGAATCTCAAGATAGAGAGAATAGGCGACTTTGGAAGCGTATTTGACTTCAAGTTCAGAGACTACGAGCTCAAAGGCTTGGAGATAGAGCTTATAGGAAAGCATCAGGCTTCAAACGCCACTACTGCAATCACTACGCTTTTGACACTGAAGGACAAAGGCGTTGTGGAGATAGATGAGAGCCATATAAGAGAAGGGCTTAAAGCTACAAGATGGATGGGAAGACTTGAGATGATAGGCAAGAGCCCAAGGTTCCTGATAGACGGAGCACACAATATGCAGGGTATAACTGCCCTTAAAAAGGCGCTTAGCGAGCTTTTCGAGTACGACAAGCTTATACTTGGAATAGGCATACTTGCCGACAAGGATGTAGACGATATGGTGGCTGAGATGGCTCCAGTTGGAGACAAGATAATAGTCACAACTCCAAACATACACAGAGCCATGAGTGCAGAGGAGCTGGGACCTAAATTCAAGGCCTACAAAGACGATGTAATAGTGGAAGGAGATATCTCGAAGGCCATAGACAAGGCCATAGAAGCGGCTGGAGAAAACGACCTAATAGTATTTTCGGGATCGCTCTACCTTATAGGGGATGTCAGGAGAATTGCAAATAAAAAAATAAACGGGTAGGGGCTTCCCTACTCGTTTATCAATAATTCCAGTATGTTTTTGTAGACGTCGTTGGAACGTTCTTTCCAGTTTCGGCATATGAGCTTGGCCTGTTCTTTTGACGGCACATTGAGCGAAAGGCTAAACAGCACTATGTCTTTCTCTATGACCTTGAGTATTATTATGTACTCGGCTTCGTTTTTTTTGAAATAGTTGGCGATTATCTGGCTTTCCTTTATCATGTCGCTTTTCTTTTTCTCGTAGCTTTCGTCTACATTTGCCTTTATCTCTTCGGGAATTCTGTCGTTGAAAAACTCCAGCGTCGCCTTTCCGGCACTGGACAGATGGTAGTACTCATTTCCGTCTTTTGTAGAGAACTCTATGAACTTTGCGTTTACAAGTTCGCTTAAAAACTGCTGCACCATAAAGTAGTTCATATAGTTGTTCTCCAGGATGAACTGAGTCACCTCACTGTTTGTAAGTGGATTCTCGACTTTGTCAAGTATATATAGTATCAAGAGCTTTGATTGAACGACTTCATTTGGACTTTCTTCGAACATGGACTCACCTTCTCTAAGATATTTAAATCAATTATATCATTAATGTTTTCAAAATATAAGATAGAATATAGCAAAGGCGGAAAAGCATGAGAGAAAAAATCGAGAAAATAGCAAAGGAAATGGGAGCTTCACTTGTAGGGGTGGGGAGTATAGAGAGACTATTGTCTCCGGAGCATTCACATCTAAAGACCGGGATTTCAATAGCTGTGAGGCTTTCTGATCAGATAATGAACGATGTGGTGGACAGCCCAACTCACACATACTACCATCACTACAGAACGGTGAACTTCCTTATAGACCAGATATGCCTCAGGATCTCAATGGAGATACAAAACAGAGGCTATTTGGCCATGGGGGTGGCAGCTTCCCAGACTGTCAAAAGCGAGAGCGAGAACTACAAGGGCCTGATATCACACAAGATGGTAGCTACAAGGGCCGGGATAGGGTGGATAGGCAAGAGCGCATGTCTCGTGACACCAGAGTATGGACCTAGGGTAAGGCTTGGGACGGTAGTCACAGATATGGAGATGGAGTACGACAAGCCCAGAGATATATCCGAGTGCGGCGACTGCACAATCTGCATGGTGAACTGCCCGTCGCTTGCCATAAGGGGCGTGAACTGGGAAGTCGGAAAATCGAGAGAAGAAATATACGACGCATATGCATGTAGCCGCCATATGAGCGAAGAATACAGAGACATAGGTAGAGGCTCGGTGTGCGGCATATGCGTGTCATGCTGTCCATACGGAAAAAGGTTGCAGAACAGGACTTAGCTAGTCTATTCTGCAACCTATTTTTTCGCCCATACGGACTGATGTCTCAAAGCCTAGGGCTGTATTTCTCAGTATATCGGAGTCAATCTCCACTGAACGCTCCTTAAGCAGCAGGAGCACGGTAGATCCTCCAAACTTGAAGTAGCCTTTTTCATCGCCTCTTTTCTGGCCTGAGTTTCGCTTGAAAGTCTGTACTATAGAACCTACAAAGGTGGCTCCCACTTCCAGATAAAGGACCTTGCCGAAATTATGCGTATCTAGAACTGAGAGTTCACGCTTGTTTCGACAGAATACCTTTTCTATGGACTTTAAAGAGATGGGATTTACCGAGTAGAAGTCCCCGTCGATATTTGAATGAGAAGCGACTGTGCAGTCGTCTACAAAGTGGAACCTGTGGTAGTCAGAAGGAGCGAGCCTTACTATCAGAAAAGTGCCCTTTCTGTATTCCTCTGCAAGCTCTGCGCTTCCAAGCAGCTCTGAGAGTGAGAAAGTAGAGCCCTTTATCTGGTAGAGAGAGTCTATGTCTATATCCTGGTAGGCTAGCATTTTCCCGTCGGATGGAGAGATAAGAGAATCGGCAGAACTGTCTACAGTTCTGGCATCTGGCTTTAGCTTTCTGGTGAAAAAGTCGTTGAAGCTGCGATATTCTTTGGAGTGCTCCCTGCTTGACTCGCTTAAGTCTATTTTAAATTCAGACACAAACTTGTCTATCTTCCTCCTGCTTAAATAAGTGTTTTGAAAGCTCCCGTAGAGAGAGGAAATGAGCTTCTTTTTCACTATTGCCTCTAGGAAAAACATGCCTGGCCTGGACTCGAAAGTCCAGCGCATGAGTTTTTCGCCGGCTACCAGCTCTTTCTTTTTCTCGCCACTCGATCTGTCTATGTAGTAAATATCCATTAAATCATTCCCTTTTATGTAATTTTGATAATAAGGATACATTAGACTATTTGTGAGAGAAAATCAAGCAAAAATATGTTAGAATGAGTATGTGAAAAGACTTTCAAGGGGGCGGTGTTTTGAACTTAGAAGTCATACTTACCATAGTGTTCTTTGTGGTCTTGATAAGCATACAGTACACTTTGAACAAGATACTGTCGGAGATAAAGGGCATAAGAGTGGCGATCGAAAAAAATACAGAGCTTGGATTTGAAAATGAAAAGCTAAAAAAGAAGATATAGTCATATATAGCTGTATCAATTGACAAACTGTTTTCACTAAAATAGAATTATTTTCGGCTATTGAAGAAAACTAAACAGAGGAGTTGGAGTTTCAGGATGATGAAAGAGAGAAAGATAGTGATACCCGAAGAAGAGATACAGAAGAGAGTAAAAGAGCTAGGCGAGGAGATATCTAGAGACTACGGAGATGAGGATGTAATTCTAGTTTCGCTTTTAAAGGGAAGCTTTGTGTTTACGGCTGACTTGGCGAGGAGCCTTAAGATAAAGAACAGAGTTGAATTCATGACCACTTCTAGCTATGAGGACAAAGAAGAATCGAGTGGAAAGGTGAAGATAGTTACAGACCTCAAAGCTGACATAGATGGAAAGCATGTGCTTGTAGTGGATGACATACTTGACACTGGGAATACAATGAGTGAGATAGTAAAGCATCTCCAGAAGAAAAACCCTAAGACCATAAAGACATGTGTTTTCTTAGACAAGCCGGAGAGAAGACTCGTTGAAATAGAAGCGGACTACGTTGGGGTGACTATACCGGACCTGTTCATAGTGGGCTACGGGCTTGACTACGGAGATTATTACAGAGGAGTGCCGTATATATTCAGCTTTGTAGATGAAGAATAGCAATTAAAAAAGCACCCTTCCGAGGGTGCTTTTTAAGGTATTAAATATAGTCTTGTAATGAGGGACTATTTTTTGGGGGATATAGTCCACTATAGATGTTAAACCAGAATACTATCTTAAAAAAGGGGATTGGGAAAGTAGTATTCTCACTAACAATTACAGTCTATCACTGAGAAATGACAAAATCAAGGTGATAAGTTTTAAGTTTTCTTAACAAGATGTAGAGAAGGGAAGTGTGGAGAATTGGAGAGCTATATTGAATTTGCAAGTTACTACGACTCACTTATGTACGACGTGGACTACAGAAGCTGGTACGGCTTTTTAAAGGAGATACTGGAGAAGGAGGGTATAAGCTACAGCTCGGTGTTGGAGATGGGCTGCGGAACAGGCAATATAACAGAGCAGATATGCCGCGATGAAAAGGTGAAGTCCGTGACATGCTTTGATTTGTCAGAGGAGATGCTTGTAATAGCCAAGCAAAAGCTTAAGGGGATACCCAATCTGGAGATTCTAAGGCAGGACATGACCCAGATGAGCATAAAAAAGCATTACGACTTGGTGCTTTCCTGCTGCGACAGCATAAACTATATAACAGACGAGGAGAGCTTGAAAAAAGTCTTCGAGAGCACCTACAGCCTCTTGAACGATGGTGGAACATTTCTCTTTGATATAAACAGCTACTACAAGCTGAGCGAGATAATAGGAGACAATACCTTTACAGAGGACAGGGACGGTATTTTCTATGTCTGGGAAAATGAATACGAGAGCGACAGCGAGCAATGCAATTTCTACCTGACTTTCTTTATAGAAGACGAGCAGAGTGGAAAGTATTCCAGATTTGATGAACACCACGTAGAGAGAGCTTACAGGAGTGAAAAAATATTGGAACTGCTAAAGGAATCTGGGTTTGAAGACGTGAGAATTTACTGCGACTTTGACTTTTCAAAAGACTGCAAAGACAGGGCGGAGAGGATATTCTTCCTCTGTAAAAAAGAGTAGATTTACAATTGACAATGGGAAGAGGCTTGTGATATCATTTACGCAATGGAAGCGTTTCCATTGTAAGTGAGACTTCACTAATTTACTTAATGGAGGAATGTTTTAAGATGGTTAAGGGAACAGTTAAATGGTTTAATGCAACTAAGGGTTATGGATTTATCTCTGGAGAAAACGGAGAAGATGTTTTTGTACACTACTCAGCTATAAATGTTGACGGATACAAGACATTAGAGGAAGGCCAAGAGGTTGAATTCGAAATATCAGAAGGACAAAAAGGACCTCAAGCTACTGACGTTACACTAGTGTAATGGCTCTAATCCAAGTTGAAACAATCGTTACATAGATTTTTTCTATACGATCTTGACTTGCAAAACTAAAGAATTTTGAAACCCCGAAGCTTTTCGGGGTTTTCTATGTATATAGCTAAATACAGAGAGGAGTGAGTGGCCGAAGGCCAAACATATGGGTGATTATATAATAAGAGGAATAGAAGAAGGCGGGAACTTCCGTTTTTTCATAGCCACAACTACAGAGCTTGTAGAAGGGCTCAGGAAGATACACAATGCAACGCCTACTTCTATAGCGGCATTGGGGAGAACGGCGACAGCTACTGCCATCATGGGTTATATGCTTAAAAACGAGAAAGACAAGATATCCCTTCAGATAAAAGGCGAAAACGAGATAAAGACTATAATAGCTATATCGAACAGCGAATGCGAGGTCAAGGGCTATATATCTAACCCAGCGGTGGACATCCCTCTGAGGGAAGATGGAAAGCTGGACGTAGGAGGAGCAGTAGGACCTGGTATGATGATACTTGTAAGGGATATGGGACTTAAAGAGCCATATATAGGCCAGTCTGAGCTTGTGACAAGTGAAATAGGAGAGGATCTGGCCAATTACTTTGTAAGATCTGAGCAGCAGCCGTCGGCAGTAGCCCTTGGAGTGCTAGTAGATAGAGACTACAGCATAAAAGGTGCTGGGGGTTATATAATACAGGTAATGCCAGATGCAGAAGAGGAAGCTATTTCAAAGCTAGAGCAAAATCTCTCTAAGGTAGACCCTATATCTAAGATGATTTCAGAAGGACTTGCTCCTGAAGACATAATGAACAAGGTGTTCGAAGGGTTTGAAACAAAGATAATGGACAGAAAAGATGTGAGTCTGAAGTGCGACTGCTCTAGGGAAAAGATGGAGAGCATAATGATAAGTCTTGGCGAAGAGGAACTTAAGTCTATGCTAGATGAAAAGGAAGTAGAGATAGTGTGTCACTTCTGCAATGAGAAGTATGTCTTTGAAAAGCCAGAACTCAATTCCATGATTGATGAAATAGGAAGACAAAAAAGTGTTGACTAAATAAAGAATATGAGGTAAGATGTTATATGTTATAGAGATTAGCCCAGATAGCTCAGTCGGTAGAGCAGGGGACTGAAAATCCCCGTGTCGGTGGTTCGATTCCGCCTCTGGGCACCATAACATATATAGGGCGACATAGCCAAGTGGTAAGGCAGAGGTCTGCAAAACCTTTACTCCCCAGTTCAAATCTGGGTGTCGCCTCCAATACATATTGAAAAAACTCTGTTTTCGGACAGAGTTTTTTAGAACCTAGGACTTGCAAAAAATTCATACTATGCAAAATATGCATACGTAGATTGAGCTGTTTTCCAAGGTGAAATAAAACTAGATTAAATACAAGAGCCCTGAGCGAGCAAAATACAGCTTGAAATATTTTTTTACTACAATGCAAAGTTGGCACGAAACTTGCACTATATATTGGCGGGGAAGCTTAGATATGAATTTGGAATTCTAATAATCTTTTATACATAAAGATTTTCAGATATGAGATCAAACCAGTGGGGAAATGAGCGGAAAATTAATCATATCTAAGCTAAAGTGCCAAGGACAATCTGTCCTTGGCACTTTTAATTTTGACATTTAGAAAGGAGACGCTCTATGAAAGCTAGAAATCCGTTTATTCCAAGTGAAAGAGGAGATATAGCGGTTGTGGATGGGAGGATTTCTCCTAAGATAGAGGAGAACCTGAGAGAAATGGGAGTCTTGGTCATAAAGACTGTTCGGTGTGAAAGTACCTATGAAGCAGTTTCATATCATCCAGACATAGTTATGCATCCGGTGAATGAAAGAGATATAGTCGTAGCGCCGAGTGTAGCTGAATACTACAAGGACAGACTGGAATCACATGGACTTAAGGTTATAGCCGGAGAGTCAGAAATTGGGATGGATTACCCATATAATATAGGGTACAATGTAGGGAGAGTAGGAAATTTCGCATTGCACAATCTAAAATATACTGACCCTGTTTTGAAGTATTATCTGGATAAAGAGAATGTGGAGTGGGTATATGTCAAGCAGGGATACTCCAAATGCTCTCTGCTTCCAATTGGGGACAGCCATGTCTTGACTTCAGACAAAGGGATTGCAAGAGTTTTGTCTGGAAGCTGTGGCGTAGAGGTCTGTGTGATAGAGCCTGGTGGAATAGTGCTGGATGGCATGGAGTATGGATTTATAGGCGGATCTGGGGGTATGATATCTAAAGGTGAGCTGGTGCTTTCAGGAAGCTATAGAAACCACAAGAGTAAAAGAAGAATAGATGAGTTCGTGAAATCTTGTGGTGTAAAAGTCACTTTGGCATCGAACTCAAGCATAGTGGACTTGGGCAGTATTATTTTCTTAAAGAGCAGGAAAGGAGTGAAGTTGTGAAAAAGGTATTTGTTTTAAAAAAATATCTGGAGTTTGAGAAAAGTTTAGAGCGTCGCGGGTTTAAGGTGTCGACATCCAGCTACAAGAGCTACAGAACTGTGACTGTGGATTTAGAAAAGTCTGAAATGATGAAGCTTTCGACTGATGTGTTCGACACGGTGAAGTTTGAATACGAAAAAAGACAGATAGAAAAATACATAAAAAGACAGGGATATGGACTGAGGGACCTGGATTTGCTTTCAAGTAAAGTTAGGGAATACATATCGAATGAAAAAAACATAGGAACAGATATAACTACTGAAAAAAAAGCTTTAGAGATGATTTCAAACTACATAGAGAAAAATGAGGTTTTGGATTTAGATGGATTTATAAAGTTCAGGATGAAGTTCTACAAAGATGCGATTTTAGATTTTGCGGAGATGAGCATATATGATTCAAAACTTGAAACTGACTACCGTGAATTTATGTCGTCGTTTAGATACTATATGGGAAGGCAGAGGCCTAGACAGAAGTTGGTCAGTCTTGTTATAGGGGAGAAAGGATATGCTATAATAGATAAAGACAGCAAAATGATAGATCAGTCTGAGGTCAAGAATATAGGAAGCGAGATAAGTGAAACTGGGCTGAGCAAAGAGGAGATGGTCATGGGGACACTTATAAGCACTGCGCCTGAGATCATACATATATACAGGGAGAAGGCTTGTAGCGAGGAACTTGTAGCCGAAATAGAGGAAGTTTTCAAAGGCAAGGTAAAGCATATATTCAAGGACAAAACAGTATAAAGCTAACAAGGGGGAGTTTTGAAATGAAATCAGCTATTGCTGTATTTTCAGCGCTAGGAATACTGCTAAGCACTGCTGCTTTTGCAGAGGAGAACTTAGAGCCAGACTCAAGTGAAGAAGCTGTAGTTGTAGAGTTGGATAGCTCTGATCAGGCTACGGCTGTGGAGTTTGAAAACTCAAGGCTGGAAGAATCGCAGGAATCTCAAGAGTTAGAACTGGAAGAAAAAAATCAGAAAAGCCCGGATGACCAGCTGTACAGAGTCTACCAAGGGGACATACACTTAGCCAACTGGAGCTTTTCAAGCAAGGAAGCGGCTATATTGGAGGCGCTTAAATGGGGGAATTCGCATATACTACATAGCGGGGAGAAGGTGTGGAGCTACGGAGACCAGCTGTACAGGGTCTACCAGGGGAGTACGCATCTGGCTGAATGGAGCTTTGCGAGCAAAGAGGCGGCCATACAAGAGGCACTGAAGTGGAGAAACTCCCATATAGTACAGAATCGAGAGCGTGTGTGGAGCTATGGAGACCAGATGTACAAGGTCTACCAGGGGAATACGCATCTGGATAACTGGACATTTAAAAGCAGAGAAGAGGCTATTGCTGAAGCACTGAAGTGGAAAAACTCCCATGTGTTGAGAAACGGAACGATCATATGGAGAGAGGTAGACTCTAAAAACGAGAGCAAGCCCGTCTATATAGCTCACGGAGGAGGAGAGTACGAAGGTTTTAAGATAAGTAACTCCAAGGAGGCAATACTCAGCTCTCTTTCCAAAGGAGTAGAGCATATAGAGATAGACTTTGTGCTTACAGATGACAATGAGTATGTGCTTTTGCATGACTGGGGCAATTTTCAAGCTTGGACCGGAACGACTCTGAAGTATAAGACAAAAGAGGAGTTCAAAAAAGCCTCGGAAAAAGCAGGTTTTACGGCACTGGACTTAGATGAGCTTGTGGAGCTTATGAGAGAATATCCGCAGTTTAAAGTTGTGACCGATATAAAGTCTGGCAACAAGGAGTTCTTGTCTGAGCTTAAGCGCAAGTACCCGGATCTGTCGAACAGGTTTATTCCGCAGATATATGAAGAAGAGCAGTACTCTTGGGCCAGAAAACTTGGCTTTGGAGATATAATATACTCGCTTTATCAGGTATGGCGATCTGACTCGGAAGTGATAGAGTTTGCAAAAGAGAACAATCTCTTTGCGGTTACAATGGCTAAGGAGAGGACGTTCTCAGGTCTTCCAAAGCATCTCTCGAAGCTTGGAATAATGACTTACTGCCACACTATAAACACAATAGAAGAGATGGAGTCCTGTAGGGAAAACGGCATAGCGGGGATCTATACCGACTCGCTGCTGGGTTTGAAGAGATAGATTATTGAGATAGAGATATTGTTGACAAAATATGATATAATTATGTTAACGAAATTATTGGCGATGGAGGTATGTGGATGAGTGACTTCGTAAAGATAATTATGCTGGCTGCTATAGGTGCAGGGATAGGGTGGATTACAAACTATATAGCTATAAAGCTTATGTTTAGGCCGCTTAACCCTGTGTCGATCGGGGGAATAAAACTACAGGGACTTATTCCTAAGCGAAAAGCCGAGATTGCAAAGAGTATAGGACAAGTGGTGGAGCAAGAACTGCTGTCTATGGATGATCTTGTGGGCAAACTCATGCAGGAAGAAAATATAGCTCCGGTGAAAAACGGAATGAGATTTAAAATAAGAGAGGTAGTCGAAAACAAGCTTCCAAGCATTATTCCGGCGAGTATAAAGAACATGATAGTTTCCTATATAGACAATATAGTCGAGGAAGATGGAGATAGAATCATACAGGAGTTTATAGAAAACCTGTCCAAGGAAGAGGGCGGAAAGATAAACTTCTCTGAGATAGTGGAGGAGAAGATAAATTCCTTTGAGCTAGATAAAATAGAACAGATAGTTGTAGATATAGCCAACAAAGAGCTTAAGCATATAGAAGCTATAGGGGCATTCCTTGGGCTTGTGATAGGTCTAGTACAGGGGGCAGTTGTGGTGTTTGCCTAAACAATATAAAAGAAACTGCTTGACAGAGCTTCTTTATGGCTGTATAATACACAGAGTAAGATTTAAATGAGACGAAGAAGAAGTTATCCGCTTCTCACCTTGTAGCCTGGGCTCTCAAGGTAAATATGCTTGAAATTTTAAGTGTGGCTTTTATTATAAGAAGGCGGATAGTTTTTTGCTATCCGCTTTTTGGTGTAAAAAAATATAGGAGGTGTTCCGCTATTAAAGAACTTCAAATCAACGAAGAGATAAGAGATAGGGAAATAAGGCTTATAAGTGAAGCTGGAGAGCAGCTTGGTGTTGTGCCGTGTAAAGAAGCACAGAAAATGGCAGAAGAAAAAGAGCTTGACCTAGTTAAGATATCGCCTAATGCAAAACCACCGGTTTGCAAGATAATGGACTATGGAAAGTACAAGTACGAGCTAGCTAAGAAAGAAAAAGAAGCTAAGAAAAAGCAGAAGATCATAAGCATAAAAGAAATAAGACTTACCCCTAATATAGAGGAAAATGACCTGCAGACAAAGGCCAAGAAAGCCAATGGATTCCTGAAAGATGAAGACAAAGTCAAAGTCAGCGTCAGATTCAGAGGAAGAGAGCTGGGTAATACAGCCGCAGGAAGAGAAGTACTAGAGAGATTTGCAGAGCTAACTTCTGAAAATGGAGTAATAGATAAAAAACCTAAGCTTGAAGGTAGAAATATGGTGATGTTCTTGTCACCTAAAAGCTCGTAGTTTTAAAAAAGGAGGAAACAATAATGCCAAAGATGAAGACTCATAGAGGAGCAGCTAAGAGATTTAAGAAGACTGGATCAGGAAAATTAAAGAGATTTAAAGCATATAAAAGTCACTTAACAGCTAAGAAAAGCGCTAAAAGAGTTAGAAACTTAAGAAAAGCTACTACAGTTAGCAGTGGAGATGCAAAGAGAATAAGCCCACTACTACCATATTAATAGAGATTGAAGGAGGAAGAGTTAGATGGCAAGAGTAAAAAAATCTACAAATGCTAGAAAAAAGCATAGAAAAATACTAAAGCTCGCTAAAGGATACTACGGAGCTAAGAGTAAATTATATAGACCAGCAAACCAAGCTGTTATGAAGTCGCTAGACTACGCTTACGTTGGACGTAAACTTAGAAAGAGAGATTTCAGAAAGCTTTGGATAGCTAGAATAAACGCAGCTGCTAGAATAAATGGAATATCTTACAGCAAGTTTATAAGCGGACTTAAGAAAGCTGGAGTTGAAGTGAACAGAAAAATGCTTTCTGAAATGGGTATATACGATCCACAAGGATTTGCTAAACTAGTTGAAATAGCGAAAAACGCTTAGTAAATAGCAGGTGAAACGAGAAGCTCTTAAGGAGCTTCTTTTCTTTATATTAAAAGTATTTGACAAATAGAGCTAAAGTTATAGAATAGGATTGAGAGACGACTTGGAGGTGGTAGAAATAGACTTTAAAAGTGGAATAAAAAGTTTAAAGCTGAAGCCGGCGAGGGTGCTTGTGCTGGGAATAGCTGGAATAATCCTCTTGGGGGGACTTCTTTTAAACCTTCCAATAGCTTCGAAGGATGGAGCTAGCGTAGGTTTTCTGAACGCGCTTTTCACTGCCACATCGGCTGTGAGTGTGACAGGGCTTGTAGTAGTGAATACGGCAGAGCATTGGACTGTATTTGGTAAATTGGTGATAATAGTGCTGATTCAGGCGGGTGGACTTGGATTTATGACACTTGCGACCCTTATCGCCTTGATACTTGGGAAGCGAATAGGGCTTAGAGACAGGCTTATAATACAGGAGCAGCTGAATCAATTCAATCTATCGGGAGTAGTGAACTTGGCCAGATATGTGATACTTTCGACTTTTGCGATAGAACTTGCAGGGGCCATGCTGCTCTCGACCAGTTTTATACCTAAGTATGGAATTTTCAAAGGGATAGCTTATTCTCTATTTCACTCCATATCTGCTTTCTGTAATGCCGGATTTGACATAATAGGAAACAGTATGGAGGATTTTGTAGGAGACCCTGTGGTTATACTCACAATAAGCGGACTGATAATACTTGGAGGGCTCGGGTACACTGTTTTTATGGAGATTACAAGGAACAGGACATATATACTTAAGAAGGCATCGCTCCATACCAAGATGGTGTTTAAGGTCAATGCACTTCTTCTAGTCTCAGGGTTTGTGTTTGTAATGCTTGTGGAGTACAATAATCCAAGTACGCTAAAAATACTGGATTTCAACGAGAAAGTGCTGGCATCTATATTTCAGACTGTAATAACTAGAACAGCAGGATTTAACAGTGTAAACCTTGGCGGACTTAGGCCGGCCACGGTGCTTTTCTTTGTAATACTTATGTTCATAGGAGGTTCTCCAAGTTCCACAGCTGGAGGTATAAAGACCACCACGTTTGGAGTTATAATGGGAACTCTTGCATCTATAGTAAAGGGCAAGGATGATGTGGAAATAATGGAGAGAAGAATTCCGCTTCACCTTGTGTTTAGAGCTTTTGCGATTGCGATAATCAGTATGACTGTGATTATAACTATGACAATGATACTTACGTTTACTGAAGACCAGGTATTTCTAGACCTTCTATTCGAGGTGACCTCGGCTTTTGCGACTGTAGGTGTTACTAGGGGAATCACTCCGGAACTATCTGGGATAGGGAAAGTCGTTATAATTACAACCATGTTTATAGGCAAGGTGGGGCCTCTTACACTGGCTTTTGCACTTGCTAAGAGACACAGGCAGTACGATGGAAAGTATAGATATCCTGAAGATAAGCTTATGATAGGATAAGAACGCAAGAGGAGTGAAGAAAATGAAAGACTTTGTAGTTATAGGATGTGGAAGGTTTGGGCAAAGTGTAGCAAAGAGTCTCTATGCAAAAGGACATGATGTGATGGCTGTGGATATAGATCCGGAGAAAGTCCAAAACATCTCGGACTACGTAACCCATGCCATAGAGGTTGATGCCATGGACGAAGCCGCGCTTAAGGCCATAGGCGTTAGAAACTTCGACGTGGCTGTTGTAAGCATAGGGTCTGATATACAGGCATCTATACTCACTACGCTTATAGTGAAAGAGCTAGGGGTAAAATATGTCGTAGCCAAGGCGCTGAACGATATACAGGCGAAAGTGCTATACAAGATAGGAGCTGACAGAGTTATATTCCCGGAGCGCGACATGGGAATTAGGCTTGCGCACAGCCTTGTCAAGAACAACGTGCTAGACTATATAGAGCTAGATCCAAACTACTCGGTGATGGAGATAACTGCCCTTAAAGACTGGGAAGGAAAGACTCTAAAAGAGCTCCAACTCCCTACAGAGTATGGCGTCAACATAATGGCCATAAAATGTGGAGATGACGTAAATGTATCGCCTTACGCTGAGGATGTTATAAAGCGAGGAGACATACTCATAGTGATAGGGAACACTGAGAATATAAATAAGCTAGGAGAAGATGACTAGTGAAACATGGTCTAGAGATAGATAGTCACTCTAATCCAAGGTTTAAATGGCTGAAATCTCTTTTGAAAAAGAGGAGTAGATGGAAAGAGTCTGCATTCATAATCGAAGGAGTCAGGAGCGTAGAGCAAGCACTAGACAGCGAGCATGAAGTCGAGTGCATAGCCTACTCTGACTTGATTAGAAAGACAGATAGAGGCTCTAACCTGCTAGAGAGAATACAGCGCTCAAACACAAAGAATTTTTGTTTGGACGAAAAGCTCTTCAGGGAGATATCAGACACTGAGGAGCCACAGTGGATAATGGCGGTTGTGAAGTTTGGGTTTAAAAGTCTGGAGGAATCCCTGAAAACAGAGGGAAACTTCTTCGTGCTCCTAGACAGAGTTCAGGACCCTGGAAATATGGGGACTATAATCAGGACTGGTGAGGCCTTTGGGGCGAACGGAATAATAGTCACAGATGGGTGCGTAGATGTATATAATTCCAAGACAGTCAGGTCTACTATGGGGGCGCTGCTCGACATATCGCTTATATACTACGAAGACATAGAGGAAGCCATCTCTGAGCTAAAGTCTAGGGGTATAAAGATAGTCTCGAGTTCTTTAAACACCGAGAACATGCTCTACGATATAGACCTCAGAGAAGATATGGCGCTTGTGGTCGGAAATGAAGGCTCTGGAATATCTGAAAGAGTTGTAGAGCTCTCAGACGAGCTGGCCAAGATTCCAATGGTAGGGAAAGCTGAGTCTCTTAACGCCGGTGTGGCTTCGGGGGTATTTATGTACGAGGTGCTGAGGCAGAGGATTGAACAAAAGTAGTGACTGTGATATAATTCAACTGAAAAGAGCATACACAAAAGTTACGATGGAGATAAGTACAAGGAGATGGACCAGATCAGAGAAAGTGCAACTAGGCTGGAATTGCGCTTAAAGACTTCTTGGAAATTTCACTCCTGAACTGCCGGGCTGAAAAGGGAGTAGGCCTGTGCCGGCAAAGCCGTTAAACGAAGAGAGACTTACTTAAGATATATCAAGAGTAATTAGGGTGGTACCGCGGAAGACTTCGTCCCTTTTAGGAGACGAGGTTTTTTTGTGCTTATATTTATCTATAAAGAGAAAGGAGCGAAAAAAATGAAACAACAGTTAAAAGAGATACAGGATATTGCACTTGAAAAGCTGGCCAAAGTTTGCGACTTAAACGAGCTAGACCAGATAAGAGTACAGTACCTTGGAAAAAAAGGAGAGCTTACAGGGGTCTTAAGAGGCATGGGAGCTCTATCTAAAGAGGAGAGACCTGTTATAGGTCAGGTAGCCAACGAGGTCAGAGAGGCCATAGAGAACAGGATAGAGGAACTGAAAGAGGAACTTAAGCAGAGAGTGAGAGAGGCCCAGTTCAAGGCCGAGAAGATAGACATCACAATGCCTGGCAAGAAAGTTGCAAGCGGGAAGAAACACCCTCTTTTAAAGAGCATAGAGGAGCTTGAAAACATATTTATGACTATGGGATTCGACATAGTGGACGGGCCTGAGATAGAGACTGTCTACAACAACTTCGACGCTCTGAACTCCCCTGAAGACCATCCTTCAAGAGACGAGAGCGACACTTTCTATATAACTGACAACATACTGCTCAGAACGCATACATCTTCGGTGCAGATAAGGGCTATGGAGAACAGAAAGCCTCCTATCAGGATAGTTTCGACTGGAAGGACTTTCAGATTCGACGCAGTCGACGACACTCACTCGCCTATGTTCCATCAGCTAGAGGGGCTTGTGGTGGACAAGCACGTGAATGTAGCCAACTTAAAGCACACTATAGACCTCTTTATAAGAGAGATATTTGGAAATCAGCTGGAGACGAGGTTCAGACCACATTACTTCCCGTTTACAGAGCCAAGCGTAGAGGTGGACGTGGCTTGCTTTAAATGCCTTGGAAAGGGCTGCGAATCTTGCGGAGGAACAGGATGGAGCATGGAGCTTCTAGGCTGTGGAATGGTTCACCCTAAAGTGCTTAGAAACTGTGGGATAGACCCTGAAGAGTACAGCGGATTTGCATTCGGACTTGGACTAGACAGAATAGCCATGGTCAAGTACGGAATAAACAACATAAGACTGCTATTCGAAAACGACAAGAGATTCTTGCAGCAGTTCTAGAAGAGGAGGAATAGGAATGTTAGTACCTGTTAAATGGATGAAGGACTATGTAGACATAGACGGCATAGATATAAGGGAGTTGGCGGACAAGCTGAACTCTTCTGGCTCTCACGTAGAGGCCATAGAGAAAGTGGACAAGGGAGTAGAGAAGGTAGTAGTTGGAAAAATACTCGAGATAGAAAAACACCCAGACGCAGACAAGCTAGTTGTAACCAAGATAGATGTAGGTGAGGACGAGGCTGTACAGATAGTCACTGGGGCGAGCAATGTAAGCGAAGGAGACTACGTGCCGGTGGCGCTTGTAGGAGCGAAACTGCCTGACGGACTCAAGATAAAGAAGGGAAAGCTTAGAGGGATAGCTTCTTACGGGATGCTCTGCTCGGCAGACGAGCTTGGAATCGACGACAGCGTAGTTCCAAAAGAGCAGAAAGACGGAATATTTATACTGGACCAGGCTTACGAGCTAGGACTCGACATAAGAGAGGTCATGAACCTTTCAGAGGAAGTGATAGAGTTCGAGATCACGCCTAACAGACCTGACTGCTTCAGCATAGTTGGAATGGCGAGAGAGACTGGAGCTTCTATAGGCAGAAACATCACTATGCCTTCAGCAGAGCTTAAAAGCGAAGAGGGAAGCATAGAGGACTACTTCGGTGGAGTGGAAGTCGAGGATTCGGAGAACTGCAAGAGATACTACGCCAAAGTGATAAAAGACGTAAAGATAGGGCCATCTCCTATGTGGATGCAGACAAGGCTTATGGAGGCCGGAATAAGGCCTACAAACAACATAGTGGACATAACCAACTATGTGATGGTGGAGCTTGGACAGCCACTTCACGCCTTCGACCTAAACAGCTTGCGTGGAAACAAGATAGTGGTCAAGAGAGCTGAGGACGGAACGGTGTTCAAGACTCTAGACGGAGTTGAGAGAAAGTTGGACAGCTCTATGTTGCTTATAAACGACGGTGAAGGGCCTGTTGCTATAGCCGGAATTATGGGCGGGCTTGACAGTGAGGTCACTCCTGAGACGACTTCTATACTGGTGGAGTCGGCGAGCTTCGACTCTAAGAACATAAGGCTGACTTCTAAGAAGATAGGCCTTAGAACAGAAGCTTCTTCGAAGTTCGAGAAAGGTCTTGACCCTAATATCTCAAAGCTTGCGTGCGAGAGGGTATGCCATCTTGTAGAGGAGATAGGAGCTGGAACTGTTGTGGCCGGAGCTTACGACCAAGGCGGAGAGCTTCCTTCAGAGAGAGAGATAAGAGTGTCTGTAGAGAAGATAAACGGACTGCTTGGAAAGGAACTGTCTGAGGAGAGGATAGTGGAGATACTGAATTACCTCGAGATAGAGTCAAGTGTTGAATCAGGAGATGTATTGTCTAAGATACCTACTTTCAGAGGCGATATAGCCATAGATGTGGACATAGTAGAGGAAATAGCCAGAGTATACGGCTTTGAAAATATAGAGTCCAAGCCTCTAGAGGGAGTGCTGAGCAGAGGTAAGAAGACATGCAAGAGAAGCTTTGAAGGAGATGTAAAAGACCTGCTTGTGGGCATGGGACTTTACGAGATAATGACTTACTCTTTTATAAGCCCTAAAGTCTACGACAAGCTTAGAATATCTGAGCACAGCATAATGAGAAACTACGTAACGCTTAGAAACCCTCTAGGAGAGGACTACAGCGTGATGAGAACTACGCTTATGGGAAATGCACTAGACGTGCTTTCGAGAAACTACAAGCGTGGAGTGGAGAGCATGATGACCTGCGAAATAGGAAACACTTTCGTACCAAACGAAATTCCTGTAGTGACACTGCCTAAAGAGAAGAAGATACTCTCTATAGGGATGTACGGTGACGATGCGGACTTCTTTACGCTCAAGGGCATAGTTGAAAACATACTCGAGTACATGGGCATAAATCACGCCGAAATAGTGAGAGAGGAGAACAACCCTAGCTTCCACCCTGGAAGAACTGCCTGCATAGTGTGCGAGGAGTATCTGCTTGGAACTATGGGAGAGGTTCATCCGGAAGTGCTTGAAAACTACGAGATGAAGGAGAGAGCCTATATTGCAGAGCTAGACTTTGACAGGCTTTTCTATCTATCAGACAGAAGCAAGAAGTACAAGCCGCTTCCAAAATACCCTTCTATAAGCAGGGATATAGCGCTGCTGGCTGACGAGGACCTTGCTGTTGGGGATATAGAGAGAGTTATAAATGAAAACGGAGGAGCACTCGTGGAGGAAGTCAAGCTTTTCGACGTATATACAGGAGACCAGATAGAAAGCGGCAAGAAGAGCATAGCCTACTCTATAGTCTACAGGTCGGAAGAGAAGACGCTTACAGACGAGGAGATACTGCCTGTTCACGAAAAGATACTCTCTGAACTGGAGTCAAAACTGAATATAAGCCTTAGAAAATAAATAAGACGATCTTCGGATCGTCTTTTAGCTTAACTTTTGGGCCTTTAAAAGCTATAATAGATATATAACGATATGCGAGAGCACATGAAAATGAGGAGAGATACTATGGCCGACAAGAAAAGAGTTCTAGTTAAGATAAACGACCAGGAATTTACTGTGGTCAGTACAGAAGCTGAAGAATATGTGGTGGAATTAGCGAGATACGTAGATGAGAACATAGGTGAGATACTCGCCAAAAACACAAAGTTAAGCAGGAATATGGCGTACATACTTGCGGCGTTCAATATAGCTGACAATTTTTATAAAGAGAAGGAAGCGCTGGAGCAGTTTAGAAGTGAGTCCAAGGAGCCTATAGAGAACTGTGAAAAATACAGAGCCGAACTTTTGGAGATAAACGAACTGTACGCCAAGTTGAAAGCGGATACAGATGGAATGAAAGACGAGCTAATACACTCCAAAAGAGAGGTTGAGAAGCTATCTAAAAAAGTCGCAGAGTATGAGCAGACAGTGAGCATAAAGAGCAGTGAGGTTGAAAGCAGCGAGAGCAGAATAAAAGAGCTGCAGGACAAGCTGTTCAAAGAGCAGATGGAGAAGGAAAAGCTCAAGAAAGAGCTTAAGGAAAGGCAATAGTGAGGAGAGATAGAATGGTAAATAAAGTGGAGTTACTGGCACCGGCGGGAAGTATGGATGCGCTTAAGGCCGCAGTTGAAAACGGTGCAGATGCCGTGTATTTGGGAGGAAGATGCTTCAATGCAAGACAGTACGCTTCCAATTTTGGTGAAGAAGAGCTTGAGGAGGCAGTCAGGTACGCCCATAAGAGAGGTGTCAGAATCTACGTAACCATGAACATATCTCTAAAGCAGGAAGAGCTTAAAGACGTGGACGACTATTTAAAGTCCCTCTACGAAATGGGGATAGATGCAATTATAGTCCAGGATCTGGGGCTTTTGAAGCTTGTGAAAGAGAGATACCCGGACTTTCCGGTGCATGCAAGCACCCAGATGACTGTGCACAACAGCTACGGCGTGGCCAATCTTAAAAGTGCTGGATGCTCTAGAGTAGTTCTGGCAAGAGAGCTCTCTTATAACGAGATATCGGAGATAGCGGAGAAGACCGACTTGGAGCTAGAGGTATTTGTGCACGGTGCGCTATGCGTATCCTACTCAGGACAGTGCCTTATGAGCAGCATGATAGGGGGCAGAAGCGGGAACAGGGGTACTTGCGCCCAGACTTGCAGGATGCCTTTTTCAATTGAGAGAAGCCGGGATGGAAAGCATCTAGAGGCGAGCGGAGAATATCTGCTGAGCCCCAAGGATTTGAATACGCTAGAAGACATAGGCAGGCTTATAGATATTGGAGTAAAGTCGTTTAAAATCGAAGGCAGGATGAAAAAGCCGGAGTATGTGGCGATAGTTGTATCCAAGTACAGAAAGGCGATAGACTCATATATAGCTGGAAACGGCGAGACTGCAAGTGCAGAGGACAATCATGAACTGGCCCAGATGTTCAACAGGGGATTTACAAAAGGGCTTCTAGGAGGAGACTTCGGAGAGAGTTTCATATCGATAGAGAAGCCCAGCAACAGAGGGATTTACCTTGGGGAGGCGCTGTCGGTGCAGGGGCGGAATGTCACTGTAAAGCTTGAGACAGACGTGGCCCTTCAGGATGGACTTGGCATAGACAACGGATCAGGAGAGAGCAAGTCCGCAACTGTGGACAGGATATACATGAAGAGAAAGGCCATAGAGAGCGCGTCAAAGGGCGAGATTGTGGCGCTAGACCTCTATGCAAAGGTGTCGTCTGGAGACAAGCTCTACAAGATATACGACAAGAAGCTCGCAGACAGGGCCAAGGAGACTTTCCAGGATATAGAGCAGGAGAAGCTGGGGCTGGACCTGGAGCTTGAAATAGCCATAGGAGAAAGACCAGTGCTAAAGACTGTATACGGTGGAGAGCTAGTGACTGTAGAAGCTGACAGATTGGCAGAGCTAGGTGTGAAGAGCAGCCTTACAAAAGAGAAGGTCACAGAGCAGATAGGGAAGTTCGGAAACAGCGACTACGAGATGAAGAGCTTAGAGCTTTCGCTCCAAGATGGCTCTTTCCTTCCGCTGAGCGTGCTAAACGAGCTCAGAAGAAAGCTTTCAGAGGAGCTGGACAGCAGAAGAATCAAGCTTGAGAATAGGCAAAGGGATGCTGTAAATCCTTTTGACGGATACGAATTCAAAGAACACAGCTACTCTGGCACAAAGCTGTCTGCAAAGCTTGGAAAGCTGTCTCAGGCCAAGTATCTTGACTGCGAAAAGCTCTCGAGGGTTTACTTACCCATAGAGGAAGGCACGGAGTCGGTGGCCAAAGAGCTGAAGTCGGAAGGCGTGGAGGTCTATGTCTACACGGACAGAATAGTCAGAGATTCGGAATTTAAATCTCTTAAACAGAATTTATCGAAGCTAGGTGAAAGTATAGATGGCGTTATGTGCGGAAACATAGGCGCTCTTGAGTTTGTAAGCTCTGAAATGCCTGGCATGGGACTCTGCACCGACCTTGGGCTTAACGTGTTCAACTCCGAGTCTGCAAAGTACCTTGAGCGCTTCGGGGCTTCTGGCGTGACGATATCTCCAGAGCTCAACTTCAAGGAGATAGAAGAGCTCACAGAGAGCTACGGGTTTGAGTACGAGGCCATAGTCTACGGCTATCTTCCGCTTATGACCATGGTGCACTGCCCTATGTCGCTTGTGAAGAAATGCGGAAGCAACAGGGACTGCGAGAGATGCGAGTTCAAATCAGGCTATGAGCTTTCGGACAGAAAAAACATGAAGTTCAAGATTCAGAGAGTGAAAGACATAACCACAATATACAACGGACAGAGGCTCTTCATACCGGAGCATATAGGAAAGCTCGAAAGTGCAGAGATAAGCTATGCAAGGCTTGACTTTACAGACGAGAGAGAAGAAATCTCGGAGATACTGGATATCTACCACAGCGCATTGGAAGGCGTGGCTGACAGACAGAGTGTAGAGAGGTACAAGGAGGAGCTAGGGGACAAGGCCGCATTCACAAAAGGCCATTACTTTAGAGGAACGATTTAGTTAAGGAGAATTTTATGAGAGAAAAGACGCTTAGAGTACTTGAGTACTACAAGATAATAGAGAAGCTGTCCCAGAAGGCGGAGTCTTCACTGGGAAAAGATATAATAGCCAAGATGGCGCCACAAACTGAACTGGATTCGGTGGAGAAGCTTCAAAGGGAGACGGACGAAGCAGTAAAAGTGCTTGTAAAGAGAGGATCGCCTCCTATGGGCGGGATAAGCGATGTAAGCGCAGAGCTAAACCTTGCAGAAAAAGGAGGGGTGCTTTCTCCAAGAGGACTTATGAGAGTCGGCGGAACACTCAGAGCCTCTAGAAATATAAGAAACTTTCTCTTCAAAGACGGCATGGAGGAAGTGGAGATAGACTACGTGAAGGCGCTTGTATCCGAGCTTGCCATATACAGAGACTTGGAGTCGGAGATAGAGAACGCCATAGTGGGAGAAGAGGAGATATCGGACAGCGCAAGCCCTCTTCTGAAGAATATAAGAAGGCAGATAAAGGCCAAGAACGACGGGATCAGGTCAAAGCTGAACTCTATAGTCAACTCGCAACACCACAGAAAATACCTTCAAGATGCGATCATAACAATAAGAGAGGGCAGGTATGTTGTGCCTGTAAAGCAGGAGTACAGGTCCGAGTTCAAGGGGATAATCCACGACCAGTCTTCAAGCGGGGCTACGCTATTTATAGAGCCTATGGAGATAGTGAATTTGAACAACGAGCTGAAAGAGCAAAAGCTGAAAGAGCAGGCCGAGATAGAGAGGATACTCACCGAGCTCTCTGCAAGTGTCGGAGAGGTAGCGTTCGACCTCAAGTCCAACCTCAAGATACTGGCCCAGGTAGACTTCGTGTTCGCAAAGGGAAAGCTCTCGCTTGACATGAGAGGTGTAAGGCCTCTTGTCAACGCGGAAGGTTTTATAGAACTGAAGGAGGCGAGGCATCCGCTTCTGAGCGACAAAGAGGTCGTGCCTACCAACTTCCACATAGGGAACGGACTAAGCACGGTTGTCATAACCGGTCCTAACACCGGTGGAAAGACGGTCACGCTTAAGACTGTAGGGCTTCTGACGCTGATGGTGCAGTCGGGGCTTCAGATACCTGCAAACCACGGAAGCACCGTGGGTATATTCAAGAACGTGTTTGCAGACATAGGAGACGAGCAGAGTATAGAGCAGAGCCTCAGTACTTTCTCCTCACATATGACCAATATAGTCGATATGCTGGACAATCTAGAGTACAACTCGCTTGTGCTATTTGACGAGCTGGGAGCCGGAACGGACCCGACAGAGGGGGCCGCTCTTGCCATATCGATACTTGAGCACCTCCGCCAAAGAGGGATAAGGACGCTGGCGACTACACACTACAGCGAGCTAAAACTCTACGCTCTCTCGACTGAAGGTGTGGAAAACGCCTCGGTCGAATTCGACGTGGAGACTCTTAGGCCTACTTACAGGCTGCTTATAGGGGTTCCTGGAAAGTCAAATGCCTTCGAGATATCCAGAAGGCTTGGACTTGGAGACTATATAATAGACAAGGCCAAGGAGCTTATATCCAAAGAGGACATAGAGTTTGAGGATATACTCTCGAATCTGGAGCATGACAGAAGGGAAGCTGAAAAAGCCAAAGAAGAGAGTACGAAGCAGAGAGAAGAAGTGGAGAAGCTGAAGAGAGAGCTCGCTGAGCAGAAGCAAAAACTGGAGAGCTCTAGGGATGCGATTCTAATAGAGGCCAAGAGAGAGGCCAAGAGGATACTTTCAAATGCGAAGTCTCAGTCAGACACCGCCTTAAAGGATATAAGAGAAGTCTGGGATGAGATAGAGCAGGAGAAGAGAAACAAGCTTGAAAACGCCAAAGAGAAGCTGAAATCTGGGCTGAACAAGATAGACTCAGGTATAACAGAGAAGATAATCTCCAAAGTCTCCGCCAAGCCGCTTAAAGAGGTGAAGGTCGGAGAGGAAGTCAGAGTGCTTTCGTTCAATCAGGACGGGACTGTCCTGTCGGGAGTTGACAGCGATGGAAACGTGCAGGTTCAAATCGGGGTTATGAAGATAACTGTGCCCCTAAACACGATAGAGAGATCTAGTAAAAAGACTAAGACAGAGACGAGCAACTACGCCAAGAGCATGATAAAGAACAAGTCTAGGGATCTCAAGCCTGAGATAGACATAAGAGGGCAGAACATAGAAGAGGCCAGCATAGAGGTGGACAAGTATCTAGACGACGCATATATGTCTGGACTCAAGGAAGTGACCATAATACACGGAAAAGGCACAGGTGCCCTTAGAACCGGAATAGAGAAGATGCTCAAGAAGCACAGGCATGTGAGAAGCCAGAGGATGGGAGCTTATGGAGAAGGCGGAATGGGAGTCACTGTAGTTGAACTTAAATAGGGAGTGATTTTATGTATCTTATAAGCGCTTGCTTGCTAGGTAAAAAATGCAAGTACAACGGGGAGAGCAATTACGACTCCAACACAGTGGAGTTCAGCAAGCGTGTGGACTACGTGGAAGCATGCCCGGAGGAGCTGGGCGGATTGCCTACACCGAGAGTCCCATGCGAGATAGTGGGCTCCAGAGTGGTTTCAAAAGACGGAACAGACTGCACAGAGGAGTTCCTGTTGGGCGCCAAGAATACTCTGGAAATAGCCAAAGAGCGTGGCGTAACAAAGGCCATACTCAAGAGCAAAAGCCCTTCCTGCGGCATATACGAGATATATGATGGAACTTTCAGCGGAGTGCTGAAGATAGGGCGAGGCATTACGGCCGATATACTAGAGCAAAACGGGATAGACCTTTACAGCGAAAGGGACATGGAGCTTCTGAGCAAGAACTTCAAAAGTCGAAGCTACATTTAAGAGGAGGAAGATATTTTGATAGATTTTAAAAAAGCCATAGTTGAGATGATAAGCGAAAAAGTGGAAGGTGTGGAGCCTTCGGATATAGAGAGCAGCATAGAGGTGCCACCTAACTACGACCTGGGAGACTACGCACTGCCTTGCTTTAGGTTTGCAAAGGCTATGAGAAAGTCACCTAACATAATAGCCGAGGAGCTGGCCAAAGAGCTTGGGGAGTCTGACTACTTCGGGAAAGTCGAAAACGTGGGAGGCTATATCAATTTCTTTGTAAACAGAGAGCTTCTGGCTGAGACTGTACTGAAGGAAGTGCACGACAAAAAAGATAGTTTTGGAAAGAGCGAGATGGGCTCTGGAAAGAACATAGTCATAGACTATTCATCGCCTAATATAGCCAAGTCGTTCCACGTAGGACATCTAAGGTCTACAGTCATAGGAAACTCGCTCTACAGGATATACAAGCATTTGGGATACAACGCCATAGGAATAAACCACCTAGGGGACTGGGGAACTCAGTTTGGAAAGATGATCTGCGCCTACAAGAAGTGGGGAGACGACGAGGCCATAAAGAAAGAGCCTATAAAAGCGCTTCAGGCGCTGTACGTCAAGTTCCACGACGAGTGCGAAAAGACTCCGGAGCTTGAAGATGAGGGCAGAGCCTGGTTCAAGAAACTCGAAGACGGAGACGAGGAGGCCAAGCGAATCTGGAAGTGGTTTGTGGACATGAGCCTTGAGGAATTCGAGAGAATCTACAAGCTTCTAGACGTGAAGTTCGACTACTACACAGGCGAAAGCTTCTACGAAGACAAGATGGAAGCGGCCATAGAACTTATGAAGGAAAAGGGAGTCGCAAAGGAGAGCGAAGGTGCGCTTGTGGTGGATCTAGAGGAGTACAATATGCCGCCTTGCCTTATAGTCAAGAGCGACGGAACTACTATATATGCCACTAGAGACATAACGGCGGCGCTCTACAGAAAAGAGACTTTCGACTTTGAAAAGGCCATCTATATAACAGACTACGCCCAGAACCTCCACTTCCAGCAGTGGTTCAAGGTTATAGAGCTTATGGGATACGAATGGGCTGATAAGCTTATACACACACCTTTTGGAAGGGTCAGTACAGAGGAAGGCAAGCTCCAGACGAGAAAGGGAAATGTAATACTCCTAGACGAGCTGCTGAGCAAGTCCATAGAGAAGGTAAGAGAGCTTATAACAGAGAAGAACCCTGAGCTAGAGAACCAGGAGGAGACAGCTAGGCAGATAGGCATAGGGGCTGTGATATTCAACGATTTAAGCAACGGCAAGATAAAAGACGTGGTTTTCAACTGGGACAGGATGCTGAGCTTTGAAGGCGAGACAGGTCCTTACGTTCAGTACACACATGTAAGGGCCAAGAGCGTGCTTAGAAAGGCCGGCGCGGAGATAAGCCAGGATGTAGACTACTCTAAAATAGCCGACAACGACTCAGCAGACGTGATCAGGATGCTTCAAAGCTTCCCAGAGACAGTTGTAGCAGCCATGGAGAAGAACGAGCCTTCTTTCATAGCTAGGCATATAGTGGACCTTGCTCAGAGCTTCAACAAGTTCTACCATGAGTGCCCTATACTTTCGGCGGATGAAGAGACAAAGGCTGCAAGGCTTCTAGTGGTGGATTCAGTGGCGTCTGTACTCAAGACTGGACTGTATTTGCTTGGAATAGAGGCTCCAGAAAAAATGTAAAAAGGGGTGGTGGCATTTGCCTCCACCTTTAAACATAATGGGGGTGAGCACTTTGAATACTAAGAAAGTTGGAAAGATAACTCTGGCACTTACACTTATATTTCTAGGGGTGGTGCTGCTATTTAGGACAAGAATAGATGTGCTTGAGATACTGGAGGTCTATATACCGGCTGCCCTTATAGTGCTTGGGCTTGAGATACTGGTGTCTAAAGCTTACTACGAGAAGAAGGGTTATCAAGTGAAGGCTGACATAGGGAGCATAGTCTTGACTGTGATGATAGCGCTTGTAGTCGGAGGAGTCCTCTTTACGTTCAGGATATTTGAAGGCAATATGATGAACATAGATATGCCCAATTTAAACATAATAAACGAAGCCAGGTACAGATACGGAAGAGAAGTAGACGGAAGCATAGAGTCGGAAGTGGGAAGCAAGCTGAAACTGGACACTGCATACTCTGACGTGGAAGTGCTAAGAGCTGACGGAGAAACGGTTAAGATAGAGGGCAGAGTTAACTACAGATACAACGACGAAGGAAGCTCAAACCTGAAGCTTGAGGACTTTGTATCTGTCAGAAAAAATGGAGATACACTCGAGATATCTTACAACAAGAGGGAAATAGAGAAGCTCCAAGAAATAGGGATAGAGGATATAAGCTACAGAGTCTACGTTCCGGAAGGAGTGGAAGCTATTTCTACAGATGTTTCTTACTCGAGCCTCAGCTTGCGAGACTTGAAGCTCAAAAGCTCCGAGACAAAGGCTAACTACGGAGAACTGTATATTTCAAACTTAGACGGAGACTACAGTGTGAGCGGAAACTACACAGATATAAGCATAGACGGAGTTCAGGGAAATGTAGAGGCCAATTCCAACTACGGGGATATGGAAGTCAAAAATGTAAGCGGCAAGATAGTTTCAAAGGTCACATACTCTGACCTTGATATATACAACTCCAAGGCGACGCAAGCTGGATTAAAGGTAGATGGAAGCTACTCGGATATATCCATAGACCTACCTTCAAGCCAGACAGGGAAATTCGATGTAAAAGTCAAATTTGGCGAACTGGATATGGGCAAGTTCAAGGGAGTTCCTGGACTGAACATATCCGGAGAAAGAGCAGAAGGAAGAGTTGGAAACACGGAGATACCTATAGAGGTGAATATGGAGATGGGCGATATAAATTTTGAATAGAGGCGGTAGATGATGAAAGAAGAAGAGCTGAAACAAATCATTTCTAGAGGGTTTAAAAGAGGAAAGATGGATTCAGGCTTCTGGTCTTATGAAGTAGAGCTTTTTCTCGTAGTATTAAAGTCTATGGTCCCCGACCGTGAAAGCGGAACGAACAAAGTGGACTATGTTAGATTTCAAAAAGAGCTTGAGCTATGGAGAGACTATAGGCATGGCGGAAATCGGGCTGTTATGGATGCAATCAAAGGCGATTATGAAAGCTACTGGAAGGCGGAAGACGAGAGCATAGCTTTCAGAGTTTTGGCCATAGCTTTAGCCAACGAATCGGTGGAAGGCATAGTGGAAGAGTCGCTTAAAAACACGGCTTATTTCACAGGAAACAGCGAACAGATAGTTCAATCATCATATATGGGCGCGTTTCTAGGTCATCTGTTCAACTCGGAAAGTCCTGACCGTATTAAAGAGTTTTCAAGAGAGGCCGTAGTGAAGCTTTCTCTGAAAGAGGATATACTGGATGCAAAACTACTTAAACTGGAACTGAACGAATCTAGGACAAGGTATGTAGTCGAGTTTGAGAGAAGCAGGATTGAACTACTCGGCAAGCTCTCTGGGAACAGCACAGAGAAATATCCTTACGTGGACACTCTGCACGGACTGCTAGAAGGAGAAGTAGATGAAGAGGAAACTATATTTGAAGCTTTTACAGCTATCAAGCACGGAAAAGACGATGCTGACACAGATAGATTTTCTGAGATCATGGCCAGATATATCTGGAAGCTTAGAAAGGGTTGGATAGATCCCGAGCAGATAGAGATAAAAGAATATATAGAACCGGATATATTCAGCATGGAGTTAGGGGAAAAGAGCTACCACAGCTTGCTGAACAGGATAGAGTTGATATCTGTAGAGATGCAGGATAGCTTTGAAATAAGACATATTGGGACAAAGACAGGAGTATACAGGTTCTTTAAAAGAAAAAACGGCAGATAGATCTCTGCCGTTTTTACCCTCTTAAGTATTCTATAAATTCATTTTCAGATGACTCAGCAAGCTCGCTGAGTTCTTTTATTATATTATTCCTAAGCTGAAGAAAATCATCTTCCTTGCTGTTGATACCAGTATATTCAAGCGCTTCTAATATCATAAGCATATCGTTTTTGGATATTTCAGATATAGTTATTTTTTCGAACTCCTGCAAAATACACCCTCCCTTTTTGATCGTTACAATATATTATAGCATTAGTTTGAAAAAAATGTAGAAGTCGATTAAAATTAAAACTATAAATTTAAAGAGAAGAGGATTGATATGAAGGTACTGCTTTCTACACTGAATTCAAAATATATACACACGGCGCTCTCACTGAGATACTTGAAGGCTTTCGCTGAAAAAGAGACAGACGTTGAAATAGAGATAGCCGAATACACCATAAACCAAAATATAAACCATATAATAGGGGAGATATACAGAAAGATGCCGGACGTGCTGGCGTTTTCGGTCTATATATGGAATGTCTCAGAGATACTCAGCATCTCGGAGGCCATAAAGATGCTGCTTCCAGATGTGAAAATAGTACTTGGGGGACCTGAAGTCTCTTTTGAGACGGAAAGTCTGATAGCCGAAAACAGCGCTGTAGACATAGTGATATCTGGGGAAGGCGAGATAAGCTTTGCTGAGGTCCTAGTCGCCTTGAGGGGCGAAAAGCCTTTGAGCACAGTCTTGGGAATAACTTACAGAGACGGGGACTGTGCAGTCGTAAATCCGTCTCGTACAGAGCTTGCAGATCTTTCAGAGATTCCAGACGTGTACAGCGGAGACCTAGAGGAATACGAGAACAAGATAATATACTACGAAAGTTCCAGGGGTTGCCCTTTCAACTGCAAGTTCTGTCTTTCGTCCACTATAAAAGGTGTCAGATTTTTCGACATAGAGAGAGTGAAACGAGATTTAAAGAGGTTTTTAGACGCCAAAGTCAAGCAGGTCAAGTTTATAGACAGGACTTTCAACGCCAAGAAAGCGCATGCTATGGAAGTGCTTAGGTATATACTGGAAAATGATAACGGGTATACGAACTTCCACTTTGAAATAACAGCACATCTCCTAGATGATGAGATGATGGAACTGCTGTCTACACTTCCGCCTGGACTTGTCCAGTTCGAGATAGGAGTTCAGTCTACAAACAGCGAGACGATAGATGCCATAAACAGGACTACAGACTTTGAGAGGCTTTCAAAGTCTGTAGCGAAGCTGAGGAGCTTGCAGAATATACATCTGCATCTCGACTTGATAGCGGGGCTTCCGCACGAGGACTATAGAAGCTTTGAAAAGTCTTTCAACGATGTCTACAGTCTTAAGCCAGAGAAACTTCAGCTCGGCTTTCTGAAGCTGCTAAAGGGTTCGAGCCTCAGGGCTGAAAGGGAGCTCCATGGATTCAAGTTTATAGACAGAGCTCCTTATGAAGTGCTGGAAAACAGATATATGCCTTACAGTGATATGCTCAGGATAAAGGACATAGAGGAGCTGGTGGAAGTCTACGGAAACGAGAAGGACTTTGAAAAGACGGTTTCCTATATGATTGAAAATATATACCGCTCGCCTTTTAGGTTTTACGAAGCGCTGTCTGAATACTGGAGAGAGAATGGGCACTATGAAAGCCCACACAGCAAAGTGGTGCAGTACAAGCTTTTGAAGGAGTTTGCCGAAAAAAAGCATGGAAGCGACATAGACATGATGACAGAGCTGCTTAGGTTTGACTTTGTAAGGAATACAAGGTCGCCTAATGTCCCGGAGTTTCTTGGAGGGAAGTCTGGCGAGCTGTCAAAAGAAGAGAAGTACCTGCTCTTAAGAGACGAGGAGATGAGGAACAGGTACTTTGGAGATGTAGATGAGCGAGACTACAATAAGCTCCATAAAAAGCTTCACTTTGAAAAGTTTAAATACAGCATGGATGGAGAACCATTGGAGTCTGTATATATGTTCGACTACAGTGTAAGCGAAAGAGAGCTTCAAAAATCGAGAGTTTTGGATATAAAAGATGAGCTGGAAAGGGTGATGAGATGTCTAGGATAGAGGAGTATTTCAAGAAAAAGACGAGCGAGCTTTCGTTTATAGAGCTGAAAGAGGGGAGTTCTATAGATGTAAACGGATACAGGATTTACAGCGAGACGCCGCTTCCGATACTTACAGAGAGCTTGATAGAGGAAGTAAAAAGCGGAAATCCTGAGGAGGAAGTCAGGTTTTCGAATATGATAGATGGCATGATATATACGATAGGGGTGGATCCTGAGTTCGTGCACGCAGAGGAGTACAAGAAGGCACTTTACAGCTACGACAGCAAGATAGAGGAGTATATAAAGTACCTTGGAGTAGAGAACTTGAAGAAGAGTCGGATAGACGATGCGATCATCTGCTTTAGGGCCAATATAGAGCTAAACCCTGAAGATGACGATGCCAGATACAGCTACGCTGTGGCTATGGAGGAGAGGGCGAAGAGAGCCTATGAGCTTGGAGACAAAAAACTTGGGAGCGAGTTTCTAAAGGCTGCACTTTTCCAGATGCAGAAGATAGCGTCGAAAAACAGGCCCATAACATACTACAAGCTGGGCTACTACTACAAGCACTTCAGTGAGTTCAGAAAGAGCAAGATATACTGGGAGAAGTTCCTTCATTTCGGGCGCGAGAAGGAACTATTGGACGAGGTGAGAGATCAGCTTGAATCGACAGAGGACGACGTGATATACGAAGAGGGATACAGCAAGATACTTGAAGGCAGGGCAGTAGAGGGAATAGAGACACTGCTTCCGCTTGTGCAGAGACACGAAGGATGGTGGAATCTTAGCTTTATGCTGGGACTGGGCTACAGGCAGATAGGGGAAGTAGACGAAGCTATAGAGTACTTTAAAGAAGTGCTGGAGTTGAACCCTGGACAGATAGACAGCCTGAATGAGCTTGGGCTTTGTTATGCCTCTAAGTATGAGTTTGAAAAGGCCATAGAGATGTTCAGTGAGGCCATAAAGATAGAGCCTAGAAATCATGAGGTAATATGCAATAGAGGTATGGCGAAATTTCAGATAGGACAGTTAGAGGAAGCGAAGGCGGATATAGAAAGGGCTTACAGAATAGACCCTGAAGACGAGATAGTTATAGCTTGCAAAAAGGCTGTAGAATTGTCTTAGAGCTATACTGCAAAGAGATCAGGCGCAGAGCGGAACATTCAGACAGTGAAGTATTCTGCTCTGCAAATAAAAAAAGAACGAGAAAACTATTGACATGCATGCTAGATAGTGTTAAGATAAGCAAGTTGTCTCTGAGAGATGGCGAAAGAGAAACAAGTTGAGTTAAGACAGCATTAAAGAAACGTTAAAAAGATTTAAAAAAGCTATTGACACCATGAACTGGTTGTGATATAGTAGATAAAGTAGTCAGCGGGGAACAAACGCCGACTGCGATGAACTTTGAAAGTTGAACAGTAAAAAGCAAGTTAATTCCTTAAGATCGACCGCAAGGGAGATCAAATTAACGGATGATCAGACATCCAAAAAAACTGAAAAAACAGTCAGCAAGACTGACCAAGATAAACTTTTTAAATGAGAGTTTGATCCTGGCTCAGGATGAACGCTGGCGGCGTGCTTAACACATGCAAGTCGAGCGAGAGAACTCGAAGGAAAACTTCGGTCGGAATTCGAATGATCTAGCGGC